>JBJOJI010000071.1:0-3893 GCA_046046665.1 Actinomycetota bacterium
CCAGAGCACACCACGCTTGAGCCGCAGTATCGCCAAGACCCAACCTTCGCCCGCACCAATGGTGAGCGCGTGGGCCGCGACGGATGCCGAGTTCCGTTGCCTTGGGAATCAGGTATTGGCGCAGCCAACGGTTTCAACACCACCGGTAAGTCTTGGCTACCGCAGCCAGAAATTTATGCCCAGTACTCTCGCGATCAGCAAGATGGGGTTGAAGGCTCAACTCTTGAGCTATACAAGCAGGCCTTGCAACTTCGCAAAGAGCTAAAGCTTGGTGAGGGCTCATTTGATTGGGCGCCAGAGTTTATTGGTGAGCACTCACTTGGGTTCCGCAACGGTGAAATTCTTGTAGTTCACAATTTTGGTCACGAATCAATTGCGCTACCTAGGGGCGAAGTAATTGCCTCAAGCCTGCACGGCATGACCAGCGGCCACGATTTGGTTGCTGATCAAACTGTGTGGTTGAAGTTGTAATGAAAAACCCTCCCGACTGGGAGGGTTTTTCATTTACTAAGCTTCGAACTTTTTGCTTGGCAGCCAGAACTTTTTTCCGGTCATGAAGGCCAGCGCCGGCACAATCACGGTACGTACCAGCAACGTATCTAGCAACACACCAATGCAAACAATCACACCAATTTGCGCTAGTGCTACCAGCGGCAGAACACCCAACACGGCAAATACCGCGGCAAGCAAAATACCCGCGCTGGTAATCACGCCACCGGTTGAACTCAAGGCCTTGATCATTCCCTGCTTGGTGCCCAAGTGCTCGGCTTCTTCTTTTGCACGGGTCACCAAGAAGATGTTGTAGTCAACGCCTAGTGCAACTAGGAACAAGAAGCTGTAAAGGAACACACTTAGATCTAGCGCCGGGAACCCAAGCACGTTCGTGAAGATCCACCAGCCGGCACCCATTGATGCAAAGAAAGATGCAACCACGGTAACCAGCAACAGAATTGGCGCTACCAGTGCACGCAGCAACAGCACCAACACAATGAATACCAAAATCAGAATCAGTGGAATCACAATTAGTTGGTCATGAGCGTAGGCGTCTTTAACATCAAGCGCCTGGGCATCAAGGCCACCAACCATTGCATCAGCACCTTCAACCTCGTGCACCGCGGTGCGCAGAGCCTTGATTGATTCATAGGCTTCGTCTGACTGGCTCTCACCATCAAGCACAACCTCTAGCTTGGTGATGCCGCCGTTGCTCTTACCAACCACAACAGATGCAACACCTTCAACGGCTTCTGCTGCATGCTTTACATCATTCATTTGCGCATCGTTGCTGATGACAATTGTTGGGCTAGTGCTTCCGGCTGGGAACGCCTCGGCAAGCACTTGCTGACCAACAACAGCCTCAGGGGTTTTTAAGAATCGGTCTGTTGAGGCAAGCCCTACCTGTATCCCACCAACACCAGATGCAAGTGCACCTAAAACAATCACGCCAAGAATTGATACGGCAACAGGCTTCTTGCTTACGCCACGGCCAAGCTTGGCCCAAAGACCGCTATCGCTCTTGTTGACCCCACCAAACTTTGGCACGAACGGCCAGAACAAACCGCGACCAAACACAACTAGTGCAGCTGGCAAGACAACCAACGCCGAAATCATTGCAATCACAATTCCAGTTGCACAAACAATTCCAAGGGAACGGTTTCCGGCAAGGTCTGCAAAAGTCAAAGTTAGAAGTGCAAGGGTCACGGTTGAACCAGAGGCAATAATTGCCGGGCCTGCGCCGCGAACTGCCTTAGCCATAGCAACGTGACGATCTTCAGAAGTTAAAAGCTCTTCGCGGTATCGGGCAATTAGCAACAGCGCGTAGTTAGTACCCGCACCAAATACCAGTACCGACAAAATTCCAGTTACCGAACCATCCGGGGTGATGCCAAAAAGGTTGGCGACCTGGCGAGCAAGTTGGCCAGCCATGCCATCGGCTGTTCCGACTACAAGCAGCGGAACTAACCAAAGAGTTGGTGAGCGGTAGGTAATAAGAAGTAGCACGGCCACAACAACAACAGTTGAAAGCAGCAGCGTGAAGTCTGCACCAGCGAATACCCCGGCAAGGTCTGCCTGGAAGCCTTCAGGGCCGGTCACGTAAACATCAAGACCGGCAGGTGCGCCCTCTTTTGCAATTTCACGAAGGGCCTCAACGCGAGAAGTTATTTCTTCAGTGGCTTCGGTCTTTTCCATGGGTACGGTAATTACCGCGGTGGTTTTGTCTTCAGAAATGCTGGCCGGTGGAACAAATTTTGCTCCATTGACATCAACATTTGAATACTCAGCAAATTTCTCGTTGGCACCGCCGGCAGGCATCTGCGTCTGCGGATCAAACTCACCCTGCAGCCATTGAATCTGGGTATCGGTGAACATGTCATCGGCTGCGTAAACAATTACCGCAGCAGTTGAATCGGCGCCCGGAAAGTCTGCCAGCTTCTCATCAACAATCACCGATTCGGTGTCGGCCGGAAGCCCTACCCCTGGGTTGGTTTCTGTTGTTGCGGCACGAAGTGGGCCAAATGCAAGAACTGCAAAAAATAGCCCGATAAGCAGTGTTACCCAAGCGCTCTTGCGGCCGGTGATGAAATTAATGAAACCAGACATCTATGTCTCCCCTTTATAAAAGCGCCCCAAAAGGCACACCTAAATCTAACCGCATTAGCAGGTTTAGGAATTCCCGGCGCCTAACCGATTGGGTAGCAAACGTAGGCAAATTGCTTTGAATCCGGCGACCAGCTATTTACGTTTATCGTGCCCTGACCGCCAAAAAGCTGAACAACAGATACAGGTTCTAGCCAGGTCTCGTTTTTGACCAGTTTTATTTCCACCGGTGAGTCTGCAGGGTGGCCCCCAGTTCCTGCTGGATAACTTAGGTAAACCCATTGCTTTCCATCTGGCGATTGGTGTGGGAACCAGTTAACAAATTGATCAGAAGTTAATCTTTCAAAACCAGTGCCATCTAACCTTGCTCGGCAAATTTGCGCAGTACCAGGGGTGAAGTGTTCGGAGTTGAAATAGATCCACTCGCCATCTACAGAAAATTCAGAACCATCTTCAGGGCCTGAGCCTCCTACTAAGACCCGATCTTCACCCGTGGCAATGTTCTGTATGTGAATTCGGCCACTAGTGAAAACGTCTTCTGCGTTAAGTTGCAAATGAACATAGGCAAGCTGGCTTTCGTCAGAATTTATGCCGTGCAAAAAATGCATCGCATTTTCGCGTTCCTTGGTGACTCTGGTTGCTTGGCCGCCAGAAATTGGTGCCTTGTAAATATGCCAATCATCGAACGCAGACACGTAAACCCATTTGTGATCCGGTGAAAGCACATGATCGTTATTTAGCTCTGGTACTCCGATTATTTTGATTTCAATTGGCTCGCTGCGGCCATCGCTCGGCAACCTCCAGAGAACACCATTTCCATTCAGAATCAAGTCTCCGGTTGATTGGTGCGGTAAACCAAATGGTCTTCAAGAGTCTCAACGTTATAGACGCGCACTTCACACCGTTGACCTTCAGCGAGATTTCTAAGAAACGACATGAGCCATGGCTTTCTGCGCATAACGAATTGCATGGGGAGCATGAGTTATTACATGAGCCACCGATGCAGCTTGGCCACAGGCACGAGCCGCATATCTTGCAGTCAAATCTGTTGTGTCACGAGCAGCTTCGTGCGCGTCGAATGCAGCCTGTCGAACCTGAGTTACTGTGGCGTCGCCTTTCATCCAGGCGGTCAAAGCTTCGAGGGCTTTTCTTGGCCGATCATCGTGCTGCTCAACCTGCTCAAATAACGGCAAAACCTCCCAGGCGGCAGCCGAAGATTCTTCGGCAGCAATCAGGTGGTCAGTGGTTGGCAACATTTGCCAAGTTTAAGCACAAAACCCCACTCGCGTACGAGTGAG
>JBJOJI010000022.1:0-26382 GCA_046046665.1 Actinomycetota bacterium
GAAGATGGCTGGCAAGCGCGTTGAGAACGTTGAAGACGTTCTTGAGGTTGGCCAGAAGCTTCAGGTTGAAATCACCAAGATCGATGACCGCGGAAAGCTATCACTGGCTCCGGTTGTTGAGGGTGATGCAGCAGCATCTGACGAAGAGTAATTAAAAAGAGAGTTCTGGTTTAGCAATGAGTGAAATTTTATTTCCGCTAGATCAGAACGACCTGTCGTTCACCGCTTCGGGAGGTAGTTCGGTTCGCCGTTCTATCCTCCCAAGCGGTGTTCGAGTTTTAACAGAGCACATGCCTGGCGCCCAAAGCGTAGCTGTTTCATTCTCCGTTGCCGTTGGCTCTCGCGACGAGACCGACGGTCACCACGGCTCAACTCACTTCTTAGAGCATTTGTTATTCAAGGGAACAAAGAAGCGCAGCGCACTAGATATTGCTGTTGCCTTTGACTCGGTTGGTGGCTCTTCTAATGCGTCCACTGGAAAAGAACACACCAGCTATTACGCACGAGTGCAAGACTCGGCTCTACCACTTGCGGTAGATGTCATTGGTGACATGCTCACGTCGTCACTAATTGATTCAAAAGAATTTGAGAATGAACGCACTGTAATTCTTGAAGAGCTAGCCATGAATGACGATGATCCTCAAGACGTAGCCCACGAAGCTTTTGCCGAGGCGGTGCTTGGCGAGCACGCTCTAGGGCGCCCTATTGGTGGAACCAACGAAACCATCACCGCTGTGACTCGCGAAGCTGTGTGGAGCCACTACCAGGCAAATTACCGCCCACAGGATTTAGTCATTGCGGCTGCCGGCGGGGTTGAGCACTCAAACCTTATTGAACTTGTTGAAAAATCTCTCCTAGAAGCGGGCTGGGATCTAAATGCCAAGGCACAGCCAGTAGACAGACGTTTACTGCATCCGGCCAAAATTACTCGCGGAACTGAACTGAAAGTAATTAAGCGCCCTATTGCTCAAGCAAACGTATTGATTGGTCTGCAGGGTTTGGTGGCCGATGATGAGCGCCGCTACGCCATGGGAATTTTGAACACCGTTCTTGGCGGCGGCATGAGTTCAAGAATGTTCCAAGAGATCCGAGAGAAGCGCGGGCTGGCTTATTCTGTTTACTCTTTCAATCAGGGGTATTCCGATGCCGCCTACTTTGGTCTATACGCTGGTTGCTCGCCGGCAAAAACTGCCGAAGTTACTCGCCTGATGGTTTCCGAGTTTGAGAAAATTGCTACCGATGGAATTCGAGTAGATGAGCTGGAACTTGCCAAGGGAAACATCTCAGGCAGCCTTGCCCTTAAATATGAGAGCACTATGGCACGCATGAACCGCCTTATCAGTGCGGAAATCGTGAACGGTGAATTCTTTGACCTAGATGATTCGCTTCGTCACGTGCACGCGGTGACTTTGGCCGACATTCAATCTCTGGCTCAAGATCTGGTGGGTCGTGAGCGCTCAATTGTTGCGGTTGGCGATGTTGAAGAAGCAACCTTCTCCGAGTTTCTCTAAACCATCAAACTAGGATTAGAAGTATGTCAATCAAAGTAGCTGTAGTAGGTGCCACTGGCCGCATGGGCAAACTTGCCATTGAGTTAATTGACGCCGCTCAAGATTTACACCTGCACGCAGCACTTGACTCCAAGAGCCAGCTAAACGAGGTCTTGGGGGCCGACGTAATCTTTGAAGTGACCAAGCTCGAGGTCAGTGAGAAGGTAGTAGATTTTGCAATTGCCAACGGTCTAAAGATTGTGGTTGGCACAAGTGGGTGGTCGGCGCCCAAGCTTGCAGAGCTAGATAAAAAAGCTTCAACAAACCCAAGCAGCGCTGTTCTTGTAATTCCAAATTTTTCAATTGGCTCAATGTTGGCGAGCTCGTTTGCGGCACAGGCCGGAAAGTATTTTGATTCAATCGAAATCGTAGAGGCCCACCACGCCGGCAAAATTGATTCGCCCTCTGGCACGGCTGTTCGCACCGCCGAAATGATTTCAGAAGCACGCAGGGGAATGACTGCACCGCTAATTCCCGGAGTGGGCCAAGAAGCCCGCGGCCAGGCTGTTGCAGGGGTGCCGATCCACAGCTTGAGGCTTGCGGGTGTTTCAGCAAAACAAGACATTATTTTTGGTGGCGAAAGTGAAGTGCTAACTATCAGCCACGAAGTATCTTCTATTAGATCCTATGTTCACGGCATTTTATTGAGTCTTCGCACCGCGGTTAAAACAACTGGTTTAGTAGTTGGTTTGCAGGCTGTTGTTGAAGCTAACACTAAGAACTAGGTAGAGCGTGTCACGCGTTAAATTTGGTGCGCTTATCATGACCGCCTTGCTGCTGCTCTATGTTGCACTGCTTGCCAATACCGGCGTTTCACTTATTTTGACCGGCATATTGGTTGGGCAGGTAATGGGGGTGCTGATTCTTGCCTTTCCAGTTCTTGCACTTTGGGCAACTTTTGTTGAACTGCGCTTTGGCTTGGCTGCCGAGAAACTAGTTGCAAGGGTTGAGTCAGAAGGCAACTGGCCTGATCTTGGAATAGAAACGCGACCCAGTGGACGTGCCGTTCGCTCTTCAGCAGATTCCGCATTTGCGCGGTGGAGTGCTGCTGCAGAAAACTCGAATGACTTTCACGACTGGTTTAATCTGAGCCTTGCTTACGATGCCTGCGGTGATCGCCGGCGCGCTAGAGGCGCAATGAGGCGAGCCATTGCGCTTGCAACAAGCAAACTTTAGAAATTAGTGCTTCTTAATAAGCCCAACGCGCTGCAGTCCAACATAAATTTGGCAACCCAAACAAAACGCAAATGCTGCATTTAGGAATGCTGCTATAAACGCTGCTCCCGCTGCAAATACTAATGCTCCACTAGCTCCCGCTACATACAGCACAACTCCGGTGCCAGCAACCAGTAAACCAACCAACTGAGCAAACTTAGGTGGGCGAGGGTCTTCTAGTTCTTTTGGTGCAGCCAGGCGAGGTCGCACCAATTTCTTAAAGATAAAACCGTACGGGTGCTTTGAATTTCCAAAGAAGGCTCCAATAGCAAATGATGCGGTAACTACAAGAAGTACCCCGAATGCTGCACCTAAGGTGGCCGGGTCAAGTGCAAGGAACACGGTGATCAAAAGTAAAACAGAAGTGATAGCTGCGCCAAATCTTGGGCCGCGTGGGTCAATTCCTGCAGGTGTTTGTTTTGTTCCATCGCTCATTAGATTACGAAGCTCCCTATTTCATCTTGGATTGTCTGTTGTTTTACGGCCCCACCAATTCTTGAAGTAACTTTGCCGTTGGCATCTAGAACCAATGTGGTTGGGGTCTGAAGAATGTTGAATTTATTTGCCAGGTCAATTCGATTAGTTATGTCCACTTCAATGTGAAGAATCTCTGGGTGAACCTGCTCTAGCTCTCTGTAAAGTCGTGCCGTTTGGCGGCAGGCTGCGCAAAATTCACTTGAGAACTGTAAGAAGGTCACTTTTTTGCCAAAGCTAACCACGGGTTTGCCGTCTTTGACTGCAGCAAGTTCGGCAAGATTTATCTGTTCGCCACCGCTCACGCGTTTGGCTTTCCCTGTTCGTGCGCGCCAAATTAGCCCTGCTGCAATGGCTGCAGCCAGCAGGCCAAAGACTAGCGCGAGGCGGATTTCTAGGGGCATGCAATAAGGCTAAGCCCATGACTTGGCCTTAAATAAAGCGTTACCCAGTATTACGAGGCTCGGGCAAGTTGACTGCGTTCTAGCCGATGTGCCCAAACGACTAGGCTGTAGGGGTGTCAGACATCATTTTTCGAAGCGACGTAACCGTTGAATTAGTCCGTTCTAGCGCATCAGACTCAGACGTCTTGTTTGCGGCTCGAGTATCGACCCAGGGCGAGCAGACTCTTGAATCTGCAGCTGCCCACACCGATGCAGCCGAAGATGAGAAGCGCAATAAGGGCTTGATTAACTACCTAATGCGTGACCGTCACGGTTCGCCTTTCGAGCACAACTCAATGACGTTCTATGTGCAGGCGCCTATCTTTGTTTTCCGCGAGTTCATGCGTCACCGCATTGCCAGCTATAACGAAGAGTCAGGTCGTTACAAGGAGTTAAGTCCCGTCTTTTATGTACCAGCCTCAGACCGTAATTTGGTCCAAGTTGGTAAGACTGGCCACTACGAATTCTTGCCTGGCTCTGCAGAGCAGATTGCTCTAGTTGAGCAAGAGTCACGCACAACCTCTCAGCAGGCATACGAATCTTATAAGCGAATGCTAGAAGCCGGTGTTGCACGTGAAGTTGCACGTATTGTGCTTCCGCTTAACATTTACTCAAGCATGTACGTGACTATGAACTCTCGTGCCCTGATGAACTTCTTGAGCCTTCGCACTCAGCGCGAAGGAACTCACTTTCCATCTTTCCCACAGCGTGAAATCGAAATGTGTGCTGAAAAGATGGAAGATTTCTGGGCTGAACTCATGCCTTATACCTACGAGGCGTTCAACAAGAATGGCCGCGTAGCCCCATAAGCAAAAATTATGAATTAACCCTCGGTGCTAGTCGCCGAGGGTTTCTTTTTGATCAACCGGTGGATAACGTCTGTCGATTTGAGCAAATCTTGTGCGTCTCAAAATCAGCGATAGCGCCAGGCCAATAATCACCGCAGAGATCAAATCAATAGCAACTGTTGCCAAAAAGGTGCAAACCAGAACCAGTGCGTCGAGGCGAGTCTCTTTTGCTAATTCAAACAGTTCGCGAGGTTTTATCATTCTTACGGTTGTTGCAAGCAGAACGCCTGCAAGGGCAGCCAAAGGAATTTGTCCAACCAGCGGCGCAAATGTCAAAACAACCAAGGCCAAAATAATCGAGTGGCTGAGCGCGGCAAGTTTTGATTGCGCGTGCGAGCGAACGTTAACGGCTGTTCGAGCTAATGCCGCAGTTGCCGGAACGCCACCAAAAAACGGCACCACCAAATTGGCTATTCCTTGACCAAAGAGCTCGCGGTTTGAATCATGCTTTTCACCACCGCCGCGCATTTTGTCCGCGACCTTTGCCGATAATAGGCTTTCTAAAGCCGCAAGCGCAGCAACCGCAAATGCCGACGGCATTAGGGCAAGCAGGCTATCGGTGTTTGCGAACGCTAGGTCAAAGTTTCCGATTCGAGCCGGGAGCTCGCCTATAGTTTCAATTTCGATACCAAATAGCTTTACAGCTAGAGCTGCAACTACAACTGCAAATAACGCAAAAGGAAAGTTCGACCATCGTTTGGTGCCAAGCAGAATTACTGCGCAGACAACTAGTGAAATCATCACCGGTGCTAATTGAAAATTAGAAAAGCCTCGCAAAAATACATCTAATGCGCCCGCCCAGACTTTCTCTGATTCGCTAGCAGAAACACCAAAAATAGAAGGAAACTGCTGAAGAGTAATCACAACTGCAATGCCTGCGGTGAAGCCCTCAATTAAAGAGGTGGGAAGTCGATGAACATGCTCACCGATTTTCGCAAAGGCAGCGACAATCAAAATGAACCCGGCCATAAGGCCAACCATCAAGACACCATTTAATCCAAATTGGTGAACGATTGGCACAAGAACCACTGTCATTGCTCCGGTTGGCCCTGAAACCTGAAGGCGACTACCACCAAAGATGGCTGCCAAAGCTCCAGCGATGATTGCGGTCGTAATGCCCGATTCGGCTCCAAGCCCAGAGGCAATTCCAAATGCCAAGGCAAGGGGCAGGGCCACAATGGCTACAGTAATGCCGGCGACTAGGTCTTTTATCGGTGCACGTTTAGCTTCCCGCCAGTCGGCCTTCGTTGGCATCAGGTTCACAGGCTCAGCCTAGTCACCGATAGGCTTAGTTTTATGTCACAGAAGAACCTATTTGGCCAAACCCTGGTTGCACTCGTCACTCCTATGAACGCCGAAGGCGAAGTGGATTGGGATGCAACCGAGAAGCACATTGATTATGTGATCTCAAACGGAGCCGATGGCGTTGTTGTGACGGGAACAACCGGTGAAACTAGCACTTTGACTGACGCCGAAAAGATTAAATTGGTTGAAGTTGGCAAGTCTGTTTCAGGCGGTCGAGCAAAAATAATCACGGGCGGTGGATCTAACGAAACCGCTCACGCGATGCAGCTTTATAAAGCTTCTGAAAAAGCTGGAGCTGATGGTGTCATGATCGTGACCCCTTACTACAACAAGCCAACTCAAGCCGGTGTGCTGACTCACTTTCGTCTAATTGCCGATGCCACAGATCTACCGGTAATTCTTTACGATATTCCTGGTCGTGCCGGAATTGCAATTGCCTACGATACTTTTCACCGTGCTGCTAAGCACCCAAATATCGTTGCAATCAAAGATGCCAAGGGTGACCTAGCTCAGGCTTCACGCATCATGACCGAAACAGGTCTCATGTATTTCTCTGGCGACGACGCAAACGTCTTGCCTCACATGTCTATTGGCGCAACCGGTCTTATCGGTGTCACTGCCAACGTAGCTCCAGCTGCATATAGAGAAATGGTTGACGCAGCCAACCGAAATGATTATCACCACGCACTAACAGTGCACAACGCACTAGAGCCACTCCAGCGCTCACTCATGACTCACGTCCCAGGTACTGTAGCCGCAAAATATGTTTTGCACGGATTGGGTTTGATTAACAGTCCAAGAGTTCGTCTGCCACTTGTTGGTCCAGAAGATTCGGAAGCTGCAAGAATCGAAGCCGATATCGACAAGGTTGGTAAAGTTCCAGGATTGAGTTTTGAGAACTTCCGCCCAGACCGAAACGCAGCCGCCGGTGGTGCGCTGCCTAAGGTGGCCGGCACGACTCGGTAACGCCTAGCGTTGCAAAGAAAGAGAACCCTTTGGTTCAGACCCTGCCTCAACCTGCTCCAATTCGCCCAGGCGTAATGCGCATCATTCCACTTGGTGGAATCGGTGAAATTGGCCGAAACATGACCGTCTTTGAAATTGACGGCAAAATTTTGATCGTTGACGTTGGCGTGCTTTTTCCAGAAGAGCACCAGCCTGGCGTTGACGTAATCTTGCCTGACTTTGGCTACCTAAAAGATCGACTTGATGATGTTGTGGGTATCGTGCTTACGCACGGCCACGAAGACCACATTGGTGGCGTTCCATACCTGCTGCGTTTGAAGCAAGACATTCCACTGATTGGTTCCGCGCTTACGTTGGCGTTCGTTGAGGCAAAGCTCAAAGAGCACCGCATCAATCCTTTTTCAATGGTGGTGGCAGAAGGCCGCAAAGAAACCCTTGCCGGGTTCAACCTTGAGTTCATCGCAGTCAACCACTCGATTCCAGACGCGCTTGCGGTTGTGATTCGAAGTAAGGCCGGTACTATTCTGCACACTGGTGACTTTAAGATGGATCAGTTGCCACTAGATGGACGCTTGACCGACCTTCGTGCGTTCGCACGCGTCGGCGAAGAGGGCCTTGATCTTTTTATGAGCGACTCCACTAATGCCGATGTACCAGGGTTCACGCCCCTGGAAAAAGAAATTGGTCCAGTAATAGAAAACATAATTTCAAGGTCAAAGAAGCGCGTGATTGTTGCATCCTTCTCAAGCCATGTGCACCGCGTGCAGCAAGTTGTCGACGCCGCAAAAGCCAATAAGAGAAAAGTGGCTCTTGTGGGTAGGTCGATGGTCAGAAACATGCAGATTGCAATTCAAATGGGTTATTTGAACGCCGAAACAGAGGACTTTGTTGACCTAAAGCAGGCAGCAAACATGCCCGATGACCAGGTGGTTTATATGTCAACCGGTTCGCAGGGTGAGCCAATGGCCGTGCTGGCTCGAATGGCCAATCTTGAGCACGATATCCAGATCGGCGAGGGTGACACCGTTATCTTGGCAAGCTCACTGATTCCTGGAAACGAAAATGCCGTTTATCGGGTAATTGATGGCCTAACCAAATTAGGCGCAAACGTTGTGCATAAGGGCAACGCAAAGGTGCACGTGTCTGGTCACGCCGCCGCAGGTGAGCTTCTTTATTGCTACAACATTTTGAAGCCCAAAAACGTGATGCCTGTGCACGGCGAGTATCGTCACCTCATTGCCAACGGAAAACTTGCCGAACAAACCGGAGTACCTCACGAGCGTGTCTTAATTACTGAAGATGGTTGGGTAATTGACTTAGTTGATGGCGTAGCCGAAGTTGTTGGTGCGGTGGAATGTGGACTTCTTTACGTAGACGGCAAAAATGTTGGAACCATAACCGATGACGACCTTCACGATCGCAGGGTGTTGGCTGAAGAAGGATTTATTTCAATCTTTGCTGTGATAAATAAAGAAACCGGTCGCATTATCGTTGGCCCAGAGATAAGGGCTAGAGCCTTCGCCGAAGGTGACCATGTCTTCGATGCTGTAAAGCCTCTTATCGAGCGAGCTATGACTGAAGCGGCAAGTGAAGGAGTCCGAGACACCTACGCCCTGCAGCAGGTCATTCGCCGAACTATTGGTACTTGGGTGAACAAGGCACATAGACGTCGCCCAATGATCATTCCGGTAGTCATCGAAGGCTAACTTCGCCGTGCCTACGGGCATCTGGCGGTGGTGGCTGTTAGTTTTGAGGCATGGCCGCGCGTAAACCAACCCCTCGCAAGCCCGCATCCAGGGCTAAGAGCGCTCCGCGCACCCGGGCTGCGGCACCACGTTCAGCAACTCCGCGAGCGGCAGCACCTCGAGCGCGTCAAACTCAGGCCGATTCTGGTTCTGCTTTTACATCTATCTACATGTTTTTCGCCCACGCCGTTGGGGCCGGTGCTCGCGCACTAAGCCCAGACAAGATTGCTAAAGAAGACCGTCGAGATGGCCTGCCTTTCTTCATTTTCTTATTAGGCGTAATTGGAGCAACCTTTGGCTGGGTGCTGATCAAGCAAGATTGGGCGCATGGCGTTCACGTCTGGACCATGGGCGCGCTGTTTGGCCGTCTATCTTTTGGTCTTCCGGTCGTGATGATCATTTTTGCCATTTATCTAATGCGCCATCCGTCAACCGTTCGAGACAACGGCCGAATTGGAATTGGACTCTTCCTGTTCCTGGTTTCAATCAGCGGTTTCTTTCACGTGGTGTTCTTGAAAGATGGAAAAGCGGTGCAGCCCTATGACGGCGAATGGCCACTCGCCTACAGCGGTGGAATTTTTGGCTGGCTAATTTCTGTTCCTTTCTTCAACACAATAACCATTTGGGGAACCATTCCAGTTCTGGCTGTTTTCGTTTTTGGTTCGCTCTTGATCATGACCAAAACTGCTCCCAACCGCATTGGCGAGCGCCTTCGCGAGCTGACCACCTACCTATTTGGTGAGTCTCGCACTCGCGCCGAAGTAGAAGAAATTGAAGACGATATTCCTGATGCCTTTGATGGCACCAAGGTTCCTTGGTGGCGACGTGGAAAAGGCAACGAAGATCTAGCGTTTGATAGCCCGCTGGTAGCCACCGATGAAGATGCCTTTGATGCAATCTTCAACGACAATTTGCAAGCAACTCAGCTGAGTGTTCCATCGGTTGACGAAACCCAAATTGTAGACACCACCAAGACGGAGCCAATTACCATTCCAGCCCTAGCGGCAGAGTTCGTGGCACCGGCTCCAGCTCCGGTGGCTGCGGCCGCGGTTCCAGTGGCTGCGCCATCAGCGCCCAAGGTAAACCGTCCCTACGCTATGCCTCCACTCAGTATTTTGGCGCCTGGTACCCCTCCAAAAGCAAAGTCTGCGGCGAACGACCAGGTTGTTGCATCAATCACCAGCGTCTTCAAAGAATTCAACGTTGAAGCGGCAGTGGTTGGTTTCTCTCGCGGCCCAACGGTAACTAGGTACGAAGTCGAACTTGCCCCAGGTGTAAAGGTTGAGGCGGTAACTCGTCTTGCCAGCAATATTTCATATGCTGTTGCCTCAAACGAGGTCCGCATTCTCGCTCCAATTCCGGGCAAGTCACTTATCGGTATTGAAATTCCCAACACTGATCGTGAAACCGTCTCTCTTGGTGACGTGTTGCGCTCTGAGGTCGCCGCCAAGAGTTTGCACCCATTGACTATTGGTATTGGTAAAGATGTTGAGGGCGGTTATGTAATCGCCAACCTGGCAAAAATGCCACACCTTTTGGTTGCCGGTGCTACGGGTGCGGGTAAATCAAGTTTTGTGAACTCAATGATTACTTCAATTTTGATGCGCGCAAAGCCTGCCGAAGTGCGAATGGTTTTGATTGACCCCAAGCGCGTTGAACTTGCCGCGTATCAGGGAGTGCCACACCTGATTACTCCAATCATTACCAACGCCAAAAAAGCTGCCGAGGCGCTTCAGTGGGTCGTTAAAGAAATGGACATGCGCTACGACGACCTTGCAAGTTTTGGATTTAAACACATCGATGATTTCAACCGCGCAGTTGTTGCCGGTGAGGTAAAAGTGCCTGAAGGATCACAGCGCAAGTTGCAACCTTACCCATACCTACTTGTTGTAGTAGATGAGCTTGCAGACTTGATGATTGTTGCCCCACGCGATGTTGAAGATTCAATTGTCCGAATCACTCAGCTGGCTCGCGCATCAGGCATTCACTTGGTGCTAGCTACCCAGCGCCCATCGGTAGATGTGGTTACTGGTTTGATCAAGGCAAACGTTCCTAGCCGTTTGGCTTTCTCGGTTACTTCGGTTACTGACTCTCGAGTTATTTTGGATCAACCAGGTGCCGAAAAACTTATCGGCCAGGGTGATGCCCTGTTCTCACCGATGGGCACCAACAAGCCGATGCGTGTTCAGGGTGCCTGGCTTGCCGAAAGTGAGTTGCAGCGAATTGTTGATCACGTAAAGCAGCAGATGGAACCTGAGTATCGTGCCGATGTTGATGCACCGGTGGCAGCCAAGAACATGGTCGATGCCGATATCGGCGACGACCTAGACGTTTTGCTTCAGGCGGCCGAGCTAATCATCAGTTCTCAGTTTGGTTCAACATCAATGTTGCAGCGCAAGTTACGCGTTGGCTTTGCTAAAGCTGGCCGATTGATGGACCTACTGGAATCACGAAACATAGTGGGCCCAAGTGAAGGGTCAAAGGCTCGTGACGTCATGGTGAAACCTGAAGACCTTTCTACAGTGCTGGCGCAATTGCGCGGGGAGCCCGGTGCATCCTCGACACCGGCGGTAGCCGCAGCAGCGGCGGTAATCGATTCCGAACCTGAGGAATCAAATTTGGCAGCCGGTGATTTTGAAGATTTCATTCCTCGTGAGAATGTAGACCGTTCAATAATTTCTGGCGGAAACGGATTTGGCGATGATGAAGATGGCGACGAAGACGCCTGGAAACTAACCGGTCGTAAATAATGCCCAACCCAAGGAATTCCCAGAAATCAAACCTTATTGAACGCACGGCAAGTTCTATTTTCAATATCCCAAACATCATCACAATGGCACGAATTATATTTGTGCCGCTATTTATTTGGACACTCGCAGAATTCAGTAACCCCGAATCGGCATTGCGCTGGGTGTCGGTTTTAGTATTTATCATCATCATGGCTAGTGATGGCATAGATGGCGCAATCGCTCGCAAGCGCGGTCTAATTACAAATCTTGGAAAGCTTTTAGATCCAATTGCAGACAAGGCGCTTCTTGGGGGAGCACTGGTAACTTTGTCACTCCTGGGCGAAGTCTCCTGGTGGATCACGGCAATCATAATGATTCGTGAATTGGGAATAACCGCATATCGATTTGTAGTAATTAGAAATGAAGTAGTCGCCGCGTCTTCTGGTGGAAAGTTGAAAACAATTTTTCAGGGAATCATGGTTGGTTTTGTGGTTTCGCCTCTAACTTCATGGTTCGGCGAGTGGTATTCAATTTTTGAATCCGCGCTAGTTTTCTTTGCAACCTTCCTAACGGTCACCACAGGAGTGCAATACATGTATGCCGCTGCGCGCGCAAGACGAGACAGAATAAAATGACTGCTGCAGCAATTTTGAAAGAACTCGAGTCTCGAGGTTTCAAACTTGCGATTGCCGAATCCCTTACCGGCGGAGCACTTAGCGCAGAATTTGCGTCGGTCGCTGGAGCCTCAAAAGTTTTCCTTGGATCCATCGTTGCTTATCAAACTTCACTTAAGAATGAGTTGCTTGGCGTCTCGCGCGCGCTTCTAGAAAATCAGGGGGCAGTCGATCCGGAGGTAGCTGCACAAATGGCCACCGGTGTTCGCACCAAGCTCGCCAATAAGACCAACACCGATGAAGGCACTGTCATCGGTGTTGCAACCACCGGCGTCGCAGGTCCAGAAGCTCAAGATGGAATAGCAGTCGGCACCGTCTACGTAGCTATCTCTGGGCCCGGTGCCCTTGGTGATTCCGTCTTTGCATTGGATTTATCGGGGGACCGCCAGGCGATTCAAAAGGCCACTGTCGATCAAGCTATCTCGGCTTTAGGGGAATGCCTCGGCCTTTAATCGGGTTATCTTCCTCATAACACTCAGCGAACTTTCAGGCCAGCGATTTAGG
Organism: Actinomycetota bacterium; assembly: GCA_046046665.1. GTDB lineage: Bacteria > Actinomycetota > Actinomycetes > Actinomycetales > Microbacteriaceae > Rhodoluna. The sequence continues at coordinate 12,454 of JBJOJI010000022.1, forward strand.
TTTGTCACAAAGAGCAGGTAGATTACCAGTGAGAAGAGATAGGAGGCCCACGTGGTTCTAGTACGTCAAGAAATCGGCGATGTTCTGCGCGACCTTCGCCTGCAAAAGGGCCAAACTCTTCGCCAGGTAGCCAGCCGAGCAACTGTTGCCCTTGGCTACCTCAGCGAGGTTGAGCGTGGTCAAAAAGAAGCCTCGTCAGAGATTTTGGCCTCATTGGCCGATGCGCTCGAGGTGCCAATCTCAGTAATCATGCGTGAAGTAAGCGACCGTCTTGCAATTGTTGAAGGCATCAGCCTTGAATCTGCCGTTTCGAGCGAAACTTACATTCCAGACACTATCCCAGCATCTTTCTTGGCCGACAACGACCCAAGCCTGGCTTCTACTCGCTAGCTAACTGGCCGTGCGCCTAAGCCATTTCAATAACCTGATGACCGATGAATTCGGTTTGGCGTACTCTCAAGTAATCTCTAGAGACCTTGTTCTGGGGGCCTTGGGCGATCGAACAGCCGAACAGGCTCTAGCTGCCGGCGAAGACCCAAAAGATGTCTGGTTGGCCCTGTGCGAAGCCAATAATGTGCCAAAAGAGCGTTGGGCAGGTAAACCCCAGCCCAAAAAACCCAAATAGCTCTGAACAAAACTCCGAAAAAGCGACACGCCGGTTTAAATAACTATCGAAATCTTGTTCGAATGGTGTTAGGTTATTCACACCAGGGAGTTGATGGCATTTATCAACAACTTGGATGACCGAGGGTCGATCGTCGACTGCCTCGAATACGGTCAGCAATAACTAGAGATTCAGAAAGCAGAGGACAAAATGCCATCTCCATCAGATCGCGAAAAAGCGAGATCGCGAAAAAGCGCTAGACACAGCACTAGCTCAAATTGACCGTCAGTTCGGTAAAGGTGCAATTATGCGCCTCGGCTCAGATGAGCGAGCTCCGGTAGAAGTAATTCAAACCGGTTCAATTGCCCTGGATGTTGCTCTAGGTATTGGCGGGCTTCCAAAGGGTCGAATCGTTGAGGTTTACGGTCCAGAGTCTTCAGGTAAGACCACCGTCGCACTTCACGCAATTGCAAATGCACAGCGCAACGGCGGCATTGCCGCCTTCATCGATGCTGAACACGCACTTGACCCTGAATACGCCAAGGCTCTTGGTGTAGACACAGATGCTTTGTTGGTTAGCCAGCCGGACACCGGTGAACAGGCTCTTGAAATTGCAGACATGCTAGTTCGCTCAGGCTCAATCGATCTTGTAGTTATCGACTCAGTAGCAGCACTTGTGCCACGCGCCGAAATCGAGGGCGAGATGGGTGACTCACACGTTGGTCTTCAGGCTCGTTTGATGTCACAGGCACTCCGCAAGTTGACAGGTGCTCTAAACAACACTGGCACCACAATGATTTTCATCAACCAGCTTCGCGAGAAGATTGGTGTGTTCTTTGGTAGTCCAGAAACTACTGCCGGCGGTAAGGCACTTAAGTTCTACGCCTCAGTTCGACTAGACATTCGCCGCATCGAGACGCTGAAGGACGGCACTGACGCAGTAGGTAACCGCACTCGCGTCAAGGTTGTTAAGAACAAGATGGCTGCTCCGTTTAAGCAAGCAGAGTTTGACATCATCTACGGCGTTGGAATCTCACGCGAAGGTAGCTTGATTGACTTTGGTGTAGAAAAAGAAATCGTAAAGAAGTCTGGCGCTTGGTACACCTACGAAGGTGAACAGCTTGGCCAGGGTAAAGAAAACTCTCGTAGATTCCTAATCGACAATCCAAAGATTGCCGATGAAATCGAGAAGAAGATCAAGACCAAACTGGGCATTGGTGTACCTCGTGCGGTTGCAGACCTACCTATTGACGAAGTCACTGAGGTAACGTCGTCGCCAGCTGAGGCGGCTGCTCCTTCTGCGGCCAAAGCATCAGCAGCGTCAAAGGTTGCAGATGCCAAGGCACCTGCAACTGCAGCCAGCGCATAGTTAGTAATTTCTAACTAGAGCTATGGCTTTTCAACGGGGCAGATCAAGTAGCCGTTCCAAATCTCGCCGGCCCCCATCTGGCGAAATAGAAGACGGTTCACTTGATCAGCCTCGTTTGCTTTCCCCTGAGAAGCAAGAGACGCGGGCAAGAAACGTTTTATTGCATCAGTTGGCCAGAAGCGCCAAGTCCACGTCTCAGCTTCGTAAAATACTTGAACAGCGCGAGATCTCTTCTGAAATTGCGGAAAAAGTCCTCGAGCGCTTCACCGAGGTTGGCTTGATTGATGACGCCGCCTTCGCTGAAACCATTGTGAATAGTCGAAGAAACTATAAGGGTCTTGCAAAGTCTGCAATAAAAAGAGAACTGAACGAAAAAGGTGTTTCTCAAGAGCTAGTCGAAGCGGCAATTTCAGCGATAACCGCCGAAGATGACTTTGAATCGGCCAAGCAACTGGCCAGCAGGCGCTTTAACCAAATGGCACACCTTGAAAAAGACGTCAGAACCCGTCGCTTGGCCGGGTATCTTCAGCGCAAAGGGTACGCCAGCAGCTCAGTGTTTGCGGCTATCAAATTCGCCGAGGAAGCCCATACTCAAGAGCGCTAAGTAAACTGGTTGATTATGACCACAACACAGCAGGCACCGCGTACCTATGAGGTACGCACCTATGGCTGTGCCATGAACGTTCATGACTCAGAACGCCTTAATGGTCTTCTAGAGGGAGCCGGATACGTTCCAGCCGACGGCTCTGAACCTGATGTAGTTGTTTTCAACACCTGTGCTGTTCGAGAAAACGCCGATAACAAGCTTTACGGCAATCTGGGTATTCTCAACGAAAAGAAAATGGAAAACCCCGACATCTTGGTGGCCGTTGGTGGTTGCCTGGCACAAAAAGATCGCGAGACCATTGTAAAAAAGGCGCCTTGGGTTGATGTTGTTTTTGGAACTCACAACATTGGTTCTCTACCCGCTTTATTAGAGCGTGCTCGTCACAATCACGAGGCTCAGGTTGAAATTCTTGAAGCCCTTGAAACTTTTCCAAGCGATCTACCAACCAAACGCGATTCAACTTACTCGGGTATGGTTTCTATCTCGGTTGGTTGCAACAACACCTGTACGTTCTGCATTGTGCCTAGTTTGCGAGGCAAAGAAAAAGATCGTCGCCCCGGTGAAATTCTGGGCGAAATTGAAGCGTTGGTCGCCGAAGGCGTAATTGAGGTCACGCTATTAGGTCAGAACGTGAACACGTATGGAGTGGAATTCGGCGACAAAGGCGCTTTCGCAAAACTTTTGCGTGCCTGTGGCGAAATTAAGGGTCTAGAGCGAGTGCGTTTCACCAGCCCGCACCCAGCTGCCTTTACCGATGATGTCATCGATGCAATGGCGGAAACGCACAACGTGATGCCACAGTTACACATGCCTATGCAATCGGGCAGTGACCGAATACTCAAAGAAATGCGTCGCAGTTATCGAAGCGAAAAATACCTTGGAATTCTTGATCGTGTTCGAAAGCAAATTCCTAATGCTGCGATAACAACAGATATCATCGTTGGTTTTCCTGGTGAAACTGAACAGGACTTTCTAGACACCATGAGGGTGGTCGAGCAGTCGCGTTTCACAGCGGCATACACATATCAGTACTCAAAGCGCCCAGGTACGCCAGCGGAAACAATGGAAGACCAAATTCCAAAAGCAGTTGTTCAGGAGAGATACGAACGCTTGATGGCTCTGGTTAATCAACTGGCGCTAAAAGAGAACCAAGCGCAAATTGGAAAGACGGCAGAGGTTTTAGTTGCATACGAGGGTCGCAAAGATGGCGCAACTTCTCGCATGAGCGGTCGAACTCCAGAGAATCGTTTGGTTCACTTTGAGCTACCAGCCACCGGTGACCGCCCTCGACCTGGCGACATGGTCACAATTAAAATCACCGATGCGGCCCCATATCACTTGCTTGCCGATGACACATCCGTTTTTGAAATTCGCAAAACAATTGCTGGAGACGCTTGGGATCGTGCCGAGGCGGCTGCATGCGCAACTCCTAATACCGAGTCAAATAGTAAGTCAACAGTCTCCCTAGGTCTGCCAACAATTGGCAAAGCCGCGCACTAATGCAACCCAAACTCATCGCTGTGGTTGGCCCAACCGGCGCTGGTAAATCAGACCTTGCTCTATCTATTGCCGAGGACATCATCGCAGGCGGCGGCAGAGCCGAAATCGTAAATTGCGATTCTATGCAATTTTATCGGGGTATGGATATTGGTACCGCGAAGCTTGCGCCCAGTGAACGCCGGGGAATAGAACACCATTTAATTGACTGGCTTGAAATCACACATGAGTCAACCGCTGCAGAGTATCAAGCAGTTGCTCGAACCCTAATTGAAGGCCTCCAAGCAGACGGCGTAGTTCCAATTTTGGTGGGCGGTTCAATGCTCTACGTAGCCGCGGTCCTAAATAAATTTGAGTTTCCTGCGCGCGATGCGCAATTACGCAAACAACTGGAACTGGACCTCGATGAACTTGGTCCACACGAAATGCACCGGCGATTAAAGGAACTAGATCCTGTTGCGGCCAGTCGAATAATTCCTGAAAACGGGCGTCGCTCGGTGCGGGCCATCGAAATAATCACGCTAACCGGTGAACCGTTTGCAGCAGCTTTACCTGACGAGCCAGAAGATTGGCAACCGGTATTAGAAATCGGCATCAACGGCCCGCGAGAAGATCTTGTTCAGCGGCTGGAACAGCGCGTGCACAAGATGTGGGAACAGGGCTTAGTAGAAGAGGCCCGCAGCTTGATTCTGCTTGGAGTGCGTGAGGGAAAGACCTCGTCTCGAGCTATTGGTTATGCGCAAGCTCTTGCTCAGATTGATGGAACCATGACACAGGACCAGGCAATAGCCGACACGGTTCGTCTAACTCAAAAGTATGCTCGACGCCAGATGTCTTGGTTCCGAAGAGATTCCAGAATCAACTGGCTTGATTACACAGACCCCAAGGTGAACTCGCAGGCATTATCGCTAGTGCGCAGTTGGCTAGCCCTTTAGGCTTGAGAAATGACAAATTTGATTTCGTTCACCAAGGGCCACGGCACGGGAAATGACTTCGTGCTAGTGCTTGACCCTGCAGGCGAAATCAACATAACTCCTGAGCAAATTGCAAAAATTTGTGACCGCCACTTTGGAATTGGCGCTGATGGCTTCATTCGTGTAATCAAATCTGAGCACCACCCCTATGGCCAAAAGATTCTGGCAGAGGAGCCAACTGCGGTTTGGTTTATGGATTACTACAACGGAGACGGCAGCGTTGCCGAAATGTGCGGAAACGGAACTCGTGTTTTTGCTCGCTACCTGACCGAGCGCGGAATCGTAGCGTTCAAAGACGGCGAGACAATCTCAATTGGTACTCGTGCAGGCGTCAAAGACTTACAGCGAAACATGTCCGGGTTTGCGGTTGATCTTGGTCGTTGGAAACTAGACGGCCCTGAAGCTTTGATCCATGCCGATGGTATAGAAGTAGCGCGCCCTGGAATTGGAATCAACGTGGGTAACCCTCACTATGTGGTTGCGCTAGCATCGCCTGGCGAATTGGGCGAACTGCAACTTCATGCAGCGCCAAGAATAGAACCGGCTCCAGCACTTGGAGCCAATATTGAATTTGTAGTACCTGCCGAACCAATGGTTAAAGATGGCGTTGGCCACATAACCATGCGCGTCTTTGAAAGAGGCGTTGGTGAAACTCTTTCTTGTGGAACAGGAATTTGTGCAGCGGCGTTGGCAACCCGCCACTGGGCAGGAGCAGGGGCGCCAAATATCTGGCAAGTTACCGTTCCGGGCGGAATACTTGGTGTTCGCATGTTTGCAACTGAAGACGGTGAACATGTTGGTTTGAGTGGAGCCGCTGAACTTGTCTTTGACGGCGTTTTAGACCTCGACAGCCTTAGGTAGGTTGGGCGCTACTTATTTATTTCTTACCCGCAAGACCCTAAATGATTTTGCTGTAGCAACTCTCAGCGTTGAAAAATTCTGAGGCAACTCTGCTTCTAACCAGCGGTGCAATGAATCGGCACCAAGATTTTTCTGAACAACCAGGTAGGCATCTGCATCTGGTTCTAGTTTTGGCAACCAGGTAAGCAATATTTCGTGCAAAATTTCCTTACCCACGCGAATTGGTGGGTTAGACCATATGCCGCTGAACTTTAAATCAGCAGGAACTTCATCTGGCTTTGCGCATTTAATGTTTCTTAGACCCAAGCGTTTTGCGTTTGCGGCGGTCAGTTCAAGTGACCTTTCATTTACATCAATGGCCCAAATTGTGGCCTTGGGGGAACGAGAGGCCAACGATAAAGCAATAGGGCCCCAGCCGCAGCCAATGTCTAAAAGGTTGCCGCCTGCAGGAGCCAGCTCTAGGTGCGCCAACAGCACGGTGGTTCCCTGATCAATATGATCCGGGCTGAAGACTCCACCGGCGGTGTTTACCATCACTTCTTGACCGTTAATGGTCACTGTGATTTCTTTTGGCTTATAGTCGCTGGCTGGGGTCTCAGAAAAGTAATGTTCTGAGGACATAGCGAAACACTATTACAGATGAGCAAACTAGTGTTAGTTGCGTGAATGACGAAGAGAAAGACCAACCCTCTTTCACTCATGGCACCTCTAGAGGCGATGAGGTAGTCGAACGTATCTTGCGTCGTGGTGAGCGCGCAGCGGCCCTTGGCGCCGCTGAGAGCCATGGCTATAGCGACACAGATGGCGACCAGTTTGAACGTGAAGACCGTTCTGCTCTAAAGCGGGTTGCGGGTCTGTCAACAGAGCTCCAAGATATCACCGATGTTGAGTACCGCCAGCTTCGTCTCGAGAAGGTAATCCTCATAGGTATCTGGGGTTCAAATACTTTGCTAGATGCAGAGAACTCACTTCGTGAACTAGCGGCACTCGCCGAAACAGCTGGAGCAACTGTGCTTGATGGCCTGCTTCAAAGAAGAGCAAATCCAGATCCGGCAACTTTCCTAGGTAAGGGCAAGGCGCAAGAGCTTAAGCAATTGGTTGCGGCTGCTGAAGCAGATACCGTAATCGCCGACACGGAGCTTGCCCCAAGCCAGCGCCGTGCACTCGAAGACGTAATTAACGTAAAGGTCATCGATAGAACCGCCGTGATCTTGGATATCTTTGCCCAGCATGCCAAAAGCCGAGAGGGTAAAGCTCAGGTAGAGCTAGCCCAGCTTGAATATCTTTTGCCTCGACTTCGTGGTTGGGGTGAATCAATGTCTCGTCAGGCGGGTGGTCAGGCCGCAGGTGGTGTCGGCATGGGTTCTCGTGGCCCCGGTGAAACCAAAATCGAACTAGACCGCCGACGCATTAACACGCGTATGGCAAAGTTGCGCAAGCAAATCGCGGCAATGAAACCAGCTCGTGAAACCAAGCGGGCAAACCGTGACCGTAATTCAATTCCTGCGGTTGCGATTGCTGGTTACACGAATGCTGGTAAGTCTTCTTTGCTGAACCGAATGACTCAGGCCGGAGTCCTTGTGCAAAACGCTCTTTTTGCAACGCTTGATCCCACAGTTCGAAAAGCAAAGACTCCCGACGGCCGCGACTTCACCTTCGCCGATACGGTTGGCTTCGTGCGAAACCTGCCACATCAGCTAGTCGAGGCATTTCGCTCAACGCTTGAAGAAATAGCGGGCAGCGATCTAATCGTGCACATCGTTGATGCATCCCATCCAGATCCGTCTGGGCAAATTGCAACAGTCAGAAATGTGATTGGTGAGGTCGGGGCTAGAAATATTCCTGAGTTGATCGTTTTCAACAAAATTGACCTCGCTGATGAAACTCAGCGCATGGCACTTCGCGGCATGGAGCCCGGTTCAATAGGTGTCTCCGCCAGAACGGGTGAGGGCATCGAAGAGCTGATGCAGGTTATCGCTGCATTATTGCCAGAACCAAACGTAGAAGTTGCAGCACTGATTCCGTATGACAGAGGAGATCTGGTATCGCGTCTGCATCTAAACAGCAGGATTATGGTTTTGGATTATCGCGAAGGTGGAACCTTTATTAGAGCGATGGTGAAGCCAGATATGGCCGCCGAACTCAGCGATTACCGAATTATTGTTTAGAAAAATTAAACTGATCTAAGTACCGCGACAACTTTTCCAAGAATTACAGCATGGTCACCAAGAATCGGCGCGAACTCAGAGTTTCTTGGCAGCAACCAGGTGTGGCCATCTTGCTGCTTAAAAGTCTTTACGGTCGCTTCGTCTTCTAACAGAGCAGCCACGATGTCACCATTTTCGGCTGTCTGCTGTTGGCGCACAACAACCCAGTCGCCATCGCAAATTGCTGCATCGATCATTGATTCACCAACCACCTTCAAAAGAAAAAGGTCACCCTTTCCTACCAGTTGGCGGGGTAGGGGGAATATTTCTTCAACGTTTTGCTCGGCGGTGATTGGTCCACCAGCGGCGATTCTTCCAACCATGGGAACCATTGCAGCATCACCGATAGGGGTTGGGTTCTCTGCCACCTGGCCGTCAAGACCTTCCCAACCGGCAACCTCAATCAGTACGTCAATGGTGCGCGGGCGCTTTGGGTCTCGGCTGATGTAGCCCGCGAGTTCAAGTTGGTTTAGCTGGTGACTAACGCTGGCAGGGGAGGAAAGACCAACCTCTTCGCCAATTTCGCGCATGCTTGGCACGTAGCCGCGGTCTGCTTTGGATCGCTGAATGGTCTGAAGGATGCGCTCCTGCATAGGGCTCAAGCTTGAGGCGCGACGTGTTTGACGCTTGCCGTCCTTTTCTACTTGCTCGTCCATTTCAAGGCCTTTCGTGCGTTGTCGGTGGGGTTGCTTATATAAGCCCACAATCGAAACTGTATTCGCTATTTTTAGCAAAATCAAACACATTTTCGAATATTTGACAAAATACTTGACAAAATGTCGGTGGGTCTGCGTATTCTTGTTCTATAAGCGAACAGTTGTTCGAACAGAAAGGTAAAAAGATGTCTCAAGTCCCAGCAGCACGTAAGTTCTTCCGCAGTGCAGTTATTGTGGCTATCGCCGCTACCAGCGTCTTTGGTTTTGTTTCAACTGCAGCAGCAAATAATTCATCTGCAAATCCAGCAAAGTTCGAATATGTCACGATTCAGGCCGGTCAAACCCTATGGGATCTTGCCGAACAGGTAGCCCCAAACTCAAACCCTCAAGACTGGATGCAAGACGTAGTCAACCTAAACGGTCTAACCTCCACAGATCTAAGGCCCGGCCAAAGACTCGCCCTTCCTTAGCTTCCAACTGGTTGCAGCCGGCAAACTTCCCACTTGCGAATAAATCCTGTTCCAGCTGGCAATCAGCTGGGCAGGTAACCTAGTCAGGTGACTAATCTCTCAGACCTTCCAATCCGTGACGACCTAAAAGGCCGCACCCCCTATGGCGCACCACAGTTGAATGTGCCGGTTGCGTTGAATGTCAATGAGAACACCCACCGCATTCCTGAAGATGTAGCTGTAGATATCATCGGGCGACTTGCAGCCGCAGTTTTAGACATCAATCGCTACCCAGATCGTGAATTTATATCGCTACGCACCGCGTTAGCAGAATACTTGGGCTCCGGTCTGAAGCCTGAAAACATTTGGGCGGCTAACGGATCAAACGAAGTGCTGCAGCACATCTTCCAAGCCTTTGGTGGCCCTGGCCGCTCCTCCATGGGCTTTGGGCCTACTTATTCCATGTATGGGCTTATCGCTCAAGGCACCGGCACAAGTTACATAGATGCGCCAAGACTTGATCGCTACGAGTTAACCCCTCAGCACGTTCAAGAGGCAATCTTGCAGCACAAGCCAAATATTGTGATGCTCTGTTCTCCAAACAACCCAACTGGTACGCCGCTAAGCCTCAGCTGCATCGAGGCAGCCTATGAAGCAGTAAGTCAAGCAACCGGTGGAATTGTGGTGGTTGACGAGGCTTACGCGGAATTCGCGGGCAATGCAGAGACCAGCGCCGTTAGCCTTCTCGAGGGTCGTGAAAGGCTTTTGATTTCTAGAACTATGAGCAAGGCTTTCGCTTTTGCAGGTGCGAGAGTTGGCTATCTTGCAGCAGATGCAGCCGTAATTGATGCTCTTCGCTTGGTGCGCTTGCCGTATCACCTGAGCGCATTTACTCAGGCTGCCGCAGAGGCCGCTCTAGATCATTCACAGACCATGCTCGCCACGGTTGACGACATCAGGTATCAGCGCGATCGCATTGTGTTGGAGCTAAAGGAACTTGGTCTTGATCCGTACCGGTCAGATTCAAACTTTGTTCTCTTCGGTGGCTTGGCTGATCCCGCGGCAGTCTTTGAAGCTCTGCTTGCAAAAGGTGTATTGGTTAGAAATGTTGGCATTCCTGGAACCTTGCGCGTGAGTGCAGGTACCGAGGCGGAGACCTCGGCTTTCTTAGAAGCTCTTCGTCAAGTTCTCAAAAAATAGTCATTCGCTAGGATTGACTAAACAAACATCGCATTCGCGAAAGGCAATTCCATGAGCCGTACTGCAACATTGCAACGCAAGACCTCCGAGTCATCAATTGAGCTAAGCCTCAACCTTGACGGAACCGGTCGCGCCGACATTTCAACATCGGTGCCCTTTTTCGACCACTTGCTAACTGCATTTGCAAAGCACTCACTTATAGACCTTGGCATTCGTGCCACCGGCGATACTCACATAGATGTTCACCACACCGTTGAAGACACTGCCATCGTGCTGGGTCAGGCAATTAAGCAGGCACTTGGTGACAAGTCAAAGATTGGTCGCTACGGCGATGCAACTGTTCCACTTGACGACGCTTTGGCGCGTGCAGTGGTTGATGTGTCCGGGCGCCCTTACCTCGTGCACACCGGCGAACCTGCGGGTTTTGAATATCACTTGATCGGTGGACACTTCACCGGCTCAATGATTCGTCACGTATTTGAGGCAATCTCGTTGAACGCCGGAATCACGGTTCACGTCACTGTGCTCGATGGTCGTGACCCACACCACATTGCCGAAGCTGAATTCAAAGCATTCGCTCGTGCATTCCGTAAGGCTGTTGAATTCGATGCGCGCGTTGAGGGAATTCCTTCAACCAAGGGCGCACTTTAATGCGGGAGCAAATGTGAGTTCACCCCGCGTAGTCGTTTTAGATTACGGCAGCGGTAACGTTCACTCAGCAGCTAAGGCGCTCGCCGAAGCCGGAGCAAATGTGGAACTTACTCGTGACCGTGATGCTGTTTTAAGCGCTGACGGTCTTTTGGTTCCAGGTGTAGGGGCGTTCGCTGCCGTGATGGATCAATTAAACGCAATCAATGCCGGTGAGTTGATTGATAAAAGACTTGTTGCGGGTAAGCCGGTAATGGGTATTTGTGTTGGCCTGCAGGTGATGTTCGAGCTTGGTGTGGAGCACGGGCTCGAAACGGTTGGGTTAGGTCAATGGCCAGGAAAAGTAGAAAAACTTGATGCACCAGTTCTGCCTCACATCGGCTGGAACACGGTAGAAGTTGCCAAGAAATCAAATCTTTTTTCTGGAATTGAGCATGAGCGTTTTTATTTTGTGCACTCCTATGGAGTTAAGAATTGGGAGTTAGTTGTTGACGGCCCATTAGCGGCGCCAAAAGTTACCTGGGCAGATTACGGAGGCAAGTTTGTAGCCGCCGTAGAAAATGGACCATTATCAGCAACTCAATTTCACCCAGAAAAATCTGGTCAGGCCGGAATCAAACTTCTCAGCAACTGGCTAGGAACTTTTTAGTTAGGAATCAAAATGTCAAAGTATCTTGAACTTCTTCCTGCAGTGGATGTTGCCGATGGAAAGGCTGTACGTCTTACCCAAGGCGAGGCCGGTTCAGAAACCGATTACGGCAGTCCTATGGAAGCTGCCCAAACTTGGATTAATGCCGGTGCAGAATGGATTCACTTGGTAGATCTAGACGCAGCTTTTGGTCGCGGAGATAATCGGGCAATAATTCGAGAGGTTGTTGACTCGGCAAAAACCCAACTTGGACGCGGAGTGAAAATTGAACTCTCGGGTGGCATTCGTGATGACGCTTCTCTAGAAGCTGCATTAGAGGCTGGAGCAACCCGAGTCAACCTTGGTACCGCTGCGCTAGAAAACCCTGAGTGGACTGAAAGAGTAATCGCAAAATTCGGTGACGCAATTGCCGTTGGGCTTGATGTTCGCGGCACAACACTTGCTGCGCGTGGTTGGACTCGAGAGGGCGGAGACCTTTGGGAGGTCCTTGCTCGACTTGAAGATGCTGGCTGCCCTCGATACGTAGTCACCGATGTCACAAAAGATGGAACCTTAAAAGGGCCAAATATCGAATTGCTTCGTGAAGTGATGCAGCGCACCAACAAGCCTGTGGTTGCCTCTGGTGGAATTTCCTCACTGCAAGATATTCGCGATTTGCGTTCTCTGGTAGGCGAAGGCCTTGAAGGTGCAATCCTTGGCAAGTCACTGTACGCGGGAAAGTTCACTCTTGAAGAAGCCTTAGCAATCGCGAACGCGTAAGAATGAAAAGTCACGACCACAAACACGTTAATCAGGATCCTCTTGCAGATTCTGCAGGTGTGCCTTGGGAGGGCCGTGCATTTAATGAGAATCCGTTTGCCGACGATGATGGATCTGCGCGGCCAGAGCTTATCGAAGCGATTTTGGAATTTCACCAAACTCTAAATCCGGCAAAAGTTTTTTCTGAGTTTTCTAAAGCGCGAGTCCTAATTCCGCTACTAGCCGACCTCGGCGAATCTGGCGAAGGTGCCCACGGTCAAACCGTTGACAAGAGTGCAGATCTTTCAATCGTTAACGTGCAAACACCCGATGATCAGGTTGGGCTTCCGGTGTTTAGCTCTGTTGAGGCAATGCAGCGCTGGAACCCAATTGCTAGGCCGGTTCCGAGTGACGCTGTTAAAGTTGCCCTTGCTGCGGCAAGCGAAGGCAACACTCGAATAATTCTTGATCCTGGCTCCGAAACTGAATTCGCATTTCGTCGAAATGCCATTGCCGCCCTGGCTCAACAAAAATTTTGGGTGCATCCAATGCATGACGAAGATGTTATCGATGCCATTGGCACAGGAGTTGAAGACAGCGAACCAATTTCGGCAATAGGAGTTGGCACGGCAGATCCGCAGTCGCGGCTGGCCGGGCCAGAGGTCAAGGTTGAACTTCAAGTTAAGCGCGGGTTGACTAAAGCAGAACTTGAGCAGGTGCTTCAGCGCGTCACAGCAAATTGGGCTGCAAACGAGGTGATCACATCGTCAGTCGATTCAATGACCATCGTGGTCAAGCCGACTGAATAGAACGATTGCTAATTAACCGGTCCGGTGTATTTTTCACCAGGTCCGGCACCGGGTGCATCTTTAATTACTGATGCTTCGCGAAACGCCAGCTGCAAAGAGCGCAATCCATCTCGCAGTGGGCGAGCGTGGTGATCACCGATATCGGCCGCCGCGGCAGTCACTAATCCGGCAAGCGCGGTAATTAGTTTGCGCGCCTCGTCTAAGTCACCTTTTGCACCATCTTCGCCGAGTCCGCATTGAATCGCTGCAGCGCTCATGAGGTGAACCGCTGTTGTTGTGATTACCTCAACAGCTGGCACTTCAGCAATGTCGCGTACCTGGTCAGCTACGTCTTTAAATTCGGCCAATCTGGGCTTCTCCTTTTGAATGGTTTCTGCTAGGCTAACCCATGGCTCCAAGGTTCGTCCTTGGTCAGAAGTGGATTCAATTCCCACCCGCGTCTACCGATTCGATTCAGTGCTCTTCAAAGCACATAGGTTGCCGGGTAAAGCTTTGAAACTTACGTTTCTGCACGTACAGGCTCCCGCCTGGAATGTGGCCACTTGCCTATTCCAGAGGAGTAACAGATCAGCGATCCCCGTATCAATGAGCGCATCCGCGTGCCAGAGGTTCGCCTCGTCGGCGCACAAGGTGAGCAAATTGGCGTTGTAAAAATTGAAGA
>JBJOJI010000023.1:0-13091 GCA_046046665.1 Actinomycetota bacterium
TTAATAAGGAGAACTAATGTTCACTGGAATCGTAGAAGAACTAGGCCAGGTAAAAGCCATAGAGGTTTTGCCAGACGCCCTGCGCATAACCATTGAGGGTCCAACTGTGGTTTCTGATGTGAGTCGCGGTGACTCGATATCTGTAAGCGGTGCTTGCCTAACCGCGGTTGAGCACGACGCAACCTCTTTCACCGCAGATGTGATGCAAGAAACACTGCGCCTTACTTGCCTAGATGGCATCAAAGTTGGTGACCCGGTAAATCTTGAGCGCGCAATGACAGCGGCGACCCGTTTTGGTGGCCACGTTGTGCTTGGTCACGTTGATGGAGTTGGCGAAGTAGTCTCACGCGCCCCTAGTGAAAACTGGGAATGGGTGCGGGTATCGATTCCAAAAGATCTGATGAAGTATGTGGTTCTAAAAGGCTCCATAACCATTGATGGAATCTCACTTACCGTAAACGAACTGGGTGAAGATTGGATCGGCCTAAGCCTGATTCCCGAAACCCTGGCCGTAACCACCCTTGGCAGCAAGAAACCTGGTGACAAGGTAAACGTTGAAGTAGATGTAATGGCAAAGCATATTGAGCGCCTAATAGAAGCAAGGAACAACTAATGCAACTTTCAAGCATTGAAGAGGCCCTATCGGCTCTGCGCGAAGGCAAGCCAATTTTGGTTGCCGATGATGAGAATCGTGAAAATGAAGTAGATGCCATCATGGCTGCCCAGTATGCAACGGCTGAATGGGTTGGCTGGATGATTCGCTACACCTCTGGGTACCTCTGTGCACCAATGACAGAGCAGCGCGCCAACCACTTGAACTTAAACCTGATGGCAACAACTAACCAGGATCCGTTCAAAACTCAGTACACAATTTCCGTTGATGCTGCCGAGGGCGTGACTACCGGTATCTCGGCTGCAGATCGAGCAACCACATTCCGGGTGCTTGCCGATAACGACAGCACGTTAGATTCAATCATTCGCCCAGGTCACGTGATTCCACTTCGTGCACACCAAAACGGTGTGCTTGATCGCCGTGGCCACACAGAGGCAACCGTAGATCTAATGAAGTTGGCAGGCCTTGCCCCGGTTGGCGTGATTGGCGAGATGACCAACGAAGACGGCACAATGACTCGCCTAGCTGAGGCTTTTGAGATTGGTGAGAAGTTTGGCTTACCGGTAATAACAATTGATCAGATAGTGAAAATGCGTCTGGACTCAGTTGAATTTGCTGCCGAAACCGTGAACGACAGAATTAGATTTGAGGCTGAGGCCAAGCTGCCAACAACTCACGGTGACTTTAGAGTTCGCGGTTACTATGATGTGCGAACAACTGCCGACCACGTGGCCATCATCGCTGGCAACCCAACCGGTGAAGATGTGCTGATTCGCATGCACTCAGAGTGCATAACCGGTGAAGCCTTTGGTTCTCTAAAGTGCGAGTGCGGCCCACAGCTTGAGTTTGCGCTAGATCAGATTGCCAACGACCCTAAAGGTGGAATTGTTATTTACCTTCGCGGCCAAGAGGGTCGCGGAATTGGTCTACTCAACAAACTGAAGGCCTACGCCCTGCAAGATAAGGGTTATGACACAGTTGATGCCAACTTGGCACTTGGCTTACCAAGCGAGGCTCGTGAATATGGCGCAGCCGTGTCTATTTTGCGAGACCTTGGCGTTGAGAGTGTTCGACTAATGACCAACAACCCAGCC
The DNA here is from genome assembly GCA_046046665.1 of Actinomycetota bacterium. GTDB lineage: Bacteria > Actinomycetota > Actinomycetes > Actinomycetales > Microbacteriaceae > Rhodoluna. The sequence continues at coordinate 1,708 of JBJOJI010000023.1, forward strand.
AAGAGCTCGTTCCTGAACGAGGCAGGCATTCACGTGAACTCGTATGTGCCTGTGATTGTTGGGGCTGCGCAGCAAAACGAGCAGTACCTAGAAACCAAACGCGCCCGAATGGGTCACATGATTCCGGAGGGAAAATAAATGAGTGGAGCGGGAGCACCAAAGATTGAGATCGATGCAACTGGCTTGCAGGTTGCAATCGTAGTTACTAGCTGGCATACAGAGATTACAGATGGCTTACTGGCCGGTGCCGAACGCGCCCTGCAAAAAGCCGGCAACGACACCTACGAGATCTGGCGGGTGCCTGGTGCGTTTGAGCTTCCGCTTGGCGCACAGAAAGCTATTGACGCCGGCGCCGACGTAGTGATTGCCCTTGGAGTGGTAATTCAAGGCGAGACTCCGCACTTTGAATATGTCTGCTCATCGGCTACCGATGGCTTAACTAGAGTGCAGCTTGATAGCGGTGTGCCAATTGGTTTTGGTCTACTAACCGTTGACACAGCAGAGCAGGCACTTGAGCGTGCGGGCCTTGAGGGATCTAAAGAAGACAAGGGTGCCGAAGCCGTAGAGGCTGCTGTGCTGATGGCTAGACTGAACGCGTAAGGAACGAAAGGTCCCTAAATGGAAATTCTAGAAATCATCATTCGCATTACCTTGGTACTTCACCTAATTGGTTTTGCGACAATCCTAAGTGGCGTACTGTCACAAACGAAAAACTTCAAGACCGGTGCACCAGTTACCGCTGGCATTCTGCATGGTTCTTGGTTGGCGCTAATCACCGGTCTAATTTTGACTGGTTTGGTTTACGCAAACGGTGAAGAGGTAAACAACCTAACCCTGTCCCTAAAGGGCCTGGGAATTACCGGAATCTTCTTTATCGCCTATACCTTTGCTAAAAAAGAAACGGCCCCAAAGTGGGTAGTACCAGTTATTGGAGCACTAACAATTGCAAATCTATGCTTTGCAGTAATTATGGGTGTTGCTTAACGCATAAATAATGCTGTAAGTCGCCGGGTTGTGAAAAACAGCCCGGCGATTGTCATTAACACGAAGTAACCAATGTGCACGAATAGTGCACCATCGATGATTCCAAGCATTAATCCTCGAACCATTTCAACACCTTGCCACAGGGGTAAAGCCATCACCATATATTGAATTGGCTCTGGGTAAAGGCTTATTGGAAAAAACGTTCCAGAGAACATGAACATCGGCAGCAAGAAGAAGTTCACCCAGTTCATCTGTTGAAAGTTCTTTAGGTAAGAAGTCACAGCCATGCCCACTGAAGCAAAACCAAAAGCAATCAGCGTTGCCGCAGGAATAGCGAGTAACCCGTACCAACTTGAGACCAACCCCATTGGGGTAACCACGAGCATAAAGCTCATTGCGTATACCGCACCCCTGAGCAGTGCCCAGCCAATCTCACCAATGGCAACATCTAGCGAACCAAGCGAGGTGTGAAGCATGGTTTGGTACAGCTTGGCAAAGTGCATTTTGAAGAACACATTCCAAGTGGAATCGTAAATGGCACCGTTCATTGCCGAGGTAGCTAGCAGGGCAGGGGCAATGTATGCGGTGTAGCTAACTGGGTTTCCGGCACCGTCTGTCATGTTTCCAATAATCTGACCAACACCCAAACCAAAAGCCAGCAGGTAAAAGACAGGCTCAACAAAACCAGAAACAACTCCAAGCCAGGTAGAAGACTTGAAAGCAAAAAAGCTACGCTCGATAACTCGTTGCGGCCGGCCTGCATAGATGGCCTGGCCAACACGACCACGGCGCTTCTCGGCAATTGCCACCGCACTAGAAACAGTTGCATAAATCAAGCTCATCTTGGCTTCCTCATCTCTGCAACCGTGATTCAAACTTTGGGTAAGCCATCAGCATGCCCACGGCGTATACGGCTACCAAGAAGCCCGCATGCATCAGCACCTGCCAGATTTCCAGGGGCATTCCGTAACTTAGGAAACGCCCCAGCTGAGTGCTGTGCCACATTGGCGAAATCCAGCCAATCCATTGCAGATACATGGGCATCTGATCTAGCGGATAAAAGGTTCCAGAAAACAAAAACATTGGTGCAATTACAAAACGACCGATGATGGCGAACAGTGCATCATCGTTTTCGATTCGCACGGTAACGGCCAACATAGCTGCACCAAAGGCAAGGGCGGCAACCATAGAGGAAACAAAAAGCGGCAGCGCGCTAGAGAGCGGAATGGCCCCAAAGACCAAAAGCACCAGCTCATAAATCAATACAGTGAAAATACCTCGGATAGCCGCTGTGATCATCACGCCGTTGGCAATCTGCCTGGAGTTGATTGGAGTGTTGTTCATGGCATAGAACATTTTGTCCCAAACAAATCCTTGAAGAGTTGGAAAAGTAACTTCATCTTGAAGGGCGTTTATTGCAGCAGTGGCAAGAAGTGCAGGGGCAACAAATTGTATGTAGCTAACCCCGTCAATACCTTGGCCACCGGTGTTGGCATCTACCAGTGCACCAATTCCAAGACCGATAGAAACCAGATAGATGATTGGGTTACCCAGTCCAAATGAAATGATTGCGCCCATCCACTTGCTCATTGTGAACAACCGATACTCGGCAACGGCCCATGCACCCCTGCGCATTGCGCGGGCTGGGTCTACAGCTTGGCCAGGCTTGAACTTTAGGTCAGTCATTAGTCAACTAAAGTTCGGCCCGTTAGACGAAGGAACACATCTTCAAGTGAGCTTCTTCGAACCAATGAGGTAATTGGGTTCATGCCCTCGGCAACTAATTTTTCTAGAGTTGCCTCACCGTGAGCGGTGTAAACCAAAATACGATCTGGTAGCACCTCAATGCGGTCGCCAAGTTTTTTGAGAGCATCGGCAAACTGTGCATTGCGGTCTGCGCCAAAGCGAACTTCAACTACTTCTTTGCTTGAGTATTTTTTGATTAGGTCTGCAGGGCTACCCTCGGCCATGATTTTGCCTTTGTCCATCACTATCAATCTGTCGCAAAGCTGCTCAGCTTCGTCCATGTAGTGGGTGGTAATAACCAAAGTCACGCCCTGCTCTTTTAGGCGAAACAGACGATCCCAAAGAATATGCCTGGCCTGTGGATCAAGTCCGGTGGTTGGCTCATCAAGCAGAAGCATCTCTGGCTCGTTTACTAAGCCGCGAGCAATAGCCAATCGGCGCTGCATGCCACCCGAGAGGTCTTCAACCTTCTCGTTGCGCTTGTCTTCCAGTTGTGCAAAAGCCAATAGCTCTTCAACCTTTGGCTTCAAGAACTTTCGACTTAGTCCAAAGTAGCGGCCGTAGGTATAAAGGTTTTCCCATGACTTCAGCTCACGATCAAGCATGTCTTTTTGCGGCACAACGCCAAGGTGGGCCCTAATTTCCGGGCCAAATTTATCGGGGTCTTTGCCAAGAATGGTGAGTTCCCCTGAACTGCGCTTAGAAACCGATGAAATCATCTTCATGGTGGTTGATTTGCCAGCGCCATTAGGCCCAAGCAGACCAAAGGATTCGCCCTGTTTGACCGTGAAATCAATGCCATCTACGGCCACGAAATCGGCATAGGTCTTAGTTAGGTTCTTTGCGACGATCATGTCAGGAGTCATAGTTATTCCATTCAACACTAGGTTTCAGTGCTTCGCTGACCTTGCTAGGTTAGACATATGCCCAAGTCCAACGCCCCCAGTTCAGGGCTGCCAAAAAAGCTTGGCAATAAGCGGGTCACCGGCAAAGAGCAGTACTACACCCCTTCAGATTTGGCCGAGAGGTTACTTGCCGAGGTCATGACCAAGGTGCCAGATTTGAAGACACGAACTGTTTTAGAACCTGCGGGTGGTACGGGTTCGTTCATCAAGGCCGCTGAAAAGCTTGGCGTAAAGAAATTTCTTTCTTTTGACATAGAGCCAAAACATGCAACGGTAACCAAAGCAAATTTTCTAGAAGCAAAAATAACTGCGGCAAATGCCGTGACTATTTCAAACCCGCCTTTTGGCAGAAATAATTCACTTTCAATTCCATTCTTCAACAAAGCAGCAAACCACAGTGAGTTCATTTGCTTTATTGTGCCCAGGTCTTGGCGCAAGTGGTCTGTGATCAATCGACTTGACCAAAGATTCCATCTAATTGCAGATCACGATATTCAAATTGATTATGAAGATGACTTGGGCGAAAAGCTTTCCAAGCGCAATTCTCTAGCCACCTGCTTTCAGATTTGGCAGCGAAGTGAATTACCAAGACCAAAATATTCGGTAACCGATAACGGGCTAATTGAAAAAACCGACCCCGCTTCTGCCGATGTAGCGTTGACCATATTTGGATTCGGTTGTGGCAAAGTGATGACTGACTTTGAACCAAAGCCAAACTCAACCAAGATGTTTTTGAAACTCAGGCACCCAAAAGCCTTGAAGGCACTGCAATCTGTTGACTTCTCAAGGTTCTATAAAAACACCGCATACACCGAGGCACTTTCGTTGCAGGAAATCAACTACTTGTTAAACGAAGACATTCTTGGGAATCCCCACCTAGTAGAAAAGGTTTAGAACACTATGAGCATGATGGGTGGCGGCCGTGGCCGCACAGCTGGCAGACCAGCTTTCGATAAAAATTCCCCAAAGGCTAAATTCAGCCAGCTATGGCCCTACCTCACCGAACACAAAGGTGCTCTAGTGGTTGCGGTAATTTTGTCGCTGATTGGTGCCGGGGTTAGCCTGGCGCAACCCCTAGTAGTTGGTCAAGTAATTACTGCAGTTCAAGAAGGCAAAGATCTTGGCTACCTAGTCGTAATCCTTATAGCCGTGGTACTTGGAAGCGCAGTAGCAAGTGGCTTTCTCTACTACGTATTGGCAAAAGCAGGTGAAGGTGTTGTTTTCTCAGCTCGCGGGCAACTTGCCACTCGCCTGCTTCGCCTTCCTATTCCTGAATACGACCTGCGCCGAACCGGCGACCTGGTTTCACGGGTCAGCTCTGACACCACCCTTCTGCGTGCTGTACTAACCCAGGGCTTGGTTGATGCTGCCGGTGGCGTACTTATTTTTGTTGGCTCTGTTATAGCAATGGCAATCATTGACCCAATTTTGCTTGGCATTACTCTGCTCATGATTTCTATTGCCGTGGCGGCAATTGGCACTTCAGCCCGCCGCATTCGCTCTGCCACCACAAAAGCTCAGGAACGAGTTGGTGACATGTCGGCCTCGGTAGAACGGGCGCTTTCGGCCGTTCGCACAATTCGCGCAGCCGGAGCCGAGACTCGTGAGAGTCAAATGATTATCGAAGACGCCAAAGAGGCATATAAGCAAGGTGTAAAGATTGCAGGCATCAACGCCAGCGTAACGCCACTTGGTGGCCTGGCAGCAAATGGTGCCTTCATTGCCGTGCTTGGCGTTGGTGGTTACCGCGTGGCCAATGGTGACACCCCGGTTGCCAGCCTGGTTACTTTTATCTTGTTGATGTTCCTTATGATTCGGCCAGTAGGCCAGGCGTTCGGCGCCTATACCTCTGTGCAAACTGGCCTTGGGGCACTTGCCAGAATTCAAGAAGTTCTGAATGTTGACTTAGAAGACACCGATAAAGAGCGCAAGGAAACGCCAAAGCGCAAAGCAATTAACACCACGGCAATTGAATTCAAGAAGGTTTCTTTTGCCTATGCCGGTCAGCCAAGTGAAGATGGCACGCCTGCCGAAAAGCGCGAGGTGCTAGAAAAGGTAAGTTTTGCAATTGAGCGCGGCACTCGTGTTGCAATTGTTGGCCCATCTGGTTCGGGCAAATCCACAACGTTCTCGCTAATCGAAAGATTCTACGAGCCAACGGCTGGAGAAATTCTGCTTGATGGCCAGCCAGTGACCAGCATTACCCGAGGTGCCTTGCGTTCACAGATTGGTTATGTGGAGCAAGATGCTCCGGTACTTGCCGGAACCATTCGCGACAACCTTTTGATAGGTGCCCCAGATGCCACCGATAAACAATTGAAGGCAGTGCTGAAAGAAGTGAACCTGACAGAGGTTTTGAAGCGTGATAAGCGTGGTCTTGATGCCGAGGTTGGCGAACAAGGAATCATGCTTTCTGGCGGCGAGCGTCAGCGCCTAGCGATTGCCCGAACATTGCTTGCCGCTCCACCAATTTTGTTGCTGGATGAATCAACTTCTTCACTTGATGGAATCAACGAGCAGCTAATGCGCGAGGCAATTGATTCAGTGGCCAAGAACCGCACACTGATTGTTATTGCTCACCGCCTATCTACTGTTATCGATAGCGACCAAATTATTGTGCTTGAAAAAGGCAAGATTCTGGGCGTTGGTACCCACAAGCAACTGGTGAAATCTGTTCCGCTTTACAAAGAGTTGGCAAAATCTCAGATGCTTGCCTAAGAAAAATTATTTAGCGAGAAGCTGCTTCAACCACGTTATAAGCCAACATGGCGCGAGTCATTGGGCCAACGCCGCCCGGGTTTGGTGAAATAAAACCAGCAACTTTTGCAACATCTGGGTGAACGTCACCAACCAAGGTTGCTTTACCATCTTCACCCTCTACACGAGTGATTCCAACATCAAGCACCGCGGCACCAGGCTTGATCCACTCTGGCTTTACAAAGTGCGCAACCCCAAGCGCTGCAATCACGATATCCGCACGCTTGATTGCGTGCTCAACATCACGTGACGCCGAGTGCAAAAGAGTAACCGTGCTGTCAATTCCTTTTCGAGTCATTAACAAACCCAATGGGCGGCCAACGGTAATGCCGCGACCAATAATGGCAACCTCGGCACCATTGGTTGGCACCTCGTAGCGCTTAAGCAGTTCCAAGATGCCCGCCGGGGTGCAAGGCAATGGTGAATTCAAATCACCTGAAACACCTAAAACAAGCTTGCCGAGGTTAACCGGGTGCAGGCCATCAGCATCTTTATCTGGATCAATTAGCTCAAGCATTGCGTTGGTGTCGAGACCAAACGGAAGCGGCAGCTGAACAATGTAGCCGGTGACGTCTTTGGCGCTGTTCAAGTCATGAATTGCCGATCTAACATCTGCAGCAGAGGCATTTGCTGGCAAGTCAACTCGAATGGAATGCATGCCAATCTCGGCGCTGTCGCGGTGCTTGCTTGAAACGTAGGCGTGTGAGCCTGGGTCATCACCAACCAGCAAAGTGCCAAGCCCAGGGGTGATTCCCTTTTGCTTTAGCGCAATAACGCGTTCGGCAAGCTCGGCCTTTATCGCTTTAGCGGTAGCAAGGCCGTCTAGGCGAATTGCGTTCATTGGTTTCCCTTTATTTATGATTTAGAAGTGAGCTGGAATTACCAGTTTTCCAAACCGCTGTATAGCGGGAAAGCCTCGGTTAGTTTGCGAGTGCGTGCGCGCAGAGCCGCGATGTCTGGGTTTGGCACCAACACGCCAGCAATAATCTCGGCAACCTCAGCGAACTCTTCGGCACCAAAGCCACGAGTTGCCAAGGCTGGGGTACCAATGCGCACACCAGATGTAACCATTGGCGGGCGTGGGTCATTCGGAACCGAGTTGCGGTTCACTGTGATGCCAACATCGTGCAGAAGGTCTTCTGTTTCTTGTCCGTTGATTGGCGCATTTCGAAGATCAACAAGAACCATGTGCACCTGAGTGCCACCGGTTAGAACCTGAACACCGTTGGCTACTACATCAGCCTGGGTCAAACGCTCTGCAATGATTGCTGCACCCTCAAGCGTGCGCTTCTGGCGGTCTTTGAATTCATCGGTGGTTGCTGCCTTGAAAGCAACTGCTTTACCCGCAATCACGTGCATCAACGGGCCACCCTGTTGACCTGGGAACACCGCTGAGTCAATCTTCTTTGCGTACTCTTGCTTGCAAAGAATCAAACCCGAGCGAGGACCGGCAAGAGTTTTGTGAACAGTGGTTGAAACAACATCTGCATATGGAACCGGGTTTGGGTAGAGACCAGTTGCAACCAAACCAGCGAAGTGAGCCATGTCTACCCAAAGCTTTGCGCCAACCTCATCGGCAATCTTGCGGTACTCGGCAAAGTCAAGGTGGCGGGTATAAGCAGACCAACCGGCAATCAAAACCGCTGGCTTCACTTCGTGAGCGCGCTGACGAACGATATCCATGTCAATCAAGAAGGTCTCTGGGTTTAACTCATAGGCGTGCGCCTCGTACATTTTTCCGGAGAAATTCAAACGCATACCGTGAGTTAGGTGGCCACCGTGAGCAAGCTCTAGTCCAAGAATTCTGTCGCCAGGGTTTGCTAGGGCCATCAATACCGCGGCGTTTGCAGATGCGCCTGAGTGTGGCTGCACGTTTGCATGCTCTGCACCAAATAGTGCCTTAGCGCGGTCGCGAGCTAGGTTCTCGGCAACGTCAACGGCTTCACAACCACCGTAGTAACGCTTGCCCGGGTATCCCTCGGCGTACTTATTTGTAAGCACTGAACCCTGAGCTTCAAGAACACCTCGAGAGACAAAGTTCTCTGAGGCAATCATCTCTAGAGTGTGACGCTGTCGATCTAGTTCGGCATCAAGAACTGCCTTGATTTCAGGATCGGTTTCGCTGAGCGGAGAGTTGAAAGTTGATGGAAGCTTTGACATGAGTTAACCCCTATAGAAGTAGTGATTTTGGCCCAGGCGCACGACCAATTTTGTCTTCGCTCCACGATGGAAACCCATCTTTAGCGCCAGTTGCGATGGACCAATTCTAACATTCGAGGCTCTACCAGCTAGGCCACATCGGGGTTTCAATTGCGGTTTTGCCATAGCCAGAAAACTCCTATTTTCTTCGCTAAAATGAACAGGTTGCCCTGAATCTGGGCCCGAAAATTAGGGATTACGAATATGACCGGTGTGCCGCTTCCAGTGATTATTGGAGCCACCATGATTGTTCTTGGCCTTGGCCTTGGCGTGTACGTAGCCATCAAGGCAATTGGCCGCAGTCGCCGCGGCGATCACCCGCTGGACTAAACAAAACCGATCCCTAGCCCTCTATTTGAGGCCTTCACCTAAACTTGAGCCTATGACTACAGCCAATACCCACTGGGTACTCACCCTTGTTTGTAAAGATCAGCCTGGAATTGTCCACGCTATTTCTGGGGCAATCGTGGCGGCTAACGGAAACATCACCGAGTCATCGCAGTTCACCTCAGACGACACCGGCCGCTTCTTCATGCGCCTGCAAATTGAATCGGCCGTTCCTCGAGAGCATTTTGAAAAGCAGATTACGCCAGTAGCCGAGCGCTATGGCATGACCTGGGAGCTAGACGAAGTTGGCCGCAAGATGAAGACCTTAGTTTTGGTCTCTAAGAGCGCCCACTGCCTGAATGATATTTTGTTCCGCCAGCGGGCAGGTCAACTGCCGGTTGAACTGCCAACAGTATTTGGCAACCACGCAGACCTACAGGGACTTGCCGAGTTCTACGGAATTCCATTTGAAGTTCACCCAATAACTGGCGAGGTCGACAAACGTGCTTTTGAAGATATGTTGCGCACCTATATCAAGACCGCCGGAATTGAACTTATTGTTTTGGCCCGATACATGCAGGTTCTAAGCGAAGAATTCTGCAAAGAATTCGAAGGCAAAATCATCAACATTCACCACTCGTTCCTTCCTGGCTTTAAAGGTGCAAACCCTTATGCGCAAGCACATGCTCGTGGTGTAAAACTCATTGGTGCTACTGCCCATTTTGTGACAGCAGACCTAGATGAGGGTCCGATCATCGAACAAAATGTGGTTCGCGTTGAGCACTCAGACTCAAAGAAGCGTTTGGTTTCGATTGGTCAAGACGTAGAGTCAAAGACCCTCACCCAAGCTGTGCGCTGGTTTGCGGAACGCCGAGTATTGCTAGACGGCGAACGCACCATCATCTTTAGCTAATTACTTCAGGCAAATTTTCTAACCAACCTTCTGGTTCGCATTTGTCTTGCCGCTTTAACAGCTCCAATACCCCCAAAGATGGCGGCTAATCCGCCGAAACCAAGTGAGGCGATATTAAGCCAGTTGACGCCAGGTACCGAAATTGGTTTTGGATCAGTTGGATTTTGCACTGTTATCTGCGACGGTGATTGGGTTTGCTGCTGAATTGCGATTTCTGAATTAGGCAATTCTTTATGCGGTGCCGTGAAGGCATACGTTTTCTTTAGTGGTTGCGCTGCAACAATTTCAGTACCCTCAGGATTAGCACCGCTTTGCGACTCTGGTGCTTCGGGAGCCGGGTTGGATGTTGTCGGTTCCGAGATATCTGGCACCGGAGCCAGAATCGGAGAAGCTGACTCCATCGGAGCCGCAGTTACTGGCACAGACGCCGTTGGTGTTGGTGTTGGTGTTGGTGTTGGTGTTGGTGTTGGTGTTGGTTGTACCACTTTGGTGGTGACCGCAGAGGCGCTAACTATGGATGGTCCTAGATTGCCAAAGGCATCGGTGTAGGCGCCGGCATTGAGTAAAATCTGGACTGAACCATCGCTACAGCCCGTTGTTCCGATGGTGAATTTAACACCTGAAATGGTTTCCGTAACAGAGAGCACGCATTGCGTTGCTGCGCCAATCATCAGAAAGTCACTTGAGGTTAGCCCGGTAATAGCTTCAGGCATAGTCAGCTCAAATGACGGGCTCACATAACTTGTAGCTACCGGGGTTGACCAGGTTCCGATTGGCGCTGTTCTATCAATGAGCACTGCGGCAATAGTCGGAGCAATAATCGGCCCAAGGTTTGCAGCTAGATCTGAAACGCTATTGGCCAGCAAACTAAGTTGAACATTTGCCGCATCTGCGCAACCGGTGATTTGAATGGTGTAGCTTGCTGCCGAACCGGCAAGGGTGCCCAGAGAACAAGATGTTCCTGTAACTGCAAAATCTGCAGATGTTAATCCGGTTACCGATTCAGAGAATGTAAGTGCGTATTGCAAATTAGTTGCCGAGGTGACACTGTTTGGCGAGGTCACCGAAAGTGTTGGCGCAGTTCTTTCGATGACAACATCACCGGCAACTTTTTCAACAGCTGGCCCAGAGAGCGAACCCATGACAGAGCCTGAATTCAAAATCAACTTGAGCGTTCCAACCGAGCAACCTGAGACCGTGACCGTATAAGTGGTTCCGGTTCCAGAAACGGCAACAGTGCTGCAAGCCGTGGTTGAGCCGGTCATGCTGAAATCGGCGTTGGTTAGACCTGTGACAGATTCGTTAAAAACCAAATTGAAGTCAACAGAGTTTGCATTAGTTAGATTGTTGGCAGCGGAAAACGATGTGGCACTGGGTGGCATTGCGTAGGTAAGAATCGCTAAGCCGGCTCCGGCTCGATAACCAACGGTATGAGCCACCGAGTTGACCTGGGCCGAACTTGACCACGATGAACCACCGCCGCCACCGCCCGCGTTTGAACAGCAACTGTCCACATCGGCACCGCCACCGCCGCCACCGTAGTAGCCACCTCC
>JBJOJI010000024.1:0-13034 GCA_046046665.1 Actinomycetota bacterium
TTCACGAGTGGTAATTGAAACCGGCAATGCAACATCAGGTGCGCTCATCACGTTTCGAGCTTCGCTTATTGATAGGTTGCGAACATCAGGAACCATAACTTTGCCGTTTGAAATAACAAGATTAATTGCGGTGCCTTCAGCAACTTCCATGTTCAAGCCTGGAACACTCTCAATCACTTTTCCTGCTGCAACCGCACCGGAGTTGCCTTGAGTAATTGTGCCAAGCGTTAACTTGAATGTTGCCAGAACGCCAGCTGCCTCTGCCTCTGTTAGGCCAACCAGTGACGGAACTTTAACTTGACTAGCACCCGTTGAAACATAAACGGTAATTACCTGACGATCACCAACAGCGGTGCCGGCAACTGGATCGGTGCGAATAATTGTGTCTGCAGGAACAGTGTCGCTAGCTTCTGAAACTTTTGAAACCAACAGGCCCTGCGCAGTTAGTGTGCTGTAGCCTGCGTCATAAGTTGAACCAACCACGTTGGCAACAGCAATGCCACCGCCGGGTGCAACATTGAAATTAAAGTTTCCAAATGCAAACAACCAAACCATCAAACCAATCAGCACAACTGAAACAGCTGAACCTACTGTCCACATAACACCCTTGGATGGCGCATTAACATTGGCCAATAGCGGTGCCGGTGATGAACCGGTTTGGGTTGGAAGTTCAACACCCAATGTAGAGAATGGGTTTGTTGCCGGGGTGCGAAGATCGTTCCACTGTGGAGTTGAATCAACCACTGGCTTTGCCGGTTCTGCAACAGAAGGCATAACGGTTGTTGAGCTAGAGGCAAGATCACCTAGCAAAGATTCAAAATCATCTTCGGCAACTTCAAGCTTTGGCGCAACTTCTTCTGCTGAGTCAAGACTCCATGCTGTTGTTGCGTTTGGCGATATCACCGGAGTAGCCAAAGTTTCAGGCGAACCGTTTACCGCGGCTATTAGGTGCTCGCGGAACTCCTCGGCACTCTGGAATCTTTCTTCGCGGTCTTTGGCCAGAGCGCGAATAACAACCGCGTCTAGTTCTGCAGAAATAGAATCGTCAAACTGCGATGGAGCAATCACCGGCTCAGAAACGTGTTGGTACGCAACTGATACTGCACTTTCGCCTTTGAATGGCGGGCGACCGCAAAGCATTTCGTAAAGCAGCACACCGGTTGAGTAAAGGTCTGTGCGAGCATCAACGCTTTCACCCTTTGCCTGCTCTGGTGAGAAGTATTGTGCGGTGCCAACAATGCCCGATGTGTGCGCCATGGTTGCGGATGAATCTGAAACCGCACGAGCAATGCCAAAGTCCATTACCTTTACCTGGCCGGCTTCGTTGATCATGATGTTTGCTGACTTAATATCGCGGTGCACAACACCGGCGCGGTGCGAGAACTCAAGAGCGGTAAGCACCCCAACGGTGTAGTCCAAAGCTTCTTGGCGGGTTAGGCGGCGTTCGTGCAGCAGGTCTCGAAGTAGCTGACCTTTTACGTACTCCATAACGATGAATGGAAACTTGTGCTGATTGCCGTGCACGTCTGTGGTTACCTCTTCGCCGGCATCATAAACACGAACAATGGTTGGGTGACCCATGCGGGCTGATGCCTGGGCCTCTTGGCGAAAACGTGCCTCAAACGCTGGGTCGTTGGCAAGGTCTGACTTGAGCAATTTAACTGCCACGGTACGGCCAAGGCGGGTGTCAACACCCTCGTAAACATCGGCCATTCCGCCGCGCCCAATTAGGTTGCCCAGTGTGTAGCGACCGGCGATTACCCGCTGGTTTTCAGTCAATTACTTGCTCCTTATAAGGCGCATCTTTATGTGTCGAGCGCTTGAGTTTTCAGTCTAATCTTTGGAATCTGGGCGGTGGCTGGGAATCTACTGGGTCGCCGAGGGGCTTGGCTCAGTGGTTGGGGTTGGTTCCTGGCTTACCCCGTCATCTGCCACGTAGTAGGTGATCACAATCTCGCTACCAGCGGCCAAGGTGCCCAGCGGAGACGCGTCGTAAACGGTCATTACTCGCTCATCGCCGGCAGCCACCACGTCACCCTCTACAGCCGTGACCAAAAGACCCTTGGCGCTGAGTGCAGCCGAAACCTCGGCAACATTTAGCCCGTCAACATCGGCTAGCAAAACAACAACCGGGGTGCCAGAGGCGCCCGGGCTGGCCGAGCCGATACTGCTAGATGGATATGGCTGCTGCGAGAAGGTTGGCAGCGATGGCTGCATTGAAGTTACGACGATTGCCACAACAACTGAGACCGCGGTTGCGGCTAGCGCGCCAATCAGAACAAACCACGGCCAAACCACCGGCGGTTTCTGAGTTGGGTTGGTGTCTGGGGCAAGTTCAATTACCGCGGTGCGATCAGTGACCTCTGGGGTTTGTTGAATTAAAGAGGTTGCTGCGCTTTGGCGCGGAGCGGTGCTCATTAAAGATTCCGCACGCTTGGCAAGAGCAAGCGCACTTTCTGGTCTTTGGTTTGGCTTCTTCGCTAGACAAGACATCACCAGGTTGGCAACCCTTGCATCAATGTCAGTAGGTAGCGGCGGCGGAGTTTTATTAATCTGCGCCATGGCAATTTCCATTTGTGAATCACCAGAAAAAGGTCGCTTGCCGGCAAGCGCTTCGTAAGCAACGATTCCAAGCGAGTAGATATCGGTGCTGGGTGTTGCCGGTTTTCCGGTTGCTTGCTCTGGTGCAAGATATTGCACGGTTCCCATAACCTGTCCGGTTGCAGTTAAACCAACCTGATCTGCAACGCGGGCGATTCCGAAGTCTGTGATTTTTACGTGGCCGTCTGGAGTGATTAAAAGATTCCCGGGCTTTACATCGCGGTGCACCAAACCAGCTTGGTGTGCTTCGTAAAGCGCGCGCGAGGTTTGCGCAATGATGTCAAGAACTCTTTCACCAGAGAGCGCTTTTTCAACTTCAAGAATTCTGGCCAGTGAATCACCTGGCACAAGTTCCATTACCAGGTAGGCAGAACCGCCGTCTTCACCGTAGTCATAAACATTTGCAATGCCCTCGTGATTAACCATTGCAGCGTGACGTGCCTCTGTGCGAAAGCGCTCAAGAAACCCAGGGTCGCCCATGTATTCCTGCTTAAGAATTTTGATGGCAACATCGCGCAAAATTACTTCGTCTTGTGCGTGCCAAACTTCACCCATGCCGCCAATGGCAATGCGAGAAATTAATTTGTATCGGCCGCCGTAGAGCTGCCCCGCTTCTGGCTTCACTTGCGCAACACCGCCTCCATCACTTTTCTAGCAACCGGTGCCGCAAGTGAGTTTCCGACTCCACCTTGACCCTGACCGCCCCCATCTGCAATCACAACAGCTACTGCAACCTGTGGGTTATCTGCTGGTGCGAAACCTGTGAACCAAAGTGTGTACGGCTGGCCCTTGCCGTTTTGCGCAGTTCCGGTTTTACCCGCAACTAATACATCTTGAATTCTGGCGTTGCCAGACACACCACGTGAGACCGCGCCAATCATCATCTCTTTAACAGACTCAGCGGTGGCCTGCGACATTGGCTGCGAGAAAATTTCAGGCTGTGGCTGAGCCAACACGGATAAATTCGAAGACAAAACGTTCTCAATTAGGTTTGGCTTCATGAGCACACCCTGATTGGCGATTGCGGCTGAAACCATTGCCATCTGCAGCGGATTGGTGCGATCGTCATACTGGCCGAAGGCAGACAGGGCGGTCTGCGCATCATCCATGTTTTCTGGGTAGATGCTAGAGGTTGAAGTCATCGGATACTTCACGTTTCTGCCAAAACCAAAAAGCTCAGCCTGCTTGCGAATGCGATCTTGGCCAAGAGCAATTCCAAGTTGTGCCATTGGCACGTTGCAGGAAAGCCTAAGGGCATCGGCAATTGAAACGGTTCCCTTGCCACCACATTTTCCTTCGCCAGAGTTCTGCACGAAAACATTTGTGCCAGGTAGCTGAAACTTTGATGGGTTAGGAAAAGTTGAATCTTTTGTGTATTGACCAGACTCAATTGCAGCGGTGGCCATGATTACCTTAAATACCGAACCGGGTGCATACAGTTCGTTCGCTGCGCGATTTAGCAGCGGGCCATCTTTGTCGTTCAGCAGAGCTTGGTAGTTGGCATTTGATTGCTCACCAGAGTGCACGGCAAGCAGGTTGGCATCAAAGCCAGGCTTTGAAACCATCGCAAGAATATTTCCAGTCTTTGGATCAATTGCTACAACAGCACCCTTTTTATTTCCAAGTGCATTCCATGCAGCCTTTTGCACCACTGGATCAATTGTTAGTTCAACCGAAGCGCCCTGCACTGGGTTACCGGACAACAGCGCGCTTATTTGTTCGAAGAATTGCGAAGAATTTTTACCAGTGAGGTAGGAACCCATAGCCGATTCAAGACCGGTTGATCCTTGGTACAAACTAAAGAAGCCAGTGACGGCCGAATACATTTTGTCGTTGTAGACGCGCTGATAGCGGTAGATGTCATCAGTCTTTACTGATTCAACAATTGGTTGGCCGTCAACCAGAATTGCGCCGCGTTGAGTTTTATAGCTGTCGTAGGCAGAGCGCACGTTGTGTTGGTCTTGAGAGTAGGCGTCTGCGTTAATAATTTGAATGCTGGTAGTTGCAATAAACAAACTTAAGAACATGACAAAAATTACGTAGCTAACTCGGCGAAGTTCGCGATTCATTATTCGCCGCCCTTCGTACTGTCAGAGATTCTTAGCAACAAGCCAACGATGATCCAGTTAGCAAGCAAAGACGAACCACCCGCGGCAAGCAGCGGTGTAGTCAAACCGGTCAGTGGCACAACTCTGGTGACGCCACCAATAACAATGAAGCACTGCAGCGCAATTACAAATGACAAACCGGTTGAAAGTAGTTTCGAGAAGTCATCGGAGTGATTAAATCCAATTCGAAGACCTCGGGAGACAAGCAATAGGTAAAGGCCCAAAATGGCAAACATGCCAATTAGCCCAAGCTCTTCACCAAGCGAGGCAATAATAAAGTCACTTTCGGCTAATGGAACCAGGTGAGGAATTCCGCCGCCCAAGCCGGTGCCAAGCAGGTTTCCGTGGGCTAAACCAAAAACGCCCTGGGCCAGCTGGTAACTACCGCCAATCGCGTCGTAGTTCTTGGAATCAAACGGGTTTAGCCAAGATTCAAAACGACCCGATACGTAATCCATCAGGCGGCTGGCAACCAGGGCACCGGTGATGAACATGGTCATACCCACGATTACGTAGATTGAGCGGCCGGTGGCCACATAAACCAGCACAATAAAGAGGCCAAAGTACAAAAGAGAGGTACCAAGGTCACGCTGCAGCACCAAAACCAGCAGGCTGGCGGCCCAAATAACCAGAATTGGGCCCAATTCGCGGGCACGCGGAATGCGAAGCCCCAGCACCTTGCGGCCAGTAAGGGCCAGCGATTCACGGCGAGTAACCAGGTAGCCAGCAAAGAACACGGTTAGGGCAATCTTGGCCAACTCGCCAGGCTGAAAGGTAAATGGCCCAATGCCAATCCATAGCCGGGCGCCATTAATGCTCCTACCAATTAGCGGCAAGCTAGGGGCAAGCAGCAGGGCAATACCAATGAACATAGATACGTACACGTAGCGCCTCAAGAACAGGTG
Source organism: Actinomycetota bacterium (assembly GCA_046046665.1). Classification (GTDB taxonomy): domain Bacteria; phylum Actinomycetota; class Actinomycetes; order Actinomycetales; family Microbacteriaceae; genus Rhodoluna. Next base: position 5,615 of record JBJOJI010000024.1, read on the forward strand.
GCTTGGCACGTAAATAATCACGGCCGCGGCAAATGCCATGGCAATTACTGTCCATATAATTTGCTTCACGCCAAATAGCTCTGTGCCGCCGTTGGCAATTGCGCCAAGATCAAGACGATAAATCATCGATAACCCAAGTCCGTTGAGTACTAGGGCGATAGGCAGAATCATTGGGTCTGCTTCACTGGCACGGTTTCGCAGAATCAGGTGAATTACAAAAGCCATAATTGCCGGTGGAGTCCAGTAGTAGAAAAACTCGGGGGTTAGTTTTTCAAGTAGCGAAAGTTGAATCTGCGCCAATTCGAATGCGTTCAAGCCAACAGCAAAAAGCAGCAGCAGGGCTTCAATGTTTCTGTTCCGCGGAATTACGCGAACGATTTTAGGAATAGCACCGGTTAAAAGATTGCTCACTTGGCCACGCTCGTTTCAAGCAACTTAACGATTCGCTCGGCATCCTGCAGATCTGTTGCGGTAATTGTGCGGTCAAGCAAATTCAACTGGTAACTATTTAGGTCGGCAACGCTCAAATCACTTTGCTTATATGGCGAAGACAACATCAAAGGACCAAGAGATTCTTTTACGCCCTTAAAAATTGTGACGCGATCATTCAGCACACCAACATAGAAACGTGTTTGCGTGTAGTCGTAGGCAAACTTAACACCAACCACAACCGCAGCAATCAAAACCAAAACGGTTAGCAACTGGCGAACTTTTCTCCACCAAATGCGTCGCTTGGTTTCACGAAGAATCTTCTCTAAGTATTCGTCAGACTCTGGAACGTAACCTTCGCGATCTTCAGCTTTCTTTAGAAGCTCAAAAAGATTCAGCGGGTTCAGAATTCTTAGAGTACGAGAGCCCTTGCGTTCTTCAATCACAACTTCGTTGGCGGCAGAACCAACAAAGCGCGGGCTTGGTAGAAAATCGGTTTGCAGTTCTGCGGCAATTACATCTACAACAACAACGGTTACGTTATCGGGTGCGCCAAATTCCAACGCCTCGCCAACCAGCAACTCACTTGCCTCTTGAGAATCCATCTTGCTCAGCAAGATACGTTCAGCAATTTCTGGTGGCACTACCCCGGAAAGCCCGTCTGAACATAGCAACCAGCGGTCACCAGGCTTTGCATCAAGAGTAAATGTATCTACATCAGGAAATTCCTCAACGTCACCAAGCACGCGCATCAACACAGATCTGCGCGGGTGCACCAAAGCTTCTTCGGCAGTGATGCGGCCGGTGTCAACCAAACGTTGCACGAAGGTGTGGTCAGAGGTTACCTGCGAAACTTCGCCATCGCGCGCCAAATAAATTCTTGAGTCACCAATGTGACCAATGGTTACTTTGCTGCCGGTGAAAATAATTCCAGAAAAAGTTGTTCCCATTCCTGCAAGCTCAGGGTGAGCCTGTGCAGTTGCGCCAAGCACTCCGTTTGCTTCCCAAACAATATCAATCAGCGCCTTGCTAGCGTCTTCGGGGGAATCGTAAACAGAATCAACGGTTGCAATTCTCTGGGTACAAAGTGCAGAGGCAATGTCACCACCGGCGTGACCACCCATTCCATCGGCCACGAAGAAGAGGTTGTAACCGGCATAACCAGAATCCTGGTTGCTTGAACGAATCCGACCAATATCGGATGCCGCAAAGCTGACAGTCTTAATTGACAAAATGTTTGGCCTTAAGCTCGCAACTCAAAAACAGTTTTACCAACGCGCACCGGGGTGTTTAGTTTTACCACGGCCGGTGTACCAACTCTTGAACCGTCAAGGAAGGTTCCGTTGGTTGAGTTCAGGTCTTGAATCAGCCAATCGTTGTTAATCAAAACCAACTTGGCGTGGTGAGTAGATGCAAATTCATCATCAACAATCAAATCTGAATCTTCAGATCGGCCAATGGTTAGCTCGCGACGATCAAGAGCTATATTGTGGCCGGTGCGGTCACCTTCAATAATTGAAAGCTTGGTTGCGTTGCTTCCGTTTGGTTCCATTACAAGTGAACCCGGTGCATTAGGCGCCATTGGTGCAGAAACTACCTGTGGCGCATTTGCCGAGGCAACCTTGCTAACTACTTTCTGACCAAATAGATCAGCGCGTATTACAGAGATGATGCTGAAGATAAAAATCCAAAGCACCGCCAAGAAGCCGGTGCGAACAATAAAGAGGGCTAACTCGCTCATTCACTCACTGCCATATCGGGGTTAATGGTTCGGGCAATAACTCTGAAGGTAAAGGTGTTGCTGCCGGCCTGAAGCTGGGTGTCGGCACCAATTGCTACCTCTGTAATTGTGCGCCCATTCACGCGGGTTCCGTTGGTAGAGCCAAGGTCCTTTGCAGCCGCATTTTTGCCGTCCCAAATTATGGCAAAGTGCTGGCGGCTTAGGCCGTTATCGGCAATCTGAATATCGGCGGAGGCATCGCGGCCAATTGTGGTTTGGCCAACCTTCAAAACGAAGCGCTTATCGGCAACATCTAGGCTGGGCATCCACTCAATCTCGTGGTTTTGGGTATTTGAACGCACCGATACCTGGCCCAGGTTCAGGCTTGAGTCTTCAATCAGCTTGATGGCTAGGGCCGCTCCGAACTGAAACCCCTGCTTTTTAGCGTGTTTTGTGGCCAAATCGGTCAATTCATTGATCAAAGCGTCGCCCAAAACCTGCATTCTCTTGAAATCTGGCACCGAAAGGCTAACTGTGAAGGTATTTGGGGCCAAAATGCGGTCTCGGCTCAGAATTGAGGCTTTTGAGTCCATTTCGGCACGAATGTGGCCAGAGATTTCGACCGGCTGTAGCTCGGATTTAAAGGTCTTGGTGAAAGCGCCGTTTACGACTCTTTCCAATCCTTTTTCGAAGTTATCCAAGAAGCCCATTCGCCAAGTTTATCGCGAGCGGCGAGCGTGGGCGCATGTAAACCGCGGGTGAGCGGTTTACCAGAACACGCTCCGCGACGCTTGCTTGAGTTACCTGAGTAATCACTGGCAACTTAGTTGGAGGACCCTGAGTTTTCCGTCCTATGCTTCAAAACTTTCATAACTTATAACTAATTCGATTTCCCCTGATCGAATCCAAACAAAGGATCAAATTATGAACATGAAGCGTTCAGCTATTTTTGCGGCTTCGGCAGCAACGATTTTCTCATTGGCACTGGCTGCCCCATCTTTCGCAGCAACCCCTGACTCAACCAGCACTAGCGCCAGCAACGAACTCAAGGCGCCTCGCCTGCACGCATCGGTTGCGGTATCAATCACTGATATTCCGTCGACAGTAACCAAGGTTGGCCAGATTGTTCGTGGCGCCAAATTTGTTGCATATAAGTTGGCTGATGACGCCACAGCAATCCCAGCAACTCAGCCAACCACCGGCGGTAAGCCGGTCAAGGTTGAGGCAAACGTTAATTCTGCAAATCTGGTTTCTTACGCTCTTGAGTTTCCAGCACCATCAACTGCAGGTGCTGTTAAGTTGGCTGTCTACAACGCAGCCGGAGTTGGCACGCTAGTTACCGTGACCACCGATTCTGCTGGACTTGCAACAGCAACTTCTGAAAGCGCACTCACCGCAGCTTATGTTGCACCTACCGCCCCAGCAATGGGTGAAGGCAAGGGCATGAAGGGTGAGCGCGGAATGGACCATGGTAAAGATCACGGCAAGCGCATGAAGATGGGCCGCGGTTAAAAACTTAAATATCGCGTGCAAGGTTCGGCTAGTGCGTCTTAGCACAGCTTCGCCCGCACTCGAGCCTCCCCAATAGATAAAAAGAAAACCCCCACTATGTGTCGGTGGGGGTTTTCTTTTTAACTTCTATTAACCGATTTGTTCCGCGTGACGCTTTCCACGAGTGTGAGTATCTTTGTGCTCTAAGTGCTTAGGGTCTGCATAGCAAGCGTCGCAAAGCAAAATAAGGTCTTTGCAGCCGGCGTGCGAACAATTGCGGAAAGCATTTGTTGCACCGCCACAGCCTTCGCATTCACCGATAACTTTTGTGTCATCGCTAAAGTCTTGAACCATGCGGTCATCGAAGATGTAAAGCGAACCCTCCCAAAGGCCGGCGTCTTTGAACTTTTCACCGTAGCGAACAATGCCGCCATCAATTTGATAAACCTCTTTGAAGCCGCGGTTGATCATAACCGCAGAAAGAATTTCGCAACGAATGCCACCGGTGCAGTAGGTCACAATTGGCTTGTCTTTCAGGTGGTCGTACTTGCCACTTTCAATCTCTGCCACAAAATCGTGTGAAGTTTGAATATCTGGAACCACAGCATTCTTAAACTTTCCGATGCGTGCTTCGAATGCATTACGACCATCAAAGAAGACAACTTCGTCGCCACGCTCTTCAACCAGCTTGTTGACCGCTGCTGGCTTTAGGTGCTTGCCGCCATTGGTGATACCGGACTTCTCCACGGTGATTTCATCGGGGGTGGTGAATGCCACAAGCTCGCTGCGATTCTTTACTGAAAGGCGAGGAAAATCGTTGCCGGTGCCATCTGACCACTTGAAGTCAATCTTTCCGAAACCCGGGAACTCCTTGGTTGCACGAACGTATTTCTTTAGGTCAGACATGTTGCCGCCAAGTGTTCCGTTGATGCCGTGCTTTGAAACAATGATGCGGCCCTTTAGGTTCAAAGACTCACAAAGAGTCTTCTGCCATAGCTTCATAGCTATAGGGTCGGCAACCGGCGCAAAGCCGTAGTACAAGATGATTTTCTGGAGCTCCATAAGGCTAATTCTACGCGCGCCACTTTCTGCTGGCTAGCCTGCAACTAAGGGCCACAGTGCTCTTAGGATAAAGGGATGAGCATGAAGCCAGGCATTGAAGAGACCTCTATTGACCACACCATTCGAGTGCAGGATGACCTATTTCGCCACGTAAATGGCAAATGGTTCGCTGAAACAGAGATTCCAGAAGACAAGAGCATGTACGGCTCTTTCCACATGCTGGCCGATGATGCCGAGGCTGCGGTAAAAGAGATCTTACTTGCCGCTGCTGAAACCAAAGGTGCGCCGCAGGGCAGCCCAGCCCAGCAGATTGGTGATCTTTATGCCTCATTTATGGATGAGGCACGCGCCAACGAACTAGGTGCGGCCCCGATAGCGGCCGAGCTAAATCTGATTGAGCACCTGACCACACTCGATGAGGCAACCAAGCTGATGGGAGAGTTCTCGAAGCACGGCATTGGTGGACTGTTTGGTTCATACGTAGACAACGATCCGGGTAACCCGTCAAGATACATCGTGAACCTATTCCACGGCGGAATTGGCTTGCCAGATGAGGCCTACTACCGCGAAGAAAAGCACGCAGAAATTCGCGATACCTACGTGCCGCATATCTCTCAGATGCTGCACCTTGCCGGTTGGTCAAACACCGATGCGGATGCAGCCGCACACCGCATCATGGAGTTTGAAACCGCGCTCGCCGCAGTGCACTGGAATAACGTTGACTCGCGCGATGCTGAAAAAACTTATAACCTAACCAGCCTTGCTGATTTACAAAAGGCAACTGCAACTTTTGATTGGTCTTTGTGGCTTGCCGGCGCTGAGCTAGACAAAAAAGTACTAGCCGAAACCGTTGTGATGATGCCTAGCTTCTTTGAGGGTTTGGCAAATGTTTATAAGCAAGAAAATCTTGAGGTAATCAAACTCTGGATGGCCTGGAAAGTTATTGGTTCAGCCGCTTCACTTTTGAGCGATGACTTTGTGAACGAACGCTTTGCTTTCTATGGCACCAAGCTAACTGGTGCTCCGGTAAACCGTGCACGCTGGAAGCGCGCAGTGTCTTTAGTTGAAGGATCACTTGGCGAAGTGATTGGCCAAATTTATGTTGAGCAACATTTTCCACCGGCTGCAAAAAAGCGCATGGATGAATTGGTTAAGTATTTGATTGAGGCTTATCGCGAAAGCATTAAGAATCTTGACTGGATGACAGACGAAACTAAGCAGAAGGCTTTGGTGAAGCTAGACAAGTTCACACCAAAGATTGGTTTTCCAGACAAATGGAAAGACTACTCATCACTTGAAATCAAACGTGATGATTTGGTGGGCAACGTTCGCCGCGCGAATGCGTTTGAACACGAACGCGAAGCGGCAAAGATTGGTGCGCCACTTGATCGCGATGAATGGTTTATGACACCGCAAACCGTAAACGCTTATTACAACCCTGGCTTCAACGAAATTGTTTTTCCGGCAGCAATTCTTCAACCGCCGTTTTTCTCACTTGAAACTGATGATGCTATTAACTTTGGTGCCATTGGTGCTGTGATTGGCCACGAGATTGGTCACGGTTTTGATGATCAAGGTTCAAAGTATGACGGTGATGGAGCACTGCAGTCTTGGTGGACAGACGAAGACCGCGCAGCTTTCGAAAAGCTAACCGGAAAGTTGATTGAGCAGTACAACGAGCTATCTCCAGCCCAGCTTGGCGATGAGCACAAGGTGAATGGTGAACTGACTATTGGTGAGAACATCGGTGATCTAAGCGGATTAGAAATTGCCTATAAGGCCTACCTGCTTTCGCTTCACGGAGTAGAAGCCCCGGTGATTGACGGCCGAACCGCAGCACAACGATTCTTTATTGCCTGGAGCCAGTCTTGGCGAGCGGTTGGCCGCGACGAGATGGTGCTGCAGCGCCTAGCCACAGACCCGCACTCGCCACCGGAATTCCGTTGTAATCAGATCGTGCGAAACATTGGTGCCTTCTATGAGGCCTTTGATGTTCAGCCTGCAGACAAGCTTTGGCTTGACCCTGCCGAGCGAGTGGCCATCTGGTAATGAATCTCTGGTTCCGTCTTGCCTACGAGCTTCTAACCTGGCGCCTGCGCACCAAAGAGACCTGGTTCAACGTTGGCCGCCGCACCTTTAGGGTTTGGCCATCAGACCTGGACATTTTTAGGCACATGAATAACGGGGTCTTTTTGACCCTGCTTGATGTGAGCCGCTACGACTTGGCCCTGCGCTCTGGCGCTTGGCAAAAGTGGAAGAAACTGGGTTGGTACCCGGTGGTGGTTGCCGAAACCGTGACCTTCAGAAAGTCACTTACCCCATGGCAATCATTCGATATTGAATCTAAGGTGATCGGCTGGGACGACCAAGCCTTCTATTTTGAACAGCGCTTTGTAGTTGCCAACGAAATCTACACCAAGGTAATTGTGCGAGTTAGATTCTTGAAGCGCTCATACGGTGTAGTTACCCCGGCCCAGGTAATTGCCGCAACCGGTCAAATTCACGGTGAAGTTCCGGTGCTACCGGAATGGGTACGTCAATGGGCGGCCGACACCGCTTTACCTAAAGGTAAAGAAGAAGCTCCAAGCACCTGGTAGTTTCACAAAGTTATTTTGCGAACAGCGCCGCAAATCCATCGGTTGCTGCAAGCTCACCACTGGCTGAAACAAATAGTGCTTCAATGCCTTCTATTTTGTTTAGGTGTTCTACCGCACGAAT
>JBJOJI010000025.1:0-12954 GCA_046046665.1 Actinomycetota bacterium
CAAACAGGCTCAAATACAAGAATTCGAGCAGCAAGCCTTGCCGCTCATGCCGCAGCTTTACGGGGCTGCCATGAGATGGACCCGAAATCCTTCTGACGCAGAAGACCTAGTTCAAGAGACATTCGCCAAGGCTTTCGTTGCCTGGGCGCAGTATCAACAGGGCACCAACCTGAAGGCTTGGTTGTACCGAATCATGACCAACACCCACATCAACATGTACAACAAGAAGGCCAAAGATCAGGCCAAGGGTGGATTAGACGAACTAGAAGACTGGCAGCTGGGTTCGGCAGAGTCTGTCACTGCGCTTTCAACTCGCTCGGCCGAACTTGAGGCCATAGATAATCTTCCATCAGACACCATTAGGAAAGCACTGCACGATATTCCCGAGGAATTTCGCATGGTGGTTTACTACGCGGTGGTTGATGGATTGCCATACGCAGAAATTGCGGAAATTATGGACACTCCGGTGGGCACAGTAATGAGCCGTTTACACCGCGGAAAGAAACTGTTGAAAAAACTACTCACAGATTACGCACGCCAAGAAGGCTATGACGTGTCTGAGGTAGAGGTGGAGAGTAAAAATGCCTGAGTTCGATTGCCAAGAAACCAAGCGCCACGTGCACGAGTTCTTGCACAACGAGTTATCGGAATCTGAGATCAGTGAGATCACAGCCCACCTAGCAAACTGCGATAGTTGCGAAGGCGACTACGACGTAGAAAACGCCTTAAATAATGTGATTAGTCGTGCCTGTGCCGACATGCCACCTCAAGAGCTTGCCGATTCAATCATGAGTCGCATTCGAATTATTCAGCAAGGTGTTGATCACTAATTTTTTACAAGTGAAAAATCCGTACTCTTTGAGTGCGGATTTTTTATTCTGGGGCTGGAATGTTCAACCATTCATACCAGCCACGATTTAGAACTAGCCAGGCAATTAATCCGTGACCAACCTGTCCGGGAATGCCATGTTCTGATGTTTCAATTTCTAGGTTCCAACCTTCATGTTCAACCAGGGGGCGGAAGCAATCAACAAATGGAATTCCGCGTCTTGATGCCACGTCTTCAAACCCCGAAGCCAGATGCTCAACCTCTGAATTAAGTTCAGCATTTCTGTGGGGGATAGGACCAACTAAGAAAGTTTCGATTCCTGCCCGTTTAGCTTCATCAATGATGGTGGCAATATTTAGGCGGCTTCTTGAAATAGAAATTCCAGCGGCTGGGTCATTGTTGCTCAAAGCAATGACCAATTTATTTTCGGTATCAGCGCTGAACCTGCGTTGCACTTCATTTTGCCAGCGTTCAGCAAGCATGCTGGTGGTTTCTTCTGGTGCTGGAAGAGCAAAAACCTCAACCCTTGGAAAAGTTGAAGGTGTCTTCGAAATTACTCTGCCAACCCAGCCCATTCCCTTTGGGTCGCCAGCCGCAGAGATCATGGCATCGCCCAAAATGACGATGCGCACTGCGCGCTTGGCTTCCGGTTGCATGACTAGATTGAGAACGCGCGCTCTATGAGGTCTGCCTGTTCAACCGCGTGACGCTTTGCTGAACCGGTAGCCGGAGAGGCGCTGGCAGGGCGTGAAACAAGTTTCGCAACCTGGCCGTTCATGTATCGAGGTAAGAAAAGACCGATGTAGGTCCATGGTCCCTGGTTAGCCGGCTCGTCTTGAACCCAAACTAGTTCTGCATTTGGGTACTCAGCGTAGGCGGCCTTGATTTCGTCAACCGGGGTCGGGTAGAGCTGTTCTACGCGAATAATGGCGGTGGTGCCGTCGTTGCGCTTTTGCGCTTCAGCCAATAGATCCCAGTAGACCTTGCCTGAGCAGAACAGCACGCGCTTTACGTTGTTCTTGTCTAGGCCCTGCTCGTCTTTGATCACCGGCTGGAAAGTGCCGTTAGTGAAATCTTCTACCGATGACGATGCAGCTTTGAGGCGAAGCATTGACTTAGGCGTAAACACAATCAGTGGACGCTTTGGGTTTGAGTAAGCCTGGCGGCGCAACAGGTGAAAGTGCGAGGCCGGTGTTGAAGGCTGAGCGACTGTCATGTTGTTTTCGGCACACAACTGTAGGTAGCGCTCAATTCGAGCTGAAGAGTGGTCAGGACCCTGGCCTTCGTATCCGTGTGGCAGCAACAGAACTACACCGGAGTGCTGGTTCCACTTTTGCTCTGAAGACGAAATGAATTCATCGATGATGGTTTGCGCACCATTGGCAAAGTCACCAAACTGGGCTTCCCACAGCACCAGCGCATTTGGGTTTTCGAATGCGTAGCCGTATTCGTATCCCATGGCTGCATACTCGCTTAGGAATGAGTCGTAAATGTAGAACTTTGCCTGGTCGGCAGAGAGGTTGCGCAGAGGCATCCATTCCTGACCGTTTTCGCGATCGTGGAACACGGCGTGACGCTGCACGAAAGTTCCGCGTCGGCTGTCTTGACCAGCCATACGAACGGTCTTGCCTTCAAGCAGCAAGGAACCAAGGGCAAGAAGCTCACCAAAGCCCCAGTCAATTCCACCCTCGCGGCTCATCTCAACGCGCTTGGTTAGAAGTTGCTGCAACTTAGGGTGCACGTGGAAACCAGCTGGCTGGTTGTCGTGTGCATTTCCGATCAAACTAACAACATCGCGAGATATTGCTGTTGCCTTTTCGATGGTTGGGTGATCGCTTGCGGTGGTGCCAATGCCAACCGGGCGGGTAGGTAGGGCAGGTGCCGCAATCATCGCCTCGTGAACCTCAGTGAACGCGTTCTCTAGGCGGTTTTGGAATCCTGCATTAGCTGCATCGAATTCTTCGCGACTAATGTCACCACGACCAACAAGAGACTCAAGGTAGAGAGTTCTAACCGAACGCTTTGCCTCAATCAGGTTGTACATCAGCGGTTGAGTCATTGATGGGTCGTCACCCTCGTTGTGGCCGCGGCGGCGGTAACAAACGATGTCGATGACAACGTCTTTCTTGAATTCCTGGCGGAACTCAAAAGCAAGTCGTGCAACACGGGTAACCGCTTCTGGATCATCACCGTTCACGTGGAATATCGGCGCCTGAATTCCCTTGGCGATATCGGTTGAGTAGACAGTTGAACGTGATTCCATTGGCGGAGTTGTGAAACCAACTTGGTTGTTGATCACAATATTGATTGTTCCACCGGTTTTGTAACCGCGAAGTTGAGACATGTTCAGAACTTCAGGAACAACACCCTGACCAGCAAATGCTGCATCACCGTGAATAATCACAGGAAGCACTGGGTACTGGTCAAGTTTGATCGAATCAGTGCTATCTAGCTTCGCGCGAACGATGCCCTCTACAACCGGGTTCACTGCTTCAAGGTGTGAAGGGTTAGCGGCAAGTGAAACACGAACCTGCTTGCCTTCCATGTTGGTGAAGGTTCCTTCAGTACCTAGGTGGTATTTCACATCGCCTGAGCCTTGAACTGTCTTGGTATCAGTGTTGCCTTCAAATTCTTTGAAAACCTGACCATAGGTTTTACCTGCCACGTTGGTTAGAACGTTTAGGCGTCCGCGGTGTGCCATACCAATAACAACTTCTTGCATGCTGGCGTTTGCAGCCTCTTGCAAAATTTCGTCAAGTGCCGCGATGGTTGATTCGCCGCCCTCAAGGCTGAAACGCTTCTGGCCAACGAACTTTGTTTGCAAGAAAGTTTCGAAAGCCTCTGCTTCATTCAGCTTTTCAAGAATTCGCATTTGCTCTTCGCGAGTTGGTTTTGCATATGGGCGTTCAAGTTTGTCTTGGAACCACTTGCGCTGAGCCGGATCCTGAATGTGCATGTACTCAACACCAACGGTGCGGCAGTAGCTGTCACGCAGAATCTTCAAGATGTCGCGGAACTCGGCTTTTGATGAACCGCCAAAGCCACCGGTCTTGTAGGTGCGGTCTAGATCCCAAAGACTCAAACCGTGGTTCAAGATATCTAGATCTGGGTGTGAACGCTGCTGGTATTCAAGCGGATCAATGTCAGCCATCAAATGACCGCGAACACGGTAGGCGTTAATTAATTCCTGAATGCGAGTTTCTTTGCTTCTGTCATCAGACTCATTGCGATCAAAATCAGAAACCCAACGAACTGGTTCATAAGGAATGCGAAGGTCGGCAAACATTTCGTCATAGAAACCGCGAGCACCAAGCAGGAGCTCGTGAACCTTCTTAAGGAACTCACCTGAGCCCGCACCCTGAATTACACGGTGGTCGTAGGTTGAAGTTAGCGTGATGGTCTTGCTTACGCCAAGCTTTGAAAGCTGAGCATCAGACAAACCGGCAAACTCGGCTGGGTAATCAAGTGCTCCTGCTCCAACGATGCAACCTTGGCCCTTCATTAGGCGGGGAACAGAGTGAACGGTTCCAATTCCACCCGGGTTGGTAAGCGAGACGGTTGATCCAGCAAAGTCACCTGCGGTCAACTTGTTATCGCGTGCACGCTTGACCAAGTCTTCGTAGGCGGTTAGGTATTCAGCAAAATTCAGGCGCTGTGCACGCTTGATGTTTGGCACCAAGAGTGCGCGGGTGCCATCTTCTTTTGGAATATCAATCGCAAGACCAAAGTTAATGTGCGCCGGCTGAACAACTGCAGGGCGGCCTTCGATTAGGTCGTAGTAAACGTTTTGGCTTGGAAACTCTTTAAGGGCACGAATAATTGCGTAGCCAATGATGTGAGTGAAAGACACTTTTCCACCGCGGGTGCGAGAGAGGTGGCTGTTGATCACAATTCGGTTGTCAATCATTAGCTTCGCCGGAATTGTGCGAACAGATGTGGCGGTTGGAACTTCAATCGAAGCATCCATGTTTGTGGCAAGAGCCTTAGCCATTCCCTTAAGAATGTTTACCTGGTCTTGTTCTTCTTCAAGTTCTGCTGAATCAACGGTGTTGATTAAGCCGGTTACCGGGGCCTGTGCTGGAATTGGCTGAGACTTAGCTTCAACTCGCGTGGTCTTTGCTACAACAGGTGCCGCTGCTGCCTGCGCTACCGTTGCAGCCGGAGTAGCCGGAACGATTGGCGATACTGGAGTTGCTGGTGCCGCTGGCTGTACCGCTATTGGACCTGTGGTCGCGTGCGGGGTTTCAGTAGGGCGGTAATTCTCGAGGATGGGCCACCAGGCCTTGTCAACTGAATCAGGATTTGCTTTGTATTGGGCGTACATTTCGTCGACTAGCCAGTCGTTCGCGCCAAAACCGTTCTCATTTTCAGTGTTGCCTGACAGAGAAATCACCTCTTTATGAATGTCCGAATGTGTTCCCAGCCTACCTTCTTGAACTTGGTGAATTTGGCCTAACAGCGTGTTTAGGCCAATGAATTCCTAGAAATTGGCCAGTATGCTGGAGTGACAATGGATAAAGCAGGTTCTGACCATAGCTGTTCTTACAGGGGCGCTCAATGAATGAGTGGTTGATGCTCGGTTTTGGTCTTATTTTGACGATAGGAACTGGCTTTTTCGTGGCCAGCGAGTTTTCCCTAGTTAATCTTGAGCGTTCAGATCTTGAAGCTCGTCAAGAAAGAGGCGAAAAAGGCCTAAGCAACTCGATACGAGCTCTTTCCAGAACAAGCACCCACCTGTCAGGGGCCCAATTGGGTATCACCTTGACCACAATGTTGACCGGTTTCTTGGTTGAGCCCTCACTGACCGAACTTTTGCAGCCAGTACTGCTTGGTCTAGGAGTAAGCCAAAACCTTACCGGTGGGGTAGGGCTCATTGTCGGCATGTTTTTGGCCACACTTTTTTCCACCTTGATTGGTGAATTGGTTCCAAAGAAGTTAGCACTTACCCTTCCCCTTCAAGTAAACAAATTCGTGGTCGGCTTCCAGCTTGCTTTCACCTGGATTTTTAGCGGAATGATTTTTATCTTAAACAAAGTCGGCAACGGCATTGTTAGATCAATTGGCATTGAACCTAAAGAAGAGCTGAGTTCCACTCGAACGGCAGAGGAATTGACATCCCTCGTTCGCCGTTCCGCAAGTCTTGGTGCATTGGATGCACAGACCGCCACCTTGCTAACGAAAACTCTGGCTTTAAGCCAACTGGTTGCAGCTGATGTTATGACACCTCGTCCACGAATGCACGTTCTAGATAAAGATGACAGTCTTCAAAGGCTTATCGAAGCATCGATAAAGACCGGACACTCAAGATTTCCGATTTCCGACGGTACGGCTGATGACATTATTGGTGTCGCCCACGTAAAGCAAGCCGCGGCGGTACCTAGAGAGAAACGCGCAGAGGTTCCAGTGTCGGCAATCATGGTCGAAGCGCTTCGAGTGCCAGAAACCATGCGACTTGAAACTTTAATGGTTGAGCTTCGAGCCAAAGGGTTGCAGTTGGCAATTGTTGTTGATGAATATGGCGGCACAGCTGGCTTGGCAACTCTTGAAGATTTAGTTGAAGAGCTTGTTGGTGAACTCGCAGATGAACACGACAGGGCAAAGGCGGGTGTGACAAGGGGCGCAAACTCTTCGGTCTTATTTCCTGGAATGATTCGACCCGATGAACTTTTGGAGATGGCTATAAAGGTGCCCGCCGATGGCGCATATGAAACGGTAGCTGGATTCATGATGAGCGAACTTGGTCGTATTCCATCGGTAGGTGACCAAGTTGAAATTGAAGACGGTGTTCTGCGAGTCGAAAGAATGGACGGCCGCCGCGTGGACAGGGTTAGATTCACTCCAACCTCTGCTCAAGAGAGGTCTGAGTAATGTCGAATGACTGGGCCGGCATCGGCTGGTTTGTTGTTTTAATTCTTGCCAATGGGTTTTTCGTGGGTGCAGAGTTTGCCGTCATCAGCGCAAGGCGCGCGCAAATTGAGCCTCGAGCAGAGGCAGGAAGCCGGCCAGCAAAGATCACAATCAAAGCAATGGAAAAAGTTGCACTCATGCTTGCAACAACCCAGCTTGGAGTGACAATTTGTTCATTGCTCATTCTGCTTATTGCAGAGCCAAGCATCCACCATCTGCTAGAACCGCTCCTGCATGGCTCGGGTTTATCAGATGAGGTTGGCGCCGGTGTGGCGTTTGCAATTACGTTGGTGGTTGTTTCTTTTCTGCACGTGGTTATTGGAGAGATGGTTCCCAAAAACATCTCGTTCTCGATTCCCGAGCGTGCGGCTTTAGTTTTAGTACCAGTTCTTTATGGCGTCGCACAGGTCGTCCGTCCGATTGTGGTCGCTCTCAATTGGTCGGCAAATATGATTTTGAAGGCTTTCCGAGTTCAGGCTAAAGATGAGGTTTCAAGCTCGTATACGTTAGATCAGGTTGAGGACATTGTTGAACATTCAACCCGAGAAGGGGCTCTTTCAGATGTGAGCGGTGCCTTGTCTAACACTTTTGAATTCACAGAGAAAACTGTGCGCGACATCGCAGTTCCGGTATCTAAGTTAATTGCGTTACCTGAAAACGTGACCCCGCGTGAGGTAGAGCAGGCTGTCGCTAAGCATGGCTTCTCTAGGTATCCCTTGACCGATGAAACAAGCGAATTAGTTGGTTATCTTCACCTTAAAGATGTGATTGATTTGGAAGTTGATGAAGCCGATGATCCGTTCCCTGCTAAACGTCTCCGCACACTCATTTCACTTCCGGCATCGATGGAGCTAGAAGATGCCCTAGCCAGCATGCGAAGGGTGCATGCTCACATGGCTAAAGCTTTTGACTCCCAAGGCAACGTTCAGGGTGTGCTCTTTCTCGAAGATATTCTTGAAGAGCTTGTTGGCGAAGTGCAAGACGCAACAAGACGCTAATTACCTCAGGCGTCGTTTGGAAATTTTCCTCGAGCATATTGCTTTGGCCAGTAATCAATTTCTACATTAAGTTCATGCGCAGCGCGAAGAGCCCATGATGGATCACGCAAAGATGCTCGGCCAATCAAAACCACATCCACTTCACCTGAACTCAGAATTTGTTCAGCTTGGTGGGCATTTGTTATTTGCCCAACCGCAGCCACCGGCTGGGTAACCTCTTTAGCAATACGCTCTGCTAGTGGAACCTGGTAGCCAGGCCCTGTAGGAATCTTGACCCCAGTGATTAACCCACCCGAGGATATGTCGAAAAGGTCAACCCCCAAATCGGCGCACCATTTTGCAACCGTAGCCGTTTGCTCTAGGTTCCAGCCGTCTTCGTGATAATCGGTTGCTGAGAACCTAACGAACAAAGGTAGTTGTTCACCAACCTCTGCTCGTATTGCCTCAACTATCTCAAGTAGAAAACGTGCCCGATTTTCCAGGCTTCCGCCATACTCATCAGTTCGCTTATTAGTAATAGGCGAAAGAAATTGGTGTACAAGGTAACCGTGCGCAGCGTGGATTTCAATTGCATCAAAGCCGGCAATAACGGAATGCTTTGCAGCAGTTGCCCAATCTTGCACCAAATCTTTAATCTCACTCGCAGAAAGCTGGCGTGGGGCATCGTAGCCATCGAATGCTTCATTGGTAGCAGAAACTGTTTGCCAGCCACCTTTTTCGATTGGCACAGAGCCCTTGCCAGACCAGTCTCTGTAGGTTGAACCTTTTCTACCAGCGTGGGCAAGTTGAATTGCGGCCTTAGCGCCCTGTGAATGAATGAACTCAACAACTCGAGCCCAAGCCGCAACCTGATCAAAGTTCCAAATACCAGTGCACCAAGGGGTGATGCGCCCTTCTGGGGCAACCCCGGTTGCCTCTGCAATTATCAATCCGGCCCCGCCGGCTGCCCTTGCTCCTAGGTGCACAAGGTGCCATTCGTTCACAATGCCATCTTGGTTTTCACAAGAGTATTGGCACATTGCCGGAATGAAAATTCGGTTACGAATCTCTAAGTCACGAATCTTTATTGATTCAAAAAGTTTGGCCATGTTTACAGCATAGGTTTCGATAGCCTTACATGCATGTTCACCAGGTCACCAAAGCAATTACTAGAGTTTTCGGCACTAGCCTTTTTGACTGCTCTGCTGCCTTTCGCGCACTTGGCTTTTAGTCAACTCTTTGAGCAAGTTATGCCAATGAACGACGTATTACTTTACGGCTGGTGGCTGCAGCAAATGCAGCAAGGGGAGCCCATTTTTGGAGTAGCGCAAACATTCGTTTATCCGTATCCAAGCCTGCTACCCATGCTTGTAGCCAAAGTGTTTGGCGGTTCGGCAGGAATACTTATTGGCTGGTGTGCGCTGGTAGCCAGCTTGAATGTTTTGTCTATAGGCCTACTCGCAAGTTGGGGTTCCGGAGCCAGGCGCTCTTTTAGAGCGGCTTGGTTTTGGGTGATTTACCTTATAGTTCTTGGGCCGGCGGGAATAGCCAGAATAGACGCCATCGCGGTTTCGCTAGCAATCATTGGCTTGGTCTATTTTGCAAAAGGCAAAACTTTAGAAGCCATGGCTCTGTTCACCTTTGGGGCTTGGATAAAAATTTGGCCATTTGTTTTGGCAATTGCCGCTTTTATCTCAGATAAATCAAAAAAGCTCATGTCTTATGCGGCCATAACTGTCGTGGCTGCCGTTTTTTTGGCGGCGTTTGTGCTGGGGGCAAATTCAAGTGTGTTTTCCTTTGTGACCATGCAAGGAAATCGCGGAATTCAAATAGAAGCTCCAATTGCAACATTTTGGCTCTGGGCTGCAAAATTTGGTTTTGCAAACGCTGGTATCTACTACGACAAAACCATTATCACTAATCAGATTTCTGGAGACGGCGTCACTTTAGTTGCAGCACTAATGACACCAGCCATGTTTATTGCACTAGCAATTACAATTTTGCTTGCTTTCAAGGCAGTCAGAGCAGGCGCGGAACGCAACCAATTATTTTCGGCAATTGCTGTTACCGCAGTGCTAGATCTAATAGTTTTCAATAAAGTGGGCTCACCGCAATTCATGGCTTGGCTAGCAGTTCCCGTGATGGCCTGGATCTATTTTGAAATACCAATCAAAAAGCTGGTCTTGGCTGGTTTTTTATCGGTGGCTTTGTTGACCAACTTGATTTATCCAATTTTCTACTTAGACCTCATGGGCCTGGGCGATACCAGCGTTTCGCTACTGACAGCAAGAAACTTGCTGCTGATTGTTTTGCTAGTTTGGGCGAATGTGCAACTTGGCAAATTAGCAAAGCCAGTTAGGAATTAAGCAGAGCCCTAATCATTGGGGCAAGTTTGATGTCTTCAATTAGGAATCCATCATGACCAAATTCTGATTCAATAACCTGCAAGCCGCCACCAATAATTTCTCCTCCAATATGATCGGCGATCAGCTGCTGATCTTCGACAGGGAAAAGACGATCCGAAGAGATGCCCACCACTATGCTCTTGGCTGTGATTGACCCAAGAGCCGCCTCAAGAGATTCGCGGCCGCGAGAAACATCGTGCGAGTTCATGGCTTCAACTAACGTGATGTAGCTGTTTGCATCAAAGCGACGGGTAAATTTATTGGAGTGAAAGTCAAGGTAAGACTCAACAGCCCAGCGACCACCACCGCCAAGCGGGCTAACCTCTGATTGCCAAGCGCGTTCAAAGCGGTCGTTCAATTCGCTAGGCGAGCGATAGTTCAAAATCGCCATACGACGTGCAAGCGCTAGGCCTTGATGAGGGCCAAATCCTGGTTTTGCGTCATAGTAGTTTCCGTTTGCAAATGCCGGGTCGCTTTTGATGGCTTGAATCTGAATGGAATTAAGCGCAATTTGGTCAGCAGTTAGGGCAGGTGGTCCGGCAATAACTCCAACCCGCTTTACTTCGTCGGGAAACATGATTGCCCACTCAAGGGCATGCATCGCTCCAACTGAACCGCCAAGCACCGCATGCCACTTCTTGATTCCAATTAGGTGCGCCATTTCACGCTGAGCGTTTACCTGATCGCGAATTGTGATGTAAGGAAACAAGGTGCCAAATTCTCGGCCATTTGTGTCAAGTGTTGATGGTCCGGTTGATCCCTGGCAGCCGCCAAGAACGTTGCCTGCCACCACAAAGTATTTATCGGTGTCTATCGCAAGGCCTGGGCCAATAATGTGTTTCCACCAGCCATCAGTTGGGTGCTCTTTAGAGGCATCTCCCATTGCGTGGGAATCGCCAGTGAGCCCGTGAAGAATCAAAACTGCATTGGTGTGCTCGTGATCCAGCTCACCCCAGGTTTCAAAAGCAATTCTGTAGTTAGCAAGAACGCGCCCGCTCTCTAACTTGAGGTTAGAAAGGGGCGCGAACTGGCGGTCACCAGCTGGGTCACCGTCGCGCCAAGCACCGCTGGCAGGAGGGCGGCCAATTAGTTGGCGGCTTTGCTCCTCAGTGATGAACTCTGACGGAACGAGGTCTCCGGCTGATGTTTGAAATTCCATTAGGGAATAAGCATATCGCTGTTCCGTAATTACTAAGGTTTAGCGAGCAGCCTCGAATGCACTTTCAAGATCGGCAATCAAGTCTTCTACAGACTCAAGACCAACAGATAGGCGCACAAGCCCTGGTGTTACACCAGTGGTCAACTGCTGCTCGGGGGTTAGCTGAGAGTGAGTTGTTGAGGCTGGGTGAATAACCAAAGAGCGCACGTCACCAATGTTTGCAACGTGACTGAACAGGCTCAGAGAATCAACGAACTTTGCTCCGGCAGTAACGCCGCCTTTGATCTCGAACGAGACGATTGCGCCGGCACCTTTAGGAGAGTACTTCTTGGCTGCCTTAAACCATGGTGAGCTTTCAAGTCCGGCGTAGTTAACGCTTTCAACTTGATCATGTTTCTCAAGGAAGCGGGCAATTTTTTCGGCATTGGAAACGTGGCGCTCAATGCGAAGGCTCAACGTTTCGATTCCCTGAATCAACTGCCATGCGCTTGCCGGTGCAATTGCCGACCCAAGGTCACGAAGCAGTTGAACTCGCGCCTTAATGATGTAGGCAATTGCATCACCCAGTGCCGCTGTGTAGTTAACGCCGTGATAAGAAGGGTCTGGGGTGGTTAGCCCTGGAAATTTATCTGACTTGCTCCACTCAAACTTTCCGCCATCAACGATTGCACCTGCAACAACCGTTCCGTGACCGCCAAGAAACTTAGTTGCCGAGTGAATAACAATGTCGGCTCCGTGCTCAAGTGGTCGAATAAGGTACGGAGTAGCAACGGTGTTATCCACAAGTAGCGGCACGCCGTGCTTGTGAGCAACATCTGCAACACCTTCTATATCAAGAATCGAAACCTTAGGGTTTCCGATGGTCTCGGCAAAGAAAGCCTTGGTGTTTGGCTGCACTGCTGCTGCCCACTCAGCAAGGTCATCTTGATTCTCAACAAATGTGGTGGTAATTCCAAGCTTTGGCAGGGTGTACTTAAACAGATTGTACGTACCGCCGTAGATAGTTGAAGAGGAAACAATGTGGTCGCCAGCTTGAGCAATATTCAAAATTGCAAAAGTTTCTGCTGCCTGCCCAGATGCAAGAAGCAGGGCAGCGGTACCGCCCTCTAGAGCGGCAATGCGCTTCTCAGCAACATCCTGAGTTGGGTTCATGATGCGGGTGTAAATGTTTCCGAATTCAGCAAGACCAAAAAGCTTTGCAGCGTGCTCACTTGAGTTAAAGGTGTAGGCGGTGGTCTGGTAAATAGGTGTTGCGCGTGAATTTGTAGTTGGGTCTGGTGCCGCGCCCGCGTGAATCTGCGCAGTCTCAAAGCCCCAGTTTGCTGAATCAGTGCTCATGATTGTTCCTTACTAATACGGAGGTGTTTCCCTAACAGTAGGAGGTTGCGGTCAGTTGTGAAACATGCATTGAAACACTGCGTAATCTTGCGTCTACGCTTGAGACATGTTCTTCGAGCAAATGCATCCCAGTTGGCAGGCCGCCTTGCCTGATTCAAAGCCAGTCCTGGATGAAATTTACAAAAGACTTCAAGCGAATCAAGCCCCGTTTGTACCGGTTTTACCGCTAGTAATGAAGGCTTTTGAGCAACCGCTTGACCAGATAAAAGTGCTTATAGTTGGGCAAGATCCTTACCCAACCGCAGGGCATGCCATTGGTTTATCGTTTGCAGTCAACAC
>JBJOJI010000072.1:0-7009 GCA_046046665.1 Actinomycetota bacterium
ATCTTGGGCCGGTGACAACGGCAAAACCGAGTGGCCATCGCTCAAGAAAAACAGTGAAACCTCTTGGCCATCAAGAAACTCTTCAACCAGAATTCCCATGGAAATAAATTTCATTGCGTGCTCGATAGCCGCATCGCGATCTGAAGTTACGATCACACCTTTACCCGCAGCTAGGCCATCGGCCTTAATTACATAAGGTGCGCCAAAGTCGTCCATGGCATCAATAACTTCTTCAATGCTGGTGCATTCGCGGGCCATTCCGGTTGGCACACCGGCAGCTGCCATTACTTCTTTAGCAAAAGATTTGGAACCCTCAAGTTGGGCGGCGGCCTGCGATGGGCCAAACACCGCAATGCCTTCTGAACGAAGCGCATCTGATACGCCGGCAATAAGTGGTGCCTCAGGGCCAACAATTACCAACTCGGTGCCGTGCTCAAGTGCAAACTTCACCACATCAAGTGGCAGGTTTGGATTTAGGTCAGCTTCGCATCGCACCTCAAGGGCTATACCCGCGTTACCTGGGGCAACAATGATGTCGCTTGCTGCGGTTCCGGTGCGCACCAGCGCCTTAACAATTGCGTGCTCACGTGCACCCTGACCCAAAACAAGTATCTTCACAGAGTCAATGTTACTGGCAGGGAATTAGCAGCAATTTTCGTTTATTCTGGCCTAATGAACAAGACTTCCCCTAAGGCAGCGCTGGCTGCAGCCATTCTTTCTCTTTCACTAGCGCTAACCGGTTGTGCCACCAGCACCGATACCGGGCACGACGCCTCAACCCACATGGATTCGAAAATCACCGAGGCAGCTGGCTTTGCCCAGATGATGATTCCCCACCACATGCAAGCCATCACCATGGCGGCCTATGCCAAAGAAAACGCCAAAGACCCTCAGGTGTTGGCGCTAGCTCAACAGATTTACACCGGCCAGGCGGCCGAGGTTGAAACCATGAAGGCCTGGTTGGGTGATGTTGCAGTTCACGAAGACATGATGAGTGACGGCATGCTCACCGAAGATCAAATGAAAGAGCTAAGCGCGGCAAAGGGCGCCGATTTTGACCAGTTGTTCCTTGAAGGAATGGCCGCTCACCACAAAGGTGCGCTGGCAATGGCAACCAGTTTTCAAAACACCGATGACCCCGAGCTAAAGAAACTTGTGACCAGCATTTTGCAGGTGCAAACCATTGAAATTTCAATGATTAAGATTCTGCAAGCTAAGTAATAAATAGTTAGGCCGGACTAAAGTCCCCACTTATTCGTTGATGCAACGTAGCCTGAAGGTTGCGGCACAATCATCGGGGGAACAGTGTTCAAGTTTTTACGCAATTCAAAATACACAATGATCGTTTCGCTGAGTGCGTTGGTGATTTCTTTGGCTTCAGTTGGGTTTGGTGTTGCCGACGCCTATGCAAGCCGCACCACTGTTTTGGCGCAGGCCCTGCAATCAGTGGGTTTGTGTCCAGTGCCAAGCGTTGTTCAGGCAAATCCAACTCCAACCGTCACGGTTACCGCATCGCCTAAGGCTTCAGCAAGCCCAACCCCATCGGGTTCAAAGAGCCCAACTCCTAAAGTCACGGTTTCTGCAGACCCTTCTGCCTCACCTATTAAAGGTGCAACCGGAACAAATGGTTCTAAAGGTGCAACTGGTTCATCGGGTTCTGCTGGAACCAGCGGTAGTGATGGTGCCACTGGTGCAACCGGTGCGACCGGCGAAAAGGGTGACACCGGTGCTGCTGGTTCAACAGGCGCAACTGGGGCAACCGGCCCACAGGGGCCAGCCGGAATTTGCGACCTCTCAAACATTTTGTCGGTGAATGGTGACCTTATTCCTGCAATAGACAACACTTACAGCCTTGGAACACTCGAGAAGCGTTGGAAATCACTGCAGCTTGGCCCTGGAACACTTTGGATTCAAGACTCTGAAGTCACCCCACCAACTCAGGTTGGCCTAACAGTAAAGAGCGGCGCGCTTCTGCTTGACGGCGCCGACTCACTTCGTATTGGCAACATCCGTTTGACATCTACCGGTCTTACTTCAATGAATGCAACAGGGCCAATTACTCTTGGCGATGGAACATTCAACGGTTTGGTTCAATTGCAGTCAGGTGGGCTTGCCTTTGGTGATGGTTCAGTACAGACCAAAGCCTGGACAGGCGGCGTAGGCGCCCAGGGTGACAAAGGTGACAAAGGCGACAAAGGTGAAACGGGCGCCAAGGGCGATAAAGGTGATCCGGGTGCTGCCATTTCTGGCTATCACGATCAGGTGCTTTGCGTAAAGAACGGTGGCGGCCTTGAGTTTGGTGCCTGCACGTCGCAGAACCCAAACGATCACAGCATGACAGTCTTAGTCAAGGACTAACTGGCACAATGGCCTTATGGCCAGACGCAGAATCAAAGACACCGATGGACGGGCAGCAATTGCTGCCGTCAGGGTATCGGGGTTGGCGGCTGCCGATGCTGAGCGCGCCCCCGGCAACAGCGTTGAAGTTCGCGTACCTCCTTATGGGGCAACCCAATGCATTGAAGGCCCAAGGCACACCCGCGGCACCCCGCCAAACACCGTTGAGATGAGCCCCCATGTTTGGTTCGCGTTGGCAACCGGGCAGCTGAGTTGGCAGGCAGCGCTCGCCGAAGCCAAAGTTTTAGCCTCGGGCACCCGGGCAGATCTGTCGGAAGTTTTACCTCTTTAATAAGGTTCAATTAGTACATGGCCAAAACACCTTCTGCTAAAACAGTGATCAAGACCCAACAGGTAAGCATTCGTCGCTCACCAAAGTTCTTGCCGTTCCTTATTACTGGCGGGGTTATCGGTGTGATTCTTGGTGCCGGATTGGGCCTGAGTATTCCTGCCGATCAGCGCACCGCCGAGCCAGTGATTACCTACCTAATTGCCTATGGCGCTGGAATTGGTGTGGTGGCCGGAATTGTGGCGGCGCTAATTGTGGACCGCATTGGGGTGGCCCGAGCCAAGACCCTTGAAGCCACTAAACTGGAGCAATAAAGCCCACCACTAACTGAAGGATCCACCTTGCTTCGTGGCGATGGAAACCTGAATCTCGATATTGCGGTTAGCAATGACGACAAAGCACCGCAAGACCAATGTGGCGTATTCGGCGTTTGGGCACCAGGTGAAGAAGTAGCCAAGCTCACCTTCTTTGGTCTCTACTCATTGCAGCACCGCGGGCAAGAATCTGCCGGTATCGCCACCTCTGATGGCAAAAAGATTTTGGTTTATAAAGACATGGGTTTGGTCTCGCAGGTTTTTTCTGAGTCTGCGCTTGAATCTCTAGTTGGTCACATTGCAGTTGGCCATAACCGATACTCGACAACCGGTGCATCGCATTGGCGAAATGCACAACCAACTCTTGGCCGCACCTCGGCCGGCACCATTGCGCTAGCGCACAACGGAAATCTAACCAACACCGCAGATCTTTTGGACATGCTCAAGGAGCGTTACCCAGATCAGGGCACCAACGAGATCACCGGTGGAAACACAACAGACACCGCGGTACTAACCGCGTTGATGGCTGGCGATCTTGATCACACTCTTGAAGCAACCGCTCTTGAACTTCTTCCGAAGGTTAAGGGCGCTTTTTGTTTGGTGTTCATGGATGAAAATACTCTTTACGCAGCACGTGACCCGCAGGGTGTGCGCCCATTGGTGCTTGGTCGTTTAGAGCGCGGTTGGGTAGTTGCTTCAGAAACTGCAGCGCTAGATATTGTTGGAGCAAGTTTTGTGCGCGAGGTTGAACCTGGCGAGCTAATTGCAATTGATGAAAACGGATTACGTTCAACCCGCTTTGCAGAGGTAAAGCGTGCCGGGTGCGTATTTGAATACGTTTACCTTGCTCGCCCAGACACCTCAATTAATGGCAAGAATGTTTATGACGCTCGCGTTGAAATGGGGCGCACGCTTGCACGCGAGTATCCGGTTGAAGCAGATCTAGTTATTCCAACCCCTGAGTCTGGAACACCGGCTGCGATTGGTTACTCGCAGGAATCAGGAATTCCTTTTGGGCACGGGCTAGTTAAAAACTCCTACGTTGGCCGCACGTTTATTCAGCCTTCACAAACAATTCGCCAGCGCGGTATTCGTTTGAAGTTGAACCCACTGAAAGAAGTTATTGCCGGCAAACGAATCATTGTGATTGATGACTCAATTGTTCGTGGCAACACCCAGCGCGCGTTGGTGCAAATGCTTCGCGAAGCCGGTGCCGCCGAAATTCACGTGCGAATTTCATCACCACCAATCACCTGGCCTTGCTTCTACGGAATTGACTTTGCAACCCGCGCCGAGCTTATTGCCACCGGTATCGGTGTTGAAGATGTTCGTACCTCTATTGGTGCCGACTCACTTGGCTACCTAACCAAAGACGGCATGGTTGCCGCCACTGGTCAGCAAGAACGCGAACTTTGCACCGCATGTTTCACCGGTAAATACCCAATTGAATTGCCGATGGCAGACCGCCTGGGTAAAAACCTTCTTGAAAAGGGCGTTGCCACAATCCAAGGAGAGAGCGTTCACCAGCATGACTAATGCCTATGCAGCATCTGGCGTAGACACAGAAGCCGGCGATCTTGCCGTAGAACTTATGAAGCGCGCGGTTGGCGCAACTCACAACGATCTTGTAATGGGTGGCCTAGGTGGCTTTGCCGGCATGATGGACGTTTCGTTTCTGAAAAAGTACGATCGCCCATTGCTTGCAACCAGCACCGATGGCGTGGGTACCAAGGTTGCCATTGCTCAGGCTATTGATAAGCACGACACCATTGGCCAAGACCTAGTTGGCATGGTGGTTGACGACATTGTTGTGGTTGGCGCAAAGAGTTTGTTTATGACTGACTACATTGCCTGCGGCAAGGTGGTGCCAGAGCGAATCGCTGATATCGTGCGAGGAATTGCCGAAGCTTGTAGCTCTGTTGGTGTTGCGCTGGTTGGTGGCGAGACCGCTGAGCACCCGGGTCTACTTGGTGTTGACGACTATGACGTTGCCGGTGCAGCGGTTGGCGTTGTTGATGCAGCCAAATTGCTTGGGCCACAAAATGTGCGCGTAGGCGATGTGATTCTTGGAATGGAATCATCGGGCCTTCATTCAAACGGTTATTCACTTGTGCGCAAGATTGTTGCCGATAGCAAACTTGACTACAAGAAAAATGTTGCCGAGTTTGGTACACGCTCACTTGGTGAGGTTCTGCTTGAGCCAACCAAACTTTATACCGGAGTATTGAACTCACTTTTGGAGTCAGAACTTGGTAGTGCAGTGCACGCGATGAGCCACATTACCGGTGGCGGAATTGCAGCAAACATTGCGCGAGTTTTGCCTCAGGGTGTTGCGGTTGATATTCACCGCGAAACCTGGACACCCATGGAAGTTTTCCAGGTGCTAGCCGGATGGGGAAAGTTCTCACTTGAGAGCGTTGAGTCAACTTGGAACCTTGGCCTTGGCCAGGCAGTTGTGGTTGATGCAGCAAAGGCAGATGAAGTATCTGCAGCGCTTACCAAGCTTGGTGTGCACACTTGGACTCTTGGTGAAATTGAAGCAGCGCCGGCAGATTTGTCTTCTTATGTTCACGGCGCCAAAGGTGTTGATGGCGGAGCTGTTCGCCTAGTTGGCGAATACAAGTAAAGCGCCACTACCTAGTAGCACTGGTGCTTCAAGTAAAGTCATGGATTCTGCGTCACTGAAAAGTCGCGAACGAATAATGAACCGCATTCCTTCAGGGGTCTCTAGCGAGAAACCACCACCGCGGCCGGGCACGGTATCAATAGTTATGTGAGTGTGCTTCCAGTATTCAAATTGCTCTAGGGAGATCCAAACTTTTATAGGCTCTGCAATTTCATTTACAAAAAGCTCACCCAGCAAAACGTCGGCGCCGCCAACTCTGAATTCACCAGCCGGGTAGCACATGGGTGCCGAACCATCGCAGCAGCCACCTGACTGGTGGAACATTAACGGCCCGTGAATCTTGGTTAGCTTGCGAAGCAATTCATTGGCGGCGTCTGTAGTTTCAACGCGCACGGGCAGAGTGCCGTATATCGGTGTGCTGGTTGCAGTGCTCATGATTTGAGATTACTCCTGAGGTTTGAGAAATGGGGGCCGACTTTGCAGCCGACCCCCATAACAGTTGCGGTTTAGAAGAAGCCCAACTTGCTCTCTGAGTAGCTAACCAAAAGGTTCTTGGTCTGCTGGTAGTGGTCAAGCATCATCTTGTGGTTTTCGCGACCGATACCGGATGACTTGTAACCACCAAACGCAGCGTGTGCTGGGTAGTCGTGGTAGCAGTTGGTCCACACGCGGCCAGCCTGAATCTCGCGACCGGCACGGTAAGCGGTGTTGATCTTTCGAGTCCAAACACCAGAACCTAGACCGTAAAGTGTGTCGTTTGCGATTTCCATTGCCTCTTCGAAGCCATCGAACTTAGCAACCGATACAACCGGGCCAAAGATTTCTTCCTGGAAGATGCGCATGCTGTTCTTACCTTCAAAGATGGTTGGCTCAACGTAGTAACCACCAGATAGGTCGCCACCTAGGTCAGCGCGCTTTCCACCAAGAAGCAACTTGGCACCTTCTTGCTTACCAATCTCGATGTAGCTCAAGATCTTTTCTAGCTGGTCGTTAGATGCCTGTGCACCAATCATGGTGTTGGTGTCTAGCGGGTTGCCCTGAATAACTTTCTTGGTGCGCTCGATGACATCACCCAAGAACTTGTCGTAGATAGGTGCATCGATAAGTGCGCGCGAAGGACAGGTACAGACTTCACCCTGGTTCAAAGCAAACATGGTGAAACCTTCAAGACACTTGTCGTAGAACGCGTCGTTTTCTTCGGCGATATCACGGAAGAAAATGTTTGGTGATTTTCCACCAAGCTCCAGTGTCACCGGAATGATGTTCTCTGATGCGTACTGCATTATCAAACGACCAGTAGTGGTTTCACCAGTGAATGCAATCTTGGCAATGCGGCGGCTTGATGCAAGTGGCTTACCAGCCTCAACACCAAAACCGTTCACA
>JBJOJI010000073.1:0-3308 GCA_046046665.1 Actinomycetota bacterium
AGTGAACACTCGGCTCTGGCACAGTGCTTACTAGGCGGAACCAGGCAGGAAGTGCGCAAGCTTATTTTGACTGCATCAGGTGGCCCATTCCGTGGTTGGTCAAAGGCCCAACTTGAATCGGTAACCCCAGAGCAAGCGCTGGCCCACCCAACCTGGGTTATGGGAAAAGTTGTAACCACTAATTCTGCAACTTTGGTCAATAAGGGCCTTGAGCTAATTGAGGCTCACCTTCTATTTGATATTCCATTTGATCGAATCGATGTCACAGTGCATCCGCAATCGGTGGTGCACTCAATGGTGGAGTTCGTTGATGGATCAGTTTTGGCGCAATGTTCACCGCCAAACATGAAGCTTCCGATTGCTCTTGGAATGTCTTGGCCAGAGCGTGTGCCAAATGTTGCACCTGCTTGCGATTGGACCAAAGCGGCAACCTGGACTTTTGAACCACTTGATGAATCGGTGTTTGGTGCGGTCAAGTTGGCGCGTCAGGTTGGCGAAGCTGGGTCAACGTATCCGGCAGTTTATAACGCAGCAAACGAACAGGCTGTAGAAGCCTTCCACGGTGGCTTTTTAAAGTTTGACCAAATTGTTGATTTGGTAAAGCGTGTTGTAGATGCGCACGAGCCAGAGAAAGAGCTGTCACTGGATAGCGTTTTGGCCGCCGAACGTTGGGCTCGTGACCGCGCCGATGCGCACTTTGCAAGGGCGTGTTAGTGCCGCTGTTTATGACTTCCAGTATTTTGTCAGCCACCGCGGTTAGGTTCTGAACGTGTCTGAAACTCTTTGGTATGTCGGAAGTATTGTCTTTGTTGCTTTAGGTATTGGCCTTTCAATTGGCCTACACGAGGTTGGCCACCTTTGGCCGGCTAAAGCTTTTGGGGTAAAAGTTCCAAACTATGCAATTGGATTTGGTCCTACGCTTTTCAAATTCCAGCGCGGCGAGACAACCTATGCAATCAAGCTGATTCCGCTGGGTGGGTACATCACCATGATTGGAATGTATCCGCCGGCAAAGGCAAAAGGTTTGAATCCAGCTGTTGAAACTGAAAACAAGAAACTTGGCTTTTTTGCCGACATGATTCTGTCGGCTCGAAACGCACACGCCGAGCACATCACCCCTGCAGACAAAAATCGAATGTTCTACCAGTTGCCGGTTTGGAAACGCATGATCATCATGTTTGGTGGCCCATTTATGAATTTGATTTTGGGTACTTTGCTAATGATCGCGGTTTTAGTTGGAATTGGCACTCAACAGCAGTCAAATGTAATTGCAGAGGTCAGTCCGTGCGTAATTATTAATCCTGTGACTCAAACAGAGTGCACTAGCGGCTCACCAACCTCACCTGCAAAGGTTGCCGGTCTGATGCCCGGTGATCGCATTGAATCTGTAAACGGTGTCAAGTTTGAAAACTGGAACACAATCAGTCAGCAGCTCACAGTGGGCTCCAATGCAAGCCTTCAGGTTTTGCGAAACCAGGAATCTAAAGAAATTTCTGTCACCCCGGTTGCCGCACTTCGCGCGACCACAGACGTCAACGGGCAAGTGGTTTTAGATAAGAGCGGCCAGCCAGAGCTTTCTGAGCGCGCAGTCTTAGGAATCGTCTTTGCTGTGGAAAGAAAACCAGAGACTCTTGGTGCAGCTCTTGCCAAGTCAGCCTGGGGTGTGGGGCAAGTAGGTCAAATGATTTTGACCTTGCCGCAGCAACTCACTGACGTTGCCGTTTCAACCTTTACCGGCCAAGAGCGAAACCCCAACGGTGCAGTATCAGTAGTTGGAATAGCCCAGATATCGGGCACCATTGGTTCCTCTGAATCCATAGATTTGCTCGATAAGTTCGCCACCGGCTTGCTGATACTTGCCTCGTTGAACTTCGCGCTTTTCGGTTTTAACATGCTGCCGCTGCTGCCTTTAGACGGCGGTCACCTTGCAGGCGGTATTTATGAATGGCTAAAACGTGGGGCGTTTAAGTTGCTTCGCAGACCTGAACCTGGACCGGCCGATACCGCTTTGCTAATGCCGGCAACTTGGGTGGTCTTTATCCTTCTGATGGCAATGAGTGCATTGTTGATAATTGCCGATCTGGTCAACCCAATCTCGATTTAAATCACTTAAGATTTAGACAAACCTGAAAGTGAGCTAATCGTGGCTGCAATCAACCTGGGTCTGCCAAAGACCCCACCGCCAACTATTTCTCCACGCCGTAAAACCCGTCAAATTATGGTGGGCAAGGTGGCTGTTGGTGGCGATGCTCCTGTGTCAGTGCAGTCAATGTGCACAACTCCCACCACAGATGTGAATGCAACTCTGCAGCAAATTGCCGAACTAACCGCATCTGGTTGCGACATCGTGCGTGTAGCAGTTCCTAGCCAAGACGATGCAGATCGTTTGCAGCTAATTGCCCGCAAATCTCAGATTCCAGTAATCGCCGATATTCACTTTCAACCAAAGTATGTTTTTCAAGCAATTGATGCAGGTTGCGGAGCCGTTCGAGTAAACCCGGGAAACATCCGTCAGTTTGATGACAAGGTTGGTGAAATTGCAAAAGCTGCCAAGGACGCTGGAGTATCAATTCGCATTGGCGTGAATGCTGGTTCTCTAGATCCGCGCCTGTTAGAAAAGTATGGCAAGGCAACCCCGGAGGCGCTGGTTGAGTCGGCCGTTTGGGAAGCAAGCCTTTTCGAAGAACATGATTTTCACGATTTCAAGATTTCTGTAAAACACAACGACCCAGTAATCATGGTCAAGGCTTACGAGATGCTTGCCGAACGCGGAGACTGGCCTCTTCACCTTGGTGTGACTGAGGCGGGGCCAGCTTTCCAGGGAACAATTAAGTCTTCTGTTGCTTTCGGTTCACTTTTGTCACGAGGAATCGGAGACACAATTCGCGTTTCTCTTTCGGCCCCTCCGGTTGAAGAAATTAAGGTTGGTTCACAGATTCTTGAGTCACTAAACCTTCGCCCACGCAAACTAGAAATTGTTAGCTGCCCGTCTTGTGGCCGTGCCCAAGTTGATGTCTATACTTTGGCCAATGAGGTAACCGCGGGCCTCGAAAAACTAACCGTTCCTTTGCGTGTGGCAGTTATGGGCTGTGTGGTTAATGGCCCCGGAGAAGCACGCGAGGCAGATCTTGGAGTTGCCTCGGGTAACGGCAAAGGTCAAATCTTTGTTAAGGGTGAGGTCATCAAGACCGTACCTGAAAGTGAAATCGTAGCCACCTTAATTGAAGAGGCCAACCGCCTTGCTGAATCAATGGACCCAGCCTTGGTTGGCTCTCCTCAGGTAGTTGTAGCCCAAAAGGACTAGTTGT
>JBJOJI010000026.1:0-12767 GCA_046046665.1 Actinomycetota bacterium
ACAACGAAGGCTTGCTGCCGGGCCAACAATTTTTCAGACCACGCGTTGTATTCGTTGATCGTCCAGCCTTCTTTTTCAAATACCACCACCGATAACTCTGGCTCGCGTACAAGCTTCAAGTCGGGGCGCTGTTTTATTTCATCGGCAATTTGGCGCGCAAGATCAATGTTGTATTTCACGCCTTCGCGGTAGGCGGCAATTCCGTGAGTGGCCAGTGAGAACCAGAGCGGCAAACCACGTGGCCTGCGGGTTAGGTTGTAGGCGTAATCTGAAGGATTCCAATCACCGTTATCGGTGAGCACATCTAGGTAGTCTCCGTGCTGGGTGTGGGCCTCGCGGGCGATTTCTGGATTCTTGTAAACCAATGCACAGGCATCGAATGGCGCGAATAGCCACTTGTGTGGGTCAACTATAAAACTGTCGGCATGCTCGATGCCAGCATAAAGGTTGCGGCTTTCAGCAGAGATGATTCCGGCCAAGCCGTAGGCACCGTCAATGTGCAACCAAATCTCGTTTTGGTTTGCAACTTCAGCAATTTCACCGATGCAATCTACGATTCCAAAGTTTGTGGTTCCAGAGGTAGCCACAATTGCAAAGATATCCCCGGAAGAATTCCTTAGTGCTTCTTCAACCGAAGCACCGGTTAGTTTTCCTGCTTCATTGACACCAGCTTTTATGATCTCAACATCCATCACCGACGCCGCTGACTTCAAAGATGAGTGGGCCTCCTCGCTGCATATAAATTTCCACTTGGCCGGCATTGGTTTTCCTGCCATGGCTAGTTTGCGCTTGGCTGCGTGGCGGGCCGCCACTAGTGCACTTAGGTTTCCCAGTGTTCCGCCCTGCACAAATACCCCACCAGCTTGAGGCCCAAAGCCAACCTCGCTGGCTAACCAAGAAAGCACCTCGTTCTCGGCGTGAACCGCTCCGGCGCCCTCCATCCAGGAGCCACCGTAAATTGCCGATGCCGAAACAATCAAATCAAAAAGCTTTGACGCCTCGGTGGGGGCCGAAGGAATGAATGACAAATAGTTTGGGTGATCGGTAGAAATGGTTGCCGGTGCAAGCACTTCGGCAAACACTCTTAGGGCCGCGGTTCCGCCGATTCCTTTTTCTGTGATTGTCTTTCCTGCAGCGGCAAGCAAAAACTCAGGGGATTGCGGGCCATCTAGCGGCGGCGGGTTGTATTCCAACCGGGTGCGAGCATATGCAAAAACTTCTTCGCGAAGTTTTTCTGAAGAGTCACCTAAGTGGTGCATTGAATTACTTCAGGTCAGCTAGGTTGCCCAGGTAAAGCTCAATCATCTTTGGGTCGTTTAGAAGTTCACGACCGGTACCGGTGTGAGCATCTTTACCCTGGTCGAGCACGTAGGCGCGATCACAAATCTGCAGACAGCGACGCGCGTTTTGCTCAACCATGATTACGGTTACACCAGCTTGGTTAACTTCTTTCACGCGCAAGAATGCTTCGTCTTGGCGAACCGGTGAAAGACCAGCCGATGGCTCATCTAGCAGCAACACCGATGGATCAATCATCAAAGCGCGACCCATGGCAACCATCTGGCGTTCTCCACCTGAAAGCGAACCGGCACGCTGACTGCGGCGTTTACCAAGATCAGGAAAAATGCTGGTCACAAACTCAAAGCGCTCATTGAAACGCTTTGGGGTCTGGAACACACCCATCTCTAGGTTTTCTTCAATGGTCAAGCTTGGGAACACGTTGTTGGTCTGTGGCACAAAGGCAACACCCTTGGTAACCAACTTATTGGCCTTCAGGTTTGTGATGTCTTCGCCCTTTAGAAGCACCTGACCTTCACGAACGTTTACCTGACCAAAAATTGCCTTTAGCAAAGTTGACTTACCGGCACCGTTAGGTCCGATGATGCCAATCAGATCACCCTCATATGCGGTTAGGGAACAGCCGTTAAGAATGTTGATGCCAGGCAGGTAGCCCGCGTGCAAATCCTTGGCATGTACTACTGGAGTCTTGGCAGCCATTACTTCTTTTCCTTCACAACTTTGATTGCCACGGTACCCAGATCTGTATCTGCGTGAGCACCTAGGTAAGCATCGATAACCGCCTGATCCTTCATGACGATTGCAGGAGGGCCCTCGGCAACAATCTTGCCTTCGGCCATAACCACAACCCAGTCACTGATGTGACGAACCATGTGCATATCGTGTTCTACGAACAGCACGGTGGTGCCGTTCTTCTTCAGGTCTTTGATGTGCTCAAGCAAGCTTTGGGTAAGAGCCGGGTTCACGCCGGCCATTGGCTCATCAAGCATCACAAGCTTTGGCTCACTCATCAGTGCACGAGCCATCTCAAGCAACTTGCGCTGACCACCAGATAGGGCAGCAGCAAAGTCGTCTTGCTTTGCATCTAGTTTGAAGCGCTTAAGTAGGTCTTCGGCGCGGGCGGTGATTTTGGCTTCGAATGAGCTCCACAGTGGTCTGATTAGCGCAGCGAAGAAACTTTCGCCAGGCTGGTTCTGTGCACCCAGACGCATGTTTTCCATAACGGTCAACATGCTTAGTGCCTTGGTTAGCTGAAAGGTTCGCACCATTCCAAGACGGGCAACCTTATAAGAAGGAACACCGGCTAGGTCTTTTCCTTCAAAGTTCCATGAGCCAGTGGTTGGCTTATCGAAACCGGTAAGCAGGTTGAACAGTGTGGTCTTACCAGCACCGTTAGGACCAATCAGCGCTGTAATCATTCCGCGAGGAATCTCTAGGTGATCTACGTTTACTGCGGTTAGGCCGCCGAACTGACGGGTCACATTATCTGCAACCAGAATTGGGTCAACTTTTTTGCAACCCGGCGCAGCTTTGCCAACTGAGATGTCATTAGCCATTGAACTGCAACTCCTTCTTGTTACCAAAAATACCTTGGGGCCTAAAGACAACTAGTGCCATCAAACCAAGACCAATCAAGATGAATCGCACAGGACCAATTTGATCGGTGGTTAGGAAAGTAATTACTCCTTGATTTACCAGACCCTGTAGCAAGCCATCGGTTAGTGAAAGTAGAACCCAGAAAACCATTGAGCCAACTACCGGACCAAGAATTGTTGCAGCTCCACCAAGCAACATCACGGTCCATATAAAGAAGGTCAAACCGGTTCCATAGTTTCCAGGCTGCACTGAACGAGGCAGAATGAAAATGATTCCGGCTAGTGTTCCAAGTGCACCACCAAACACCAGTGACTGCATCTTGTATGAGTACACATTCTTACCAAGGCTTCGAACAGCGTCTTCGTCTTCGCGAATACCTTTGACCACACGACCCCATGGGCTGCGCATCAAAGCGAATACCAGCAGAGTTGCCAGGGCCACAATTGACCAACCAACCACGCGGACCCAAAGGTCTTTTGCAGTCACGTCGAACGGCCAGAACAAGTAGTTACCTTCAGGGAACGGGTTCATTGCGTAGAACTCTCCAGCAAAAGCTGAAAGACCACCAGCTCCACCGGTTACTGAGGCAAGCGATGTGGTTGAAACTATGTAGCGCAAAATTTCAGCCGAGGCAATAGTTACGATCGCTAGGTAATCCGAACGCAAACGAAGCGTTGGAATTCCAAGAATCAAAGCGAACACAACAGAGGCAAGAAGCGAGGCAAGAACCGCGCCCCAGAATGGCAAGCCAAAATACAACACCGATACCGCAAAACCATAGGCACCGATAGCCATGAAGGCTGCCTGACCAAAGTTCAAAAGACCGGTGTAGCCAAAGTGAACCGCTAGGCCAACTGCTGCAAGAGCGTAGGCCGCGGTGGTTGGGCTGATGAGTTCAGCAGCCGCGTTTCCGATTACGAGTGACCAATCCATGATTTTCCCTTAGCCGATTCTCTGCGCTTTACCCAGGATTCCCTGAGGTCTAACAAGCAGTACCAAAATCAAAACAATTAGCGCACCCGCAAACTTAAGGTCTGAAGGAATTACCAGTGTTGAAAGTTCCACGAACAAACCAACCACCATGGCTCCTACTGCTGCACCAAAAGCGGTACCAAGACCACCCAGGGTTACCGCAGCAAATAGCAGTAGCAAGATTGAGAAGCCCATATCCCATGAGGCTTGAACAAATAGTCCAAGCATCACGCCTGAGATACCGGTAAGGGCACCGGCAACCACCCAAACGATTCGAATGATTGATTCAACATCGATACCGGTTGCGGCAGCAAGCGATGGGTTGTCTGCAACCGCGCGGGTTGCTTTACCTAGACGAGTGCGGGTTAGGAACAGGGCAACTAAGAGCAGAATCACAACAGCGATTCCGGCGCTGATTACGTTTACAGCCTGGGTTGGTACTCCAAAGATGTCCCAGATTTCACCTTGGCTTAGCACTTTGGTGTCGCCACCGTAAATGATTTGGAAAACGTAGCGAACCACAAGTGAGAAACCAATGCTCACGATCATCATTTGGGTTAGACCCACGCGGCGCTTACGAAGCGGGCGCCAAATGGCCGCATCCTGTAACCAGCCAGAACCGGCAACTAGCACCATTGTGATAACCGCTGAAATAATTAGGTCAATTCCTAGAATGCGGTTCAAGGTGAATGCAAGAAGTGCTCCAAGGGTAACCATTTCACCGTGGGCAAAGTTGTTTAGTGCGGTGGTTCCGTAGATCAAGCTCAAGCCAATGGCAGCCATAGCCAGCAGAATGCCTAGATTCAGACCCGCAATTAGTCGGCCCAGAAAAACATTTGCCTGCGGTGCACCAGAACCTTCGCCGGCAGCTTCGCCGGTTGAGGTGGTGTCATTAAGGGCAAAAAGCACGTTCACGGTGTTTACCAGGTCAACGGTGACGGTCTTGGTGGCCTTCTTTTCATCGCGAAGGCTTGCCCCTTCTGGCAGACTCTCTAGCTGCAGGGCAACCGTGTACTCACCTTTATTAGGAACCACAACAGACCAGCGACCATCGGCGCCGGTGGTACCGGTTTCTTCAAAAGCTTCGCCAGTAACCAAGATCTGGACACCTTCTAAAAGGGTCTCGCCGTCTTTAATGATTCCACCGATAGAAAAGGTGGTGCTGTCTGGGTTAGATGCCTCATCGGCCGCGCTCGCCGGAGCCGCTGAAAACAGCATTCCGAACAAAACGGCAAGGGCACCAAGCCATAAGGCGAATGGACGCCTAGAGCTGAGTGATAGGGGGTTCAAGATCTAGCCTCCGTCATATAAACGAGGCGTCTTGCCCCGTCGCATTGTCGATTATTTACAATACGCCACAAAATGATGCCATTTTGCTCTGTTTCCCAATCTAGAGCTCAATTGTTATGCCTTTATTACAGTCGCATTCCAAAGGCTAGAATTGGTAAAAGTGCCCTCCCTCAGCTAGGACCCTCGATGACTCAAAATGACCCGTTTGGCTTTGTTGGCCTCACATATGACGATGTACTGCTGCTTCCAGGCGAGTCAAACATCGTTCCTTCGGGCGTAAACACCAAAACCCGCATTACCAAGCGCATCGAGATCAACGTTCCGTTGCTTTCTTCAGCAATGGACACCGTAACTGAGGCCAGAATGGCAATCGCCATGGCCCGTCAGGGCGGTATCGGGGTATTGCACCGTAATCTTTCGCTAGATCGCCAGGCCAGTGAGGTTGACCTTGTCAAGCGCTCTGAAGCCGGCATGATCACCCACCCGGTAACCACCACCCCGTTTGCCACCATTCAAGAGGTTGACGATCTTTGTGGCCGCTACCGCGTATCGGGTTTGCCGGTGGTTGATGAAGACGACCGACTAGTTGGCATTGTGACCAACCGCGATATGCGTTTTGTGCTTGATGTTCAGCGCACTACAACGTTGGTCAAAGACGTAATGACCCCTATGCCACTCATCACCGCTCCGCACGACATCAACCCCGATGACGCTATTGGCATTTTTGCCCAGCACCGCATCGAAAAGTTACCTCTTATTGATGGCAACGGAAAGCTTCGCGGTTTGATTACCGTAAAAGACTTCGATAAGTCAGAGAAGTACCCGCTTGCTTCAAAAGACGCCAATGGTCGTTTGCTAGTTGCGGCTGCGGTTGGTGTTGGTCAGGACGCGTGGGAACGCTCAATGGCATTGATTGATGCCGGAGTTGACATTCTTGTTGTAGATACCGCGCACGGCCACAACAACTCAGTTCTAGAAATGATCGCCAAGCTGAAGGCAGAACCGTTTGCCAAGAATGTAGACATCATTGGCGGCAACGTTGCAACCCGCGAGGGCGCACAAGCACTGGTTGATGCTGGTGCCGACGGCGTAAAGGTTGGCGTAGGCCCAGGTTCAATTTGCACCACTCGCGTTGTTGCCGGTGTTGGTGTGCCGCAGGTCACTGCTGTTTACCAGGCATCGCTTGCTTGCAAGCCTGCTGGTGTTCCAGTAATTGCCGACGGCGGTTTGCAGTACTCAGGTGATATTCCAAAGGCACTTGTTGCCGGTGCCAACGCCGTAATGCTTGGATCACTTCTTGCCGGAACCGATGAAGCTCCGGGAGAAATTACTTTTGTTGGTGGTAAGCAATTTAAGACTTACCGCGGCATGGGTTCACTTGGCGCAATGCAATCACGTGGTGAAGCAAAGTCTTATTCAAAAGACCGCTACTTCCAAGATGATGTTCTGCGCGAAGACAAGCTGGTGCCAGAGGGCATTGAAGGCCGAGTTCCTTACCGCGGCACAGTTGCATCGGTAGTTCACCAACTGATTGGTGGCCTACGTGCATCTATGGGTTACGTTGGCGGCGAGACAATTCCAGAACTTCAGAACCGCGGAAAATTTGTTCGCATCACAGCTGCAGGTCTAAAAGAATCTCACCCACACGATATTCAAATGACCGTAGAAGCCCCAAACTACGGAACTCGCTAAAAGCGATTTAGGAAATAATGACCGAAATGGAAATCGGCCGCGGTAAGCGCGGCACTCGTGCCTGGGCCTTTGACGATATTGCCATCGTGCCTAGTCGCCGCACCCGCGACCCGCGTGACGTATCAACATCATGGAAGATTGACGCCTACGAATTTGGCCTGCCAGTGCTGGGTGCGCCAATGGACTCAGTAATTTCACCAGAGACAGCAATTGCCATCGGCAAGCTTGGTGGCCTTGGTGTGCTTGACCTAGAGGGCCTATGGACCAGATACGAAGACCCAACCCAGCAGCTAAACGAGATCTCAAAGCTTGATGCCGCAAAAGCAACTAAGCGCATGCAAGAGATCTACTCGGCGCCAATCAAGCCAGAGCTTATTCGTGACCGCATCGCGCAGATTCGTGCAGCTGGGGTAACCGTTGCCGGTGCTTTGTCTCCGCAGCGTGCCGCAGAATTTTCAGACACGGTGGTTAAGGCCGGCGTAGACCTTTTTGTAATTCGCGGAACAACCGTTTCGGCGGAACACGTTTCAAAAAATGTTGAACCTCTGAACCTAAAAGAATTCATCTACAAACTTGATGTTCCGGTAATTGTTGGCGGTGCTGCAACTTACACTTCTGCACTTCACCTAATGCGCACCGGTGCTGCCGGTGTGCTGGTTGGATTTGGTGGCGGTGCTGCTTCAACCACTCGCCGCGTTCTTGGAATTCACGCACCAATGGCAACAGCGGTTGCTGATGTGGCCGGTGCACGTCGTGACTACATGGATGAATCTGGCGGCCGCTATGTTCAGGTAATCGCCGATGGTGGTCTTGGCACCTCTGGCGACATCGTAAAGGCAATTGCAGTTGGTGCCGATGCGGTAATGCTTGGGTCTGTTTTGGCGCGCGCCAAAGAAGCGCCTGGTCAAGGTTCACACTGGGGTCAAGAAGCTTTCAACCAAGAGTTGCCACGTGGCAACAAAGTTGAGGTTGGCACTAGCGGAACTCTAGAAGAAATTTTGCTTGGCCCATCATCTTCTGCTTCGGGCACAACAAACCTTATGGGTGCGCTACGCCGATCAATGGCCACCACCGGTTACTCAGATGTTAAAGAGTTCCAGCGCGTTGACGTTGTAGTGGCCCCGTACCACGCTTAAGGATTCATGCCAAATAAAGCGCCAAGCTTCTTTGCTGTTGCAAGACAGCCAAAGTGGATTGGCGCTTTATTTTTAGCTCTTGCAGTGGCCGCGATTTTCGCTTCTCTAGGCCAGTGGCAGTTAGACAGAACATTTACCAAAGATCAGCCGCAAGTTATTGCATACAACTTGGAATCAGTTGCAGTCAAAATTGACACCAAAAATGTATACCTAATTGCTAACCGCCTTTCGGAGGGAGAGCGCGGCTACTGGTTGGTGGCAAATTCCACAGACTCACAAAATAAATCTTTGACCATTGCCTTAGGTTGGTCGGCCGATTTAAACCTTTTGAAACAAGAACGTCAGGCGCTAATGGAATCAGACTTGCAAAAGTATGAGACCAAATTGGAAGGCGTTTTTATACCCACAGAGGCACCCTTGCCACAGAGCAACTCTTTGCCTTTTGTCTTTGATTCGCTCTCTTTGGCTCAGTTGGTAAATGTTTATTCATCTGAGAAACCAATTAAGGCTCAGCCAGAAATTTTGGCGCTAACCGGCAGCAGTCAGGCCTCGGCTTGGCCGCCTCTGCAGGCAATCAAAATTGCCTATGGCCCGGGCCAAAACATCAACTGGCTTAGCGCCTTTTATTTCTTAGAGTGGCTGGTATTTGCGGGCTTTGCGGTGTTCCTTTGGTGGCGCCTGGTAAAGGATGAGCAGCTGCAGCTGACCAATGACCCAATTAGTGAAAAGGTAAACTAGTCCAATGAATCCACCAGAAGAAACCCTTCGCGGGGTCTTGAAGTATTTCAAGGTCACCTCTTACATCACGGGCATTTTCTTGATTCTGATCATGATTCTCTGGGGTATACGCCTTGTTTGGCAGGCCGATGTTTGGCTAGCCGGTCCAGATGGGTTCCTTTACTTGGCTTATTACTCGCTAGATTCAGCCGGCGAGAAAATTGGCTTTCCTGAGTCCGGTCTCTCTTTGACATCGGTGTCTTTGATTATTCACGGCTGGCTCTATGTGGCCTACCTGTTTGGTGATTTCAGAATGTGGACTCTATACCGCTGGAACTTCAAGCGCTTCTTAGTTATTGCTCTTGGCGGAGTAGTGCCTTTGCTTTCATTCTTTACCGAACGCCACTACAGCAAGGTTGCAGAAAGGCAGCTGTCAAAATGACCGCTAATCGCCCAGTACTAGTTGTGGACTTTGGTGCACAGTACGCCCAGCTAATTGCGCGCCGAGTGCGTGAAGCAAACGTGTACTCAGAAATCGTGCACCACAACGTGACCGCTGCCGAAGTTGCCGCTAAGAACCCGTTGGCCATCATTCTTTCTGGTGGCCCTTCATCGGTTTATGAAGAGGGCTCACCGCAGCTAGACAAAGGCATTCTGGAACTTGGTATTCCGGTGCTTGGTATTTGCTACGGTTTCCAAACTTTGGCAAACGCACTTGGTGGCCGGGTTGATCGCAGCGGAAAGCGCGAATACGGCGCAACAGAGCTGAATGTAAAAGCTGGCGGAGAGATTCTTGCCGGTCAACCGGCAGAGCAGATTTGCTGGATGAGCCACGGTGACCAGGTAATGGAAGCCCCAGCCGGATTTGAAGTGTTGGCATCAACCCACATCACTCCGGTTGCGGCATTTGCTAATAGTGAGAAAAAGATTTACGGGGTGCAGTGGCACCCAGAGGTTAAGCACTCTGAGTTTGGTCAAAATGTTTTGACCAACTTCCTACACAACGCAGCTGGCATTCCGGCAACCTGGAACTCTGGCAACGTAATTGCCGAACAGGTTGAAAAGATTCGCGCACAGGTTGGCGATGCACGCGTTATTTGTGGCCTCTCAGGTGGCGTGGACTCTGCAGTTGCTGCTGCTCTTGTTCACAAAGCAGTTGGAGACCAGTTGGTTTGTGTTTTCGTGAACCATGGATTGTTGCGTCAAGATGAAGCTGAGCAAGTTGAGCGCGACTACGTTGCAGCAACCGGTATTCGCCTCGTGACCGTAAACGTTGAAGACAAATTCCTAAGTGCACTTGCCGGGGTTAGCGACCCGGAAACCAAGCGCAAAATTATTGGCCGTGAATTTATACGCACTTTTGAAGAGGCACAGGCGGCTCTTTACGAAGAGTCAAAAGCCGATAACCGTCCAATCAAATTCTTGGTTCAGGGAACCCTCTACCCAGACGTTGTTGAGTCTGGCGGCGGCGTAACCGCTGGCATCAAGAGTCACCACAACGTTGGTGGCTTGCCAGATGACATTGAGTTTGAGTTGGTGGAACCGCTACGTACCTTATTTAAGGATGAGGTTCGAGCAATTGGCGCCGAGCTTGGCTTGCCTGCCGAGATTGTTGGTCGCCAGCCTTTCCCTGGTCCTGGCCTTGGTATCCGCATCGTTGGTGAAATTACCAAAGAGCGTCTAGACCTCTTGCGCAAAGCAGATGCAATCGTGCGTGCCGAACTTTCTGCGGCTGGCCTTGATGGCGAGATCTGGCAATGCCCAGTTGTCTTGCTCGCCGATGTTAGATCAGTTGGCGTGCAAGGAGACGGCCGAACCTACGGTCACCCAATTGTGCTTCGCCCGGTTTCTTCAGAAGACGCGATGACCGCCGACTGGACTCGCTTGCCTTATGACTTGCTTGCCAAGATTTCTAACCGCATCACCAACGAGGTAGAAGGCGTGAACCGTGTTGTGCTTGACGTGACTTCAAAGCCACCAGGCACAATTGAGTGGGAATAATCACCGACAGGTGATTATTGGAGCCAGCGGTAGCGATGCGACCAGAAAATAAACTTCCGGGACGGATTCAAGTATTCGGCCACAGAGGTGCTTCAGGCTACCGTCCAGAGAACACTCTTGAGGCCTTCAAGCTTGCCTTTGAGATGGGCGCCGACGCAATCGAATGCGATCTACTGCCAACCAAAGATGGCGATCTAATCATTCGTCACGACAACTATCTTTCAACCACTACCGATGTCGCCACCCGCCCAGAGTTTGCGCACCTAAAGCGTGAAGGTTTGGTGGGCTGGCAAGACTATCGAGAAGACTGGTTTTGCGAAGATTTCACTCTTGCAGAAATAAAGCAACTGCGTGCCATAGAGCGAGTGCCCGAAGAGCGCCCAGGCAGCGCTAAGTTTGATGGCCAATTTGAGATTCCAACACTTGATGAACTTTTAGCAGCAGATTTTGTTTCCAGCAAGCACCTGATTCTTGAGGTAAAGCACGGGGCATACTTTGCCACCCAGGGTTTTCCGGTATCGGCAATTTTGGCGCGCAAGCTTCGTGAGAGCAACTGGAAGCATCGGGGAGTGACTTTGACTTTGGAAAGTTTTGACTTCAAAGTTCTTGAGCAAATGCAACGGGTTTGCGGCGATGTCGGTGAATACGTTTTCTTGGTTGACACCTGGGGCGAACCGCGCTTCGACGAGACTGCCAAGATTTTCGATGGCATTAGCTTTAACTATCGACTAACGATGAACAGTGATTGGATTCAGCAGGCTAAGGCGCGTGGGCTGAAAGTATTCATTTGGACAGCCAAAGCTGAGGAAGCCGAAGCCTCAATTGAGGAGTATTACTCAAAGTTCATTCTTAGCGGCGCCGATGGGGTATTTGCCGATCAGCCAGACCTCTTGGTTGAGGTTGCCAAGGGCCTAGAACACTAAAGCTGTTGAATCCGCCAAAGTCAAAGTCGCCACGTGCGCCTAAGATTGCCTAGTTATGAATGAGTTGAGCTTTTTCGCCCAAGATAAAACGGCCGCACTGGTTGATGGGCTAAACCCGCAACAGCGCGAGGCTGTTGAATATCGCGGTCAGGCACTGCTTATTGTTGCCGGCGCCGGTTCTGGCAAAACCCGTGTGCTAACTCACCGAATTGCCCACCTCTTGGCCACCAAAGATTCCTGGCCTTCACAAATTTTGGCTATTACCTTCACCAATAAGGCTGCAGCCGAAATGCGAGAGCGCGTGCGCCACCTGCTTGGTGAA
Organism: Actinomycetota bacterium; assembly: GCA_046046665.1. GTDB lineage: Bacteria > Actinomycetota > Actinomycetes > Actinomycetales > Microbacteriaceae > Rhodoluna. The sequence goes on from JBJOJI010000026.1 coordinate 11,949, forward strand.
GCAGCCGACGGCATGTGGCTAAAAACTTTCCACTCGGCTTGTGTGCTTATTCTTCGCCGAGAAAGTGAACGCCTTGGCCATGATTCAAACTTCACCATTTACGACAGCGGAGACACCCGCGCAATTCTTAAGCGCCTAATCAAAGAGCTGGGTGCCGACGTTCATAAGCTCACCCCGGCCGGCGTTGGTGCCGTCATTTCTAATGCAAAGAACGAGCTGGCCGACGCCGAATCTTACGCGCGCAACGTTGATCAAAATGATCCGGTAGCTCGCATAATTTCAGAAATCTTCACCCGATACCAACACGAGCTTCGCAAGAATAACGCTTTTGACTTTGATGACCTGATTGGTGAAACCGTTCATCTGTTTCGCGCTTTTCCAGAGGTTTTGGCTACCTATCAGCAAAAGTTTAAGCACATTCTGGTTGATGAGTACCAAGATACGAATCACGCACAGTACGCCTTGATTCGTGAACTAGCTAAGACCGCATCGCTAACTGTGGTTGGTGACTCAGACCAGTCCATCTATGCTTTTCGTGGCGCAGACATTCGTAACATCACCGAATTTGAAAAAGACTTCGTTGGCGCCAAGACTATTTTGCTTGAGCAAAACTATCGTTCAACCCAAAACATTCTTTCGGCCGCGAATGCGGTTATCTCAAATAATTTTGATCGCCCATCTAAAAATCTTTGGACTGCATCTGGCGATGGTGACAAGATTGTTGGCTACACCGGGTATTCAGCGCACGACGAAGCACAGTTCATTGCAGATGAAATAACCAAGCTGCACAGCAAGTCAGAAGGTGATGACGCACTTGCC
>JBJOJI010000074.1:0-4815 GCA_046046665.1 Actinomycetota bacterium
TTTGCCCAGCCGTTATCGGCGATTATGTCGGAAGATATTTCTTTCCAAGGTTCGGCTAATCGGTCTACATACAGAAGGCCGTCTAGGTGATCAAATTCATGCTGGAATATTCTTGCGAACCAACCGTCAGCTTCAATGCGAACCGGTTTCTGATTGAGGTCTACACCGGTTACCACAGCGTAATCAGCGCGCTTTAATGGAAATCGTTCACCAGGCACTGACAGGCAACCTTCTATTTCGGTATCCTCATCGGCAGGTTCTTCTGAAATTGGCCCAAGCGTGAGTGTTGGGTTAATAATTACACCGCGACGTTCGTTGCCATCATCATCGGCATAGTCATATGTGAAAATTCGCAGGCCAACCCCAATCTGGGGCGCGGCCAATCCAACACCTGGAGCCTTGTCCATAGTTTCAAACATGTCGGATACAAGATCATTAAGCTCATCGTCGAAAACTGTTACTTCTTGAGCGCGCTGGTGCAAAACTGGCTCACCAGTGATGCAAATTGGTCTAATGGTCATTAGGTAAATTTACCCGCTAGCCTCACCTGTTTCGGTAAGCAACGGCGATAAAGTCAGATAGAAATGGTATTTGGAAGCGGCGTTGATCTGGTGGCCTATGGCCCAGGGGTTGATCTGCGTGTTCTGGCCATATTCTTGGCTGTTTTGGCTGCAATAGCCCTGGCTTTTGGTGCCCAGTTTCAAAACGATGCGGTTTCGGCTGGTCCTAATCGAAAGCGAACCAACGGAACAGAAAAGGGCAGAGGCTCTTTATCTGTGAAGCAGATAGCTTCGCTTTTACTGAAGCCTCGCTGGCTATCCGGCACAGCCTTCATGGTTGTGGGCATTGGCCTTCAGCTGGGAGCCCTATCACTTGCACCGCTTATCGTGGTGCAGCCAATTGGTGCAATTGCCCTAGTAATAACCTCGTTGCTAAACGCACGAGTAACCAAAACCAGACTTAATAAAGGCACAATTCTTGCGGTTGCCCTTTGTTCTGTGGGCATCGCGGCTTTTGTGGCCATGGCATCTGGTGTTGCCAACGAAACAGTTTTGAACGACGACCGCCTTCGTGAGGTACTAACTGTTTTGGCTGTTATTTTGGCCATTTTTATCGTTCTTTTCTTCACTATCGGCAAACATGCAAAAGCCCTGACCTATGTGATTGGTGCTGGAGTACTTTACGGTTTCGTGGCAACCCTGGCCAAGGTGGTTATTCAGCGTATCTATCAGGCTGAATTTGAATGGCTCACCATCTTGTGCCTAATCGCCCTGATTGGGGCCGTGGCCCTGGGTAGTTGGTTTGTTCAGAACGCCTATGCCTCAGGCCCCCCAGACCTCGTGATAGCCGGTTTGACCGTTATTGACCCTTTGGTTGCAGTGAGCATCGGAATCGTCATTCTGGGCGAGGCTACGGCGGCAAGCTTGCCTGTAATGATTGGCTTTGGCCTAAGCGCGATATTGGCCGTTATCGGGGTATATCTTCTATCGAAGGTGCACCCAGAACTCACCCACAAGCCTCACAAGGGGTAAAATTGAGTGGTTGGGCTATCCCAGCCATTTCCCCAAATGAAGGCAAACACCTTGACCACTGCTTCAGACTCTGCAGCTAAGAAGCCGCTGACGATTGTTATTGGTTGTGACACCTTTCCGCCAGACATAAATGGTGCCGCCAGATTTGCCGAACGCTTAGCCGCTGGCCTTGCCCGCCATGGCCATGACGTACACATAGTAGCCTCTGCTTTCGACAGCAATCACGGTGCGTTCACTGAAGTTCATGATGGCCAAGCAATGACTGTGCATCGCATAAAGAGCTTCCGTATTCCGCAGCACAAGACTCTTCGCTACGTTTGGCCATTTACTTTGAAGCGCAAGACAGATGCAATTTTGCAAGAAATCAAGCCCGATGCCGTTCACATTCAATCGCATCTAATTATGGGGCGCTACCTAGTAAAGAGCGCCAAACAACAGGGCATACGTCTTTTAGCAACAAACCACATAATGCCTGAGAACTTAATTAAGTATTCAGTGATCATTCCTAAATTCCTTGAAAAGACCGCCATGAAAATGGCCTGGGCAGATGCCGGGCGAGTACTGAAGCAAGTAGACGCAATCACGACTCCAACTAGACGAGCTGCAAATCTGCTAGAGGCTGCCGCTGGCGTTGATGGCGTCTTGGCCATTAGCTGCGGCATTGACGCATCAAAGTTTGCCAACGCAACCCCAACATCCAACGAAATTCCAAGAATTTTGTTCTTGGGTCGTCTTGATTATGAAAAGCACATTCACAATCTTTTGAGGGCCGTTGCCAAATTGCCTAAAAAATTAAATACCCAGGTGGAAATCGTTGGTGACGGCGGGGAGCGCAAGCACCTCCAGGAGCTGGCGATTGAACTAGGAGTTGAAAAGCAAGTGAAATTCTTGGGCCACATCACCGAAGAAGAATTGCCTAAGGCCTATGAGCGAGCAACGCTATTTGCTATGCCTTCTATCGCCGAATTGCAGAGCATTGCAACTATGGAAGCCATGGCCTCTGGCCGCCCTGTGGTGGCTGCAGATGCGATGGCGCTACCGCACCTAGTTCACGATGGCGACAACGGCTATCTTTTTCAACCAGACGATATAGATGAATTTGCCAGCAAGCTAAAGCTCATTCTTACGGCTGATCAGGCTGAACTTGACCGTCTATCAGAGAACTCGCTGCACTTGATTCAGTCACACGACATAGAGCGCACTCTTTCAATCTTTGAGGGACTGTATCGTGGCGACCAGGATGGTGTTAAAACCTCTGACGACAACGATGAGACCTACACCAAGGCAATTGGAATTCTGCCTGAACCGCTGCATAATCGCGTTGTAGAGTTGCGTGAGAGAGCTCGCGCACTGCGTGAGGCGGCCACGGATCTTCGTGAAGAAGTTCGCGATGAAGTTCGAGAAAAACTCGAAGATATTCGCGATGAAGTAGTGGAACGAACCAAGGCGGTAAACACCAAGGTTAAGAAAACTGCAAAGAAAACTGCAACCAAAGCTAAGAAAGTCGTAAAGAACGCTGCAGAGCGCCTTAAAAACGACGAAGATTAGTAGGTAGCAGGTCGGGGGAGTTAGCTCAGCCGGTTAGAGCAGCGGACTCATAATCCGTCGGTCACGGGTTCAAGTCCCGTACTCCCCACCAGCGCTAGAAGAAAGTAAGCAAAGGATTTTCGTTGAAGGTGTTTGGAAAAACTTTAGGTGTTTGGAAAAACTTTATTAGTTGGTGTAGCCCTTATTTTGCTTTCCAGCTGTTCAAACTCCAGTCAAAAAGCTGAAGTGAGTAAGTTCCTTGATCCGACGAATGAGGATCCTTACAGCGCGTCTGTTTTTCAAGTGCACGTAAAGTCTGAGAAGTGCGGCATCCAAGATCACGGTTCAGGTTTTGCAGCTACCTCTAAATACATTGTGACCAACGCTCACGTTGTTGCGGGTGCCTCTGAGATAAAGGTCTCCAGTGACTTCGCTCCAAATGAAGTTGACGGCAAGTTGGTCTATTTTGATCCAAAACGGGACATATCAATTATTGAAGTCCGCACATCACGCCTAAAGTCCTTGCAGATTGGATCCGACTTGACTCAAGGCGAAGTTGTGAATGCCTACGGCTATACAGGCGGGCGAATTCTTAGGGTGGAAGAGAGCGTAAGTATTCGAACTGTGAAATGGAAAGCCAAAGACATTTTCGATGAGGGCGAGTTTGATCTTGAAGTAAATGAACTGAAAGCACACATTTCAACTGGTGACTCTGGCGGCGCATTGATTGATAAAAATGGACTAGTGCGTGGAATTGTTTTTGCGAAGTCTAGCTCCGTTGGCGAGAGGGCCTACGCAATGCCGGCTTCCTATGTAAATGAGGCACTAAAAGCTGTAGGCACCCAGGTTGTAATTTCCAACACCAAGTGCCTACCGCGTTAGTTTTTGAACTTACTTTTTCTCGTCCGTTTCATCTTGCTTCTTGATTCGGCGTGGAACAAATCTAGTGCTCCTCATCGCTTCAGGTTCACAAGCTTCGACTGCCTCATCGATGCGATCTGGATAGTCTTCAATTTCATCGTTCTTTTTACGAACGTCAAACGACGAACCATTAATTCGAACAACGTTTAGCTTCTTGTTGCGTTGGAAGATCTCTGGATCTTTTAGAACACAAACATCGCAACGGGTGCAAACTTCATCGTCAATCCAGACGCGCTTCCGACGGAATACGATGATGATCCACCAGCCAGCGAAGAGGGCGAGAATAATAATCGACCAAACGATGATTGCATCTTTCATCGCGAAGTCGGGAATTTCTTCGCTGAATGATGTTCTCTGTAGAGAAATAAACTCAGAGGAAACAACGTCTTGGGCAACTACCACTGATTCAATCTGAGCCAGTGCCTTGCTCTCATTTGATGACCATTTAGCATCAGTTCGAAGTGATGCAATTCGCGTGATTGTGGGTTCACACTGAGTATCACGTGCGGCAACTACTGCATTTTCCTCATCGATTGCTGCGCGAAGAGTTGCTGCTAACTCGGGAGTCACCTCGTCGTAGTCAGCGGCCTTTACATACTGTTCACGAATCAAAAGTGTTCTTGCAAATACTGCCTTGACATCTCTGGTGAGAGTTGAACAAGTTAGTGCCTCTTGAATTATTTCAGCAATTTCTGTAGGTGGTATTTCTGGCAACAATTCAGTTAGCGGTACCCATGGTGTTGGGCTTGGGTCGGCTGAGCTTGAACCTGAAGGTGTTGGGCTTGGGTCGGCTGAGCTTGAACCTGAAGGTGTTGGGCTTGGGTCGGCTGAGCTT
>JBJOJI010000027.1:0-12663 GCA_046046665.1 Actinomycetota bacterium
CAACATTGCCTTCACCGAAGATCTTTCTAAGCGCTACGAATCTTACGGTTGGCACACTCAAACCGTTGACTGGAAGAAAACCGGAAACTACGTAGAAGACTTGGCTGAGCTTTATGCTGCGATTGAAAAAGCAAAATCCGTCACCGATAAGCCTTCGCTTATCACCTTGCGTACAATCATTGGTTGGCCTTCACCTAAAAAGCAGAACAGTGGAAAAATTCACGGATCAGCTCTTGGTGCAGAAGAACTTGCTGGTTTAAAGAGCGTTCTGGGATTTGATCCTGAAAAAACATTTGATGTTGCTCCTGAAGTGATTGCCCACACTCGTGGCTACCAGGCTCAGGCTGATAAAGCACGTTCTGCTTGGCAGGCGTCTTTTGACGTTTGGGCTTCAGAGAACCCAGACAAAAAAGAACTTCTTGACCGCGTTGTTTCAGGTGCTACCCCATCGGGTCTTGAGGGGGCGCTTCCGAAGTTTGAAAGCGGCAGCTCTGTTTCAACGCGAGTTGCTTCGGGCAAAGTCATTAATGCAATTGCCGAAGTCATGCCAGAGCTTTGGGGCGGTTCAGCAGACCTTGCCGATTCAAACATGACCACAATTGCAGGAGCAAGATCTTTTGTTCCAGCCGAATGGTCTACCCACGAATGGAATGGTGACAAGTACGGCCGCGTTCTTCACTTTGGTATTCGCGAACATGCCATGGGCTCAATTCTTAACGGAATCGTTCTACATGGAAACACCCGTGCCTTTGGTGGAACCTTCCTAATCTTTAGCGACTACATGCGCCCAGCTGTTCGTCTAGCTGCATTGATGGGTGTTCCTTCAATCTTCGTCTGGACTCACGACTCTGTTGCACTCGGAGAAGACGGTCCAACTCACCAACCAATCGAGCAACTGGCAACACTGCGCGCAATTCCAAACCTAGACATCGTTCGCCCAGCAGATGGAAACGAAACTGCCTACGCTTGGAAGACCGTGCTTGAGCGTCGCCAGGGTCCATCGGGATTGGCGCTTAGTCGTCAAAATCTTCCGGTTTATGCTCGCGGTGAAGCCGATGAAACCGGTGCCGTTTATGCTGGTGCCGAAAACACTTCAAAGGGTGCCTACACGCTTCTAGAAGCTGCAAATGGAAACCCTGAAGTTATCTTGATTGCCACCGGTTCTGAAGTTGAGATCGCCGTTGCCGCTCGTATTCAACTTGAGGCCCAAGGTGTTGCAACGCGTGTTGTTTCGGCTCCTTGCCTTGAATGGTTCGATGAGCAGCCAGAAACTTACCGCGAACAGGTGCTTCCTGCTTCGGTGAAAGCCAAAGTGTCTGTTGAAGCTGGTCTTGCACTTGGCTGGAACAAGTACGTTGGTCCTTTTGGTCAAAGTGTTTCAATCGAACACTTTGGTGCATCGGCCGATGCCAAGACTCTTTACCGTGAGTTTGGCATGACTTCGGATGCAGTAGTTTCTGCTGCCAAATCAACCATTGCTGCACTTTAATTTTTAGTTTTTAGGAAAGAGAAAAAATGTCAACAAGTCCATTAGCTCAACTAGCAGCAAACGGCGTCAGCATCTGGCTAGACGACCTGTCTCGTTCACGCATCGTTTCAGGAAGCCTTCGTGACCTAATCACTAACCGTTCGGTGTCTGGTGTAACTACCAACCCAACAATTTTTGCGGGAGCCTTGGCAAAGGGTGAGGGCTATCAGGCACAGGTTGCTGAGCTTGCCGCAGCTGGCGCCGATGCAACTGCGGCAATCTTTGCGATCACCACCAAAGATGTTGCTGACGCTTGCGATATATTCGCCGGAGTTTACGCATCATCAAACGGTTTTGACGGCCGCGTTTCGATTGAAGTTGAACCAGGTCTTGCCAACGATGCAGAAGGAACCATAAGACAGGCCAAAGAACTGTTTGCCGCGGTAAACCGCGAGAACGTAATGATCAAGATTCCGGCAACCAGGCCTGGGCTTGCAGCCATCACCGCCGTTATCGCCGAAGGCATTAGCGTAAACGTGACTTTGATATTCTCACTTGCTCGCTACCGCGAAGTTATTGCTGCTTACATCGCAGGTGTGAAGCTTGCCAAGCAAAATGGTCACGACATTTCAAAAATCCACTCCGTTGCATCATTCTTCGTTTCTCGAGTTGACACAGAGATTGACAAGCGACTTGAGGCTGCAGGGAAACCAGAGCTTAAGAGCCAAGCAGCTTTGGCAAATGCACGCCTTGCCTACGAAGTGTTCGAACAAAGCTTTGCAACTTCTGAATGGTCCGAGCTTGCTGCTGCCGGTGCCAACGCACAGCGCCCTTTGATGGCGTCTACTGGCGTAAAAGACCCGGCACTTCTTGACACTCTTTACGTAACAGAGCTAGTTGCCCCTCAACTTGTTAACACCATGCCTGAAAAGACTATGGAAGCTGTTTACGACCACGGAGTAGTGCCTGCTGCATCAATCACCAATCACTACGAGGGTGCTCGCGAGGTTCTTGCCCAGGTTGCTGCCGCCGGTGTTTCACTTGATGATGCAACAACATTGCTTGAAGAAGAGGGCGTTTCAAAGTTCATTATTTCTTGGAACGAGCTTGTAGAGACTGTAGATAACGCACTGAAGGCTGCTAAGTAATGTCGCTAAAAGTTGTAGTTGCCGGAACCGCGGCCGCAGCTGTTGCAAACAGCATTGGTGAGTTAGTCGCCGATAAAGTTGCCAGCAGAATTGCCGGTAAAGATTTCACGCTTTGGGGTAAAGAGGCTGAAGCAGAGTCTTCGATTCGGTTGGGTTGGGTTACTTCTGCATTCGACTCTGCTCCCCTGGTCGATCAAGTTCTTGCTCTCAAAAAAGAATTCAATGACAAAGGCGTTAATCGTTTTGTGCTTTGCGGTATGGGCGGCTCTTCTTTGGCACCTGAGGTTATTACTCGCACCGCAGGAGTAGATCTTGTTGTGCTTGATTCAACCAATGCCGATCAAGTTGGCGCAGCTCTTGCTGGTGACCTAAACAAGACCGCGATTATCGTCTCATCAAAATCTGGCTCAACAGTAGAAACTGATTCTCAGAAACGCATTTTTGAAAAAGCATTCACCGATGCGGGCATAGACAAAACAGATCGCATCGTTGTGGTAACTGACCCTGGTTCTCCAATGGAGGCAGCAGCCAAGGCTGACGGATACCGAGTATTCAACGCTGATCCAACGGTTGGTGGCCGATATTCAGCACTGACAGCTTTTGGCATTGTTCCTTCAGGCCTGGCGGGCGCAGACATTGCAGGGCTCCTGAAAGAAGCACAAGATGTGGCCGAGATTCTTGCCACAGATTCTGAGACGAATCCGGGACTTATTCTTGGTGCTGCTCTTGCGCGCACTCCAGGTGAAATGGGCAATCGCGACAAGATTGGTGTGGTTGCTGATGGAACTCACATAATTGGTTTTGGTGACTGGGCAGAGCAGCTAATTGCTGAGTCAACCGGTAAACATTCAAAGGGTGTATTGCCTGTAGTGCTTGACCCAAACAGTGCAGAGTTACACTCAGGGCTGGCCGACCTTTTGGCGGTTCACGTACAGTCAGACGCAAAACCTGTCGCTGGCGATGCGGTATCGGTGTCTGGTGCGCTAGGTGCCCAATTTATGCTCTGGGAATTTGCGACCGTTGTGGCAAGCCGATTGATTGGCATTAATCCTTTTGATCAGCCAGATGTTGAGTCGGCAAAGATTGCTGCTCGCGGCATGTTGGAACAGCGAGACGCAGTTATTGCTCCGCTTTATTCTGCAGACTCTATTGAAGTGCGCGCTACCGAATTGTCAATCTCTGGCACAACAGTGGCAGATGCGGTTAGAGCTTTGCTTGCACAGCTTGACGATGACGAAGGCTACGTCTCGATTCACGCCTACCTTGACCGCACCTCTGTTGCTGAGGCCGCCGAACTTCGTGACTTATTTGCCAACAAGACCAGACGCCCAGTTACTTTTGGTTGGGCTCCGCGCTTCTTGCATTCAACCGGCCAGTACCACAAGGGCGGCCCACGTCAGGGCGTCTACTTGCAGATTGTTTCGCAGGCCAAGCAAGACATTGCTGTTCCTGGCCGCGACTTTACCTTTGGTGAACTAATCGCCTCTCAGGCTGCTGGAGATGCAAAGGTGCTTGGTGGTTTAGGTAGACCGGTTCTTACTCTGACTCTTGCCGATGCAAAGGCCGGAATCGCCGCAATTAAAGACGCCATCTAAGGAGACGCACTCTTAATGAGCAAGATATCTGCAGGGCAAAACCCCCTTCGCGATCCAGATGATCGCCGCTTGAATCGAATTGCCGGTCCTAGCAGCTTGGTGATCTTTGGTGTAACCGGTGATCTATCTCGCAAGAAACTAATGCCCGCGGTTTACGATTTAGCAAACCGTGGCTTGCTTCCAGCAGGATTTGCATTAGTCGGATTTGCTCGTCGAGATTGGAAAAACCAAGATTTCGGCAAGGTAGTCAAAGAGGCTGTAAAACAATATGCCCGAACACCTTGGAACGAATCGGTTTGGAAGCAGCTTTCAGAAAATATCCGATTTGTTTCCGGTGAGTTCGACGATGATGCCTCGTTCGACAGGCTCAAAGCAACAATCGATGAGCTTGATGCCAAAGTTGGAACCAACGGAAATCACGCTTTTTACCTATCTATTCCGCCGAAAGCTTTTGCCCAGGTATGTCAGCAATTAAAGCGCTCAGGCCTGGCCGACGCCGGGCCAGATGAGTTCCGTCGTGTGGTCATTGAAAAGCCTTTTGGCCGTGACTTAAAGACCTCTCGCGAACTTAACGAGGTTGTTGAGTCAGTTTTCCCGCCTGATTCTGTTTTTAGAATTGATCACTACCTAGGTAAAGAGACGGTACAAAATATATTGGCTCTTCGCTTTGCAAACATGCTTTTTGAACCACTCTGGAACAGTAACTACATCGACCACGTTCAGATAACCATGGCTGAAGACATTGGCGTTGGTGGCCGTGCAGGCTACTACGACGGCATTGGTGCGGCCCGTGACGTGATTCAAAATCACTTATTGCAGCTGCTTGCGCTAACAGCAATGGAAGAACCCGTTTCTTTTGATGCAGCAGACCTTCGTGCTGAAAAAGAAAAAGTTCTATCGGCAGTTCGTGTACCAAAAGACATCGCAAAGCACACTGCCCGCGGCCAATACGCTGGCGGCTGGCAAGGTGGTGAGAATGTCACCGGTTTTCTCGATGAAGATGGCATGAATCCTAATTCTGTGTCTGAAACTTACGCAGCAATGCGACTTGACATCAACACGCGCCGTTGGGCCGGGGTTCCCTTCTATCTTCGCGCCGGAAAGCGTCTTGGCCGCCGAGTCACAGAGATTGCAGTAGTTTTCAAGCGCGCTCCGCAACAGCTATTTGCAGAGAGCCAGACCAGCGCTCTTGGTCAAAACGCATTGGTAATTCGCGTGCAACCTGATGAAGGTGTGACTATTCGTTTTGGTTCGAAAGTTCCGGGAGTTGGCATGCAGGTACGCGATGTGACTATGGACTTTGGCTATGGTCACGCTTTTACTGAAGCAAGCCCTGAAGCCTACGAACGCTTGATTCTTGACGTACTTCTAGGTGATCCACCGCTGTTCCCTCGCCATGAAGAAGTGGAACTTTCTTGGAAGATTCTTGACCCAATCGTCAGCTTCTGGGAGAAAAAGGGAAAGCCTGAACAGTATCGACCGGGCACCTGGGGCCCAAGTTCAGCTGATGCAATGATGGCTCTTGATGGCCGCGAATGGAGAATTCCGTGATCGTTGATCTTGAAAACACCACCATTAGCAAAGTCTCTAAGCGTATTGTTCAAATTCGTGAGCAGGGTGGCGTAGTTGCCCTTGGGCGTGTACTTACTTTGGTGATCGAAACAGACTTTAAGGGAATCGAACCAGCTATTAAGGCTGCAAACGACGCCTCAAGAGAGCACCCTTGCCGCATCATTGTTCTGGCCGATGACAACACCAAGAGCAAAAAGAACGCTCGACTAGACGCACAGATTCGCGTTGGGGGTGACGCTGGAGCATCTGAAGTTATTGTTTTGCGTGCCTTTGGCGAAGCAGCTTCAGACCCAGAAAGCCTGGTCACGGGCTTGCTCTTGCCAGACGCGCCAGTAGTGGCCTGGTGGCCGGGCGAAGCACCTGCCAACGCTGCCAATTCTGCAATTGGTCGTATTGCAACTCGCCGCATCACCGATGCAGCTAGCCAGAAAGACGCAAGAGCGCACTTTAGGAACATTGCAAAAACCTACAGCCCTGGTGACAGTGACTTTGCTTGGACTCGCCTGACCCAGCTTCGCACCCAGTTGGCGACCATGTTAGATCAGCCCCCTTATGACAAAGTCCTGGGTGCCGAAATTATTGGCGCTTCAGATTCACCAAGCGTTGATCTGCTGGCAGCCTGGCTAGAACTAAAGCTTGGTATCAAAGTAAAGATTGTGCGCACTACCCCAGCAAAATCAATCAACGTGATTAAGAACATCAAGTTGATTAGAAAATCTGGTGATGTTGAGATCAGCCGTGAGGTACTAGACAAAGCTGTGCTGAAGCAGCCATCACAGCCCACTCGCGAAATTTCGCTTCCACGTCGCAGCCTGCGCGATTGCCTGAGCGAAGATCTGCGCCGACTAGACCCAGATGACTTGTTCGGTGAAATCATCACCAAGAGTTTTGGCGTCAAGAGTAAAACCGCAGCGAAGAAGAAGTAATTGGCCATAGTACATAGATTCAAAGATGGTGCCTCGGTTGCTAAGAACGTAGCCGAGGAACTAATCAAAAACCTTAATTCACTTTTGGCTGTGCAATCAGAGGTGCACCTGATGCTTACTGGCGGAACAGTTGGTATTGCCTCTCTAGCCGCGTTGGGTTCACACCCCCAAAGGGATTCTGTAGATTACAGTCGCGTTCATTTTTGGTGGGGTGATGAGCGCTACGTTGCCTCAGATCACGCCGATAGAAACTCTCTGCAGGCAACAAACGCGTTGCTAAAAAAAATAAACGCAGACTCAAACAAAATTCACGAATTTCCGGCGAGTGACTCAGGCGTCAGCCTTGATGAAGCCGCTGAAATATTTGCAGGCATTGTGAAAGAGTTGAATCCTAAATTTGACATCGTACTTTTAGGAATGGGCCCAGATGGTCACATCGCCAGCTTGTTTCCTGGCAAGCCGGTTCCACATGTAGGCGTTCAAATTATTGCCGAGCACAATTCGCCTAAGCCGCCACCACAGCGTTTGAGCTTCACATACGAAGCACTAAATTCGGCGGATCAGGTTTGGTTTGTGGTTGCAGGTGCCGATAAGCAAGATGCAGTGGCCGTTGCTATGGGCGATTCCCCAACTGATTTACCGGTTGGCTGTGTTCGTGGAACTAAAGCCACGCACTGGTTTATAGATTCAACGGCCGGAACAAAGGTCTTCGGCTGCTAACAGCTACTTCTTTTTTGTTGGCTTGGCTGCTGCTTTTGGTGCAGCCTTTGCGGCTTGCTTAGCTGCTGGCTTAGCAGCTTCTTTAACGACAGGTTTCACCGGGCCACTCTTTGCCTTCTTTGTTGCAGCCTTCGCAGCTTCTTTGGCGGCATTCTTTGCCTCTTCGGCAAGGCGAATTCTGCGTTCACGAACGGCGGCTACGGCCTCTTCAAGTAGTTCTTTGGCTTCCGCTTCTGTGCGGCGCTCTTTCACATATGCAAGATGTGTTTTATAAGGTTCGTGCTTGGTAATTACCGGAGGGTTTGCTTTGTCTTGACCAGCTGGTAGACCACAATTTGGGCAGTCGATAAGTTCAGGAATTTCAGCAGAATCTACCGCCGCTGCATACTGTGGGCTGTACTCGTGGCCGGCCGCGCAGTAATAGCTAACAGTGATTCGCTCGGCTTTGAAGCCGCGGTCTTGTTCGCCCATTGGGCCTGCGCCAACGCGAGACCCACGAATTGCTGCTCCCCCGGTACTCATTTTTTACTCAGACCCTATGCAACCAAGTCGAAGCGATTGAATAGTCCTAGGGTGATGATTACCACTACCCAAACAACACCAAGAATGATGGTGATTCGGTTTAGGTTTCGCTCAGCGACACCAGATGAAGCCATGGTCGAGCTAACACCACCACCGAACATGTCTGAAAGGCCGCCACCGCGCCCCTTGTGAAGCAAAATCATTAGGGTCAGCAAAAGGCTGGTGATTGCTAGAAGCACGTGAAGTGCGATCTGAAGCGCTGCCATGGGTTTAATCCTTTAAATTAGGGTTCTAAGAAATTATAGAGCGATGTGCTTCTGGAAACGAGCTATACCGCTGAACTCCTCGGCATCTAGGCTGGCTCCACCTACCAAAACGCCGTCTACTTCGGGGCTACGCAGGAATCCAGCCACATTGTTGGCCTTTACTGATCCGCCGTAAAGAATGCGGGTGGCATCGGCGATTTCAGGGCCATGCTCGGCAGAGATTGCCTCACGAATCTTGCCACAGACAGCTGCTGCCTCTTCAGGGGTAGCTACCTTGCCAGTTCCAATGGCCCAGACCGGCTCATAGGCAATCACGAAATCGCCCAGCTTGTCGTGACCAGCCAAAGCGGCGAGGGTCTGTCTTACCGGAACGGCACTTTGACCTTCAGATTCAAGCTCTTCAAGAGTTTCGCCAACACAGATTACCGGCACAATTCCGTGACGGAAAGCGGCGGCGGTTTTTGCCTGAACCACTTCGTCATTTTCAGAGTGGTAGGTGCGGCGTTCGCTGTGCCCAATAAGCACGTACTCAACTTCAAGCTTCTTCAAGAACGCACCCGATACTTCTCCGGTGTATGCACCAGAGTCAAACTTAGAAAGGTCTTGTGCGCCAAGTCCAAGCTCTAGTTTGTCTGCATCCATAAGGGTTTGCACGCTACGAATATCGGTGAAGGGTGGGAAAACCACAACCTCGCAACCGTTGTAATCGTGATTAGCGTCACGAAGGGTCCATGAAAGTTTTTGAACCAGGGCAATTGCCTGCTGGTGGTCTAGATTCATTTTCCAGTTACCAGCGATTAGCGGAATACGTGCCATTTTTTGAATCCTTTGGTTAGTTTAAAATTTCAAGGCCAGGAAGAGTCTTGCCTTCTAAGAACTCAAGGCTTGCGCCACCACCGGTAGAGATGTGGCCAAACTGCTTGTCATCGAATCCAAGAATTCGAACTGCGGCCGCAGAGTCTCCACCGCCAACAACGCTAAGCCCTTCGACTTCTGTAAGAGCCTTGGCAACTGCTCTGGTGCCGTTCGCAAACTTATCGATTTCAAATACGCCCATAGGGCCATTCCAGAAAACTGTTTTCGAAGAAGCTATTTCAGCAGCGAATCTTGCAGCCGACTCTGGCCCAATGTCTAGGCCTAGCCCTGATTCACCAAAGGGGCTGGACTCAATTGCATCGGCAGCGGTAACCGCAACTTCAGCGTCTGCGCCGAATTTAGATGCCACCACGATATCGGTTGGCAAAATTACCTCAACGCCAAGCTCTTCAGCGCGCTTTAGATATTCTTTACAGGTTTCGATTTGATCAACCTCAAGCAAAGATGAACCAACCTTGTGCCCAAGTGCGGCAAGGAAGGTAAATACCATTCCCCCGCCAACCAACAATTTGTTCACGGTTGGAAGCAAGTGGTCAATTACGCCCAGCTTGTCTGAAACCTTTGAACCACCAAGCACCACAGCGTATGGGCGCTTTGGAGTGCTGGTTAGTTGAGTTAAAACCTCAAGCTCTTTTTCAATTAGCAGACCGCATGTCGAAGGCAATGCCTTTGCCAATTCATAAACCGATGCCTGTTTGCGGTGCACAACACCAAAGCCATCGCTTACGAAGAAGTCACCCAATTCAGCCAGCTTGGCGGCAAAGGCCTCGCGCTCTGCGGAGTCTTTGCTGGCTTCGCCGGGGTTGAAACGCAGGTTCTCTAGTACAACTACTCCGCCATTATCAAGTGCTCGAACAGCGCCTTTAGCTTCGCTGCCAACTGTGTCAGAGGCAAAGAAAACTGGCTGGCCCAAAAGTTCACCTAGACGCACAGCCGCTGGTTCAAGAGAATACTTAGCATCAGGCGCACCCTCAGGGCGACCAAGGTGAGAAATAACTACCACCTTGGCGCCCTTATCGACCAGATACTTGATGGTTGGCAAGGAAGCTACGATGCGACCGTCATCGGTGATGCGTGTTCCATCTAGTGGAACGTTGAAGTCGCAGCGGATTACTACCCGCTTTCCGTCAAGATTAGGCAGGTCGGAGAGTGTACGCATGTTATTTGATTCTCGAGTTTGGTTACTTGAGCTTGCTAGCTACAAGTTCGGTTAGCTCAACAAGGCGGTTTGAGTAACCCCACTCGTTGTCATACCAAGAGCTGATTTTTACGGTACGTCCGATTACCTTGATTAGGCCCGCGTCAACGATTGATGAGTGTGGGTCGGTCACGATATCGCTTGAAACGATCTCGTCCTCGGTGTACTTCAAGATGCCAACCATTGGGCCAGACTCTGAGGCTGCCTTGTATGCTGCCTTGATTTCTTCAACTGTTACATCAGTCTTTGATACCAAAGTTAGGTCTGTGATTGAACCGGTTGGAACTGGAACGCGAAGTGCGTAACCATCAAGCTTGCCCTTTAGCTCTGGAAGAACTAGGCCAATAGCCTTAGCAGCGCCGGTAGATGAAGGAACAATGTTGATCGCAGCTGCTCGTGCGCGACGAAGATCTCCGTGTGGGCCGTCCTGCAGGTTCTGGTCTGCGGTGTAAGCGTGAACAGTGGTCATCAAACCGTTCTCGATACCAAACTTGTCGTTGAAAACCTTTGCAAACGGAGCCAAGCAGTTGGTTGTGCAAGACGCGTTTGAGATGATGTCGTGCTTGTCGTTGTCGTAAAGGTGTTCATTTACACCGATAACGAAAGTCTCGGCATCGCCGGTGGCTGGAGCTGAGATCAGAACCTTCTTTGCACCAGCGGTGATGTGCGCGCGGGCAGCCTCTGCATCGGTGAAACGACCAGTTGACTCGATTACGATGTCTACACCTAGGTCACCCCAACCAAGGTTTGCTGGGTCGCGCTCTGCTAGAACCTTAATTACCTGACCACCAACGATAATGTTCTGTCCGTCAACGGTTACTTCTTGAGGTAGGCGACCAGTTACTGAGTCGTACTTTAGAAGGTGAGCCAGTGACTTAGGGTCACTTAGGTCGTTTACTGCAACGATTTGTAGATCGCTTCCCTTTGCAAGCAATGCACGAAGGTAGTTACGACCAATACGGCCAAAGCCGTTAATTCCAACACGAGTAGCCACTTAGTTCTCCAAGAGGTTAGGGCGTCGCAAAACGACGCGTATTTTTGGGGGTATTTTTGTGCTATTTGCCACGCGTCGTTGGGTGGTAAAAACCTTTATCAGACTAGCAGTAGACCGCTTGTCTTGCTGCGAGCCGCCTCAAAGCGTGCCTGAACGTCGGCCCAGTTGATGATGTTCCAGAAGGCCTTCACGTAGTCTGCCTTTACGTTCTGGTAGTCCAGGTAGAAGGCATGTTCCCACATGTCCAGCATCAGTAGCGGAACACTGGCTGGAACAACGTTTCCCTGCTGGTCATAGAGCTGCTCAATGATTAAGCGCTGGCCAAGCGAATCCCAGGCCAAGAAGGCCCAGCCAGAGCCCTGAATGCCCATAGCAGCGGCGTTAAAGTGCCCCTGGAAGGCCTCAAATGAGCCAAAGTACTCGTCAATAGCGGCAGCAAGTTCGCCCTGTGGGCGGTCACTGTTGGCGGCGGCTAGGTTGTTCCAGAAGATTGAGTGGTTTACGTGGCCACCAAGATGAAAAGCCAGGTCTTTTTGAAGCTTATTTACCCAAGTAAAGTCGTTCTTCGCGCGCGCTTCCTCAAGTAGATCTAGCGTGGCGTTTGCGCCAGCAACGTAGGCTGCATGGTGCTTTGAGTGATGTAGTTCCATGATTCGAGCTGAAATGCTTGGCTCGAGGGCGGCGTAATCGTATGACAGCTCTGGAAGTACGTATTTGCTCATTATTTGCTCCTTTATGGGGTTGTAAAAAGACTAACTCGGCCGGTCACAAATTTATGCCGGGGAATAGCTTTACTCGTCTAGATCTTCTGGTAAAAAGGCGTCTGTGGCCGGAATTCCAAGCTCTTCGGCCCGCTTATCGGCCATAGCCAACAGGCGGCGAATTCTGCCAGCGATGGCGTCTTTGGTCATCGCAGGTTCGGCCAGGTGGCCCAATTCATCCAGGCTCGCCTGTTTATGTTTCAAGCGGAGTTGCCCCGCGTAAAGCAGGTGTTCTGGAATCTCAGGGCCAAGAATCTCAAGTGCTCGCTCTACCCTTGCTCCGGCAGCCACGGCCGCCTGGGCAGATCTACGCAGGTTGGCGTCATCAAAATTGGCCAAGCGGTTGGCGGTAGCCCTTACCTCTCGGCGCAAGCGCATTTCTTCCCATCGCAAGACCTGGGTGTGGGCGCCCATCAACAACCCCGCCATGTGGGCCGGCTTGCTGATCATGGGCGTAGCCGGGGGTGCCGGGCATTTTCTGTTGATCAAGGCCTTTGAATACACCCCCGCCAGCAGCCTCATGCCCTTCACCTACGCTCAGATTGGTTTTGGCATGCTGGGCGGGTGGCTGGTTTTCTCGCATATTCCGGACACATGGTCGCTGCTTGGCATCGCAC
>JBJOJI010000028.1:0-14663 GCA_046046665.1 Actinomycetota bacterium
CCTAACCCTGCAGATATTTCTGATCCAAATGAAAAGGCTGCTGCCGAGCGCGCGCTTGAATACATGGATCTAAAACCTGGAACCAAAATGAAAGACATTCGCGTTGACACCGTGTTCCTTGGTTCATGCACCAACTCTCGTATCGAAGACCTTCGCGCAGCCGCAGCCGTTATTGAGGGCAAGCAAAAAGCCGATGGACTTCGTTTTATGGTTGTGCCAGGTTCTGCGCGAGTTCGTTTACAAGCCGAGTCAGAAGGCCTTGACAAAATTTTTAAAGACTTTGGGGCCGAATGGCGGTTTGCCGGTTGCTCAATGTGTCTTGGTATGAACCCAGATCAGCTGGCACCGGGGGAGCGCGCAGCTTCTACCTCTAACCGAAACTTTGAGGGCCGCCAAGGTAAGGGTGCACGCACGCACTTGGTTTCACCACTTGTTGCAGCAGCAACTGCAATTCGCGGAACTCTTTCTTCACCTGCCGACTTGCTAGAAGGGCAGGCAAACTAATGGAAAAATTTGAAATCTTTACTGGCGTTGCCGTGCCGCTACGCCGATCAAATGTAGATACTGATCAGATCATTCCAGCGGTTTATTTGAAGCGCATCACTAAGACCGGATTCGAGGACGCACTGTTCTCAGCATGGCGCAATGATCCTGAATTCGTTCTAAACCAAAAGCCTTATAAGCAAGGTCAGGTGCTTGTTGCTGGCCCAGATTTTGGAACCGGTTCATCGCGCGAGCACGCAGTTTGGGCGCTTCGCGACTACGGTTTCAAAGCGGTTTTTGCCAGCAAATTTGCCGACATATTCCGCGGCAACTCGGGTAAACAGGGTCTAGTCACCGGTGTGATTACAGAGCAAGACACAGAAAAACTTTGGGCAGCCATTGAGGCAAACCCCGGTTCCTCAATTACCGTGAATTTGGTTGAACAAACCGCAAGCATCGGCGATTTAGTTGTGCACTTCGAAATTGATGAGTACACCAAGTGGCGTTTGCTTGAAGGTCTGGACGACATTGGTCTTACTCTTCGCGACGAGCAGGCCATCACAGACTTCGAGGCCAAGCGCGGTGCTTGGATGCCAAAAACGCTACCGGCTAGGAACTAACCATGAGTCAGATCACAGTCACCGGGGGCAAGCCGCTAAAAGGGCGAGTAGATCTAAAGGGCGCAAAAAACCTAGTCACTAAGGCAATGGTTGCTGCGCTTCTAGGAGAGGGTCCAAGCGTTCTAAAAGACGTACCTTTCATCAGTGATGTTGAAATTGTCTCTCGCTTACTTCAGCTGCACGGTGTGAAAATTGAACACAGCTCTGATGGCGTAATGTCACTTGACCCAAGCAATGTTGCATCTGCTCGCATGATTGATATCGACGCCCATGCTGGCTCTTCAAGAATTCCAATTCTTTTTTGTGGACCGCTGCTGCACCGCTTAGGTGAAGCGTTTATTCCAGGTCTAGGTGGCTGTCACATTGGCGACAGACCAATCGACTACCACTTTGAGGTGCTTCGCAACTTTGGTGCAGTAATTGAAGAGTTGGAAAACGGAACCCGACTTTCTGCTCCAAAGGGTCTAAAGGGTGCAAAGATTTCATTGCCTTACCCATCGGTTGGCGCAACCGAGCAGGTGCTGCTAACAGCAACTCGTGCCGAGGGTCTTACGGAACTTACCGGTGCGGCAATTGAGCCAGAAATTATGGACCTAATTGCAATCTTGCAAAAGATGGGCGCAATTATCTCGGTAGATACCGATCGCGTGATTCGCATTGAGGGCGTTAAAGAGCTTTCCGGTTACAACCACCGCGCTCTTTTTGATCGCAACGAAGCGGCATCTTGGGCCTGTGCAGCGCTGGCTACCAACGGTGACATTTTTGTTGGTGGTGCTCGTCAGCAAGAAATGACAACCTTCTTAAACGTGTTTCGCAAGGTTGGTGGCGCATTTGAAATCGAAGATGATGGAATTCGTTTCTATCACCCAGGCGGCGACCTTAAGCCGGTAGTGCTTGAAACAGATGTGCACCCAGGTTTCATGACTGACTGGCAGCAGCCGCTTGTGGTTGCGCTTACTCAGGCCAAAGGGTTGTCAATTATTCACGAGACAGTTTATGAAAACCGTTTTGGATTCACCGATGCACTTGTTCAAATGGGTGCGCAGATTCAAATTTATCGTGAATGCCTTGGCGGCACAGCCTGCCGTTTTGGTCAACGCAACTTTAATCACTCTGCGGTTATCTCTGGCCCAACAGAGCTACACGCAGCTGACATTAGAGTTCCAGACCTACGAGGTGGCTTTAGTCACATGGTTGCAGCCCTAGCCGCAAAGGGAACCTCAAACGTTACTAACGTGCAGTTGATCTCTCGTGGTTACGAGCATTTCTTGCAGAAGCTGACTGACCTCGGCGCAGATTTCAGCTACAGCGAGTAATTTCATGGCCAAGCCAAAAAAAGAATTACCAATGCCGAAGATCAAATCTTCGGAACGCCACTTTGTTCTAGCCTTGGTTGCCAGCGTGTTAATTCCGCTAGTGCGCCTGCTGTTTAGGGTTGATCCGATTGGGGCAGAGAAGCTACCTAAAAAGGGCCCTTATATTTTGGTTGGTAACCACGTAACAAACGTAGATGCCCTTGCAGTTGCCTATTTTGTTTACGTGAAGCTAAAAAGGGCACCACATTTTTTGGCAAAAGAGGGCCTTTTTAGGGTTCCTGTAATTGGCCCAATTTTATTAGCCGCAGGGCAAATACCGGTTTATCGTTCCGGTCACCGCAACGATGCTCCGCTTAAGGCCGCGCACTCATACCTTGATGCCGGTCACTCGATTGCAATATTCCCCGAGGGAACCCTAACTAGGAACCCAGACCTGTGGCCAATGCGCGGCAAATCGGGTGCCATTCGTTTGGCTCTAGAAACTGGTGTTCCGGTCTACCCAATCGGCCAGTGGGGCAGCGAACAAATTTTGCCACAGTACGGTGCCAAATTTCGCCCAGGCTTCTGGAAGCCCGTAAAAATTTTGGTTGGCGATGAAATTGACCTTAATAACTATCGCAAAAAGCAATTAAATCCAGCTGAGTTAAACGATGCAACTGCTTTAGTGATGCAGACTATTACCCAGTTGGTTGCCGAGCTTCGCGGTGAAGAGGCTCCAGCTGAACTTTGGGATCCTCTCAAGGCAGGTCAAACAACAAGCGGCAATTTTAAGAAGGTAGGCAAGAAACAGTGACCAAGATTGCAGTAATGGGTGCTGGTAGCTGGGGAACTACCTTTGCAAAAGTTCTGGCAGATAACCCAGAAAACGACGTAACGCTTTGGGCACGTCGTGAAGATATCGCCGAAGAAATAAACACCGATCACCGAAACGGTGATTACCTTCCGGGAATTGTTTTACCGACTTCACTAAAGGCATCAACAGAGGTTGCTGCGGTGCTTCAAGGCGCCGAACAGGTTTATCTTTCTGTGCCATCACAAACGCTTCGTGCAAACCTAGAGCTCTGGGGGCCGCTGCTTCCAAAAGATGCCATCATCGTGAGTCTTATGAAGGGCGTAGAAAAAGATACTGGCCTTCGCATGAGTGAGGTAATTGCAGCTGTTGCTGGAATTGACCCAGAGAAAATTGCCGTAGTTTCTGGCCCAAACCTTTCACTTGAGATTGCGGCCGGTCAACCAACCGCATCTGTTGCATCAAGCATTAACAAGGAAACACGTCAGGCTGTTGCTCAGGCGGCCAGTAACGAATACTTCACGACTTTCACCAATAAAGATGTAATTGGTACTGAATTTGGTGGAATTCTGAAAAATCTAATTGCAGTGGCAATTGGAATCGTGAATGGTGTTGGCTACGGCGAAAACACCAAGGCATCAATTATGACTCGCGGGCTTGCCGAGCTAACCAGATTTGCAGTTGCCTACGGTGCCAAGAAGAAAACCATGGTTGGCCTAGCCGGCCTTGGTGATTTGATTGCCACCTCTGAATCTCCGCTTTCCAGAAACCACAAAGCCGGTGAAATGCTTGGCAAAGGCTACACACTTCGTGAGGTTCAGCGCCGCATGTCGCAGACCGCCGAAGGTCTTTCATCGGTGGCTCCAATTTTGCAGTTGGCAGCCGCTAAAGATGTAAGCATGCCAATTGTTGAACAGGTGCAACTTGTGCTCGAGGGCAAGATGAATCCTAAGGATATTGCACCGCACCTAACTCATGAAACCGATGGCCCAGTAGGCGAATAGCAGTGTCAAAACTTAATGTTGCGCTGCTATTTGGCGGGCCATCCTCTGAGCATGAGATTTCATGCGCTACGGCAGCCGGTGTTATGGGTGCCATTGATCGCGAAAAATACAATCTGATACCGGTTGGAATTACAAAAACCGGACAGTGGATTCTTGGCGAAGACGATGCCTCAAAGTGGGCTCTGCGCAAGGGCGATCTAGTTAGCGTGCAACCTAATGGCAGCTCAGTTTCTTTTGCGACTAATGGAACCCGTGAACTATTTGCATCTGACGTAAACGGGGTTAGGTCATCTTTGGGCATTGTTGATGTGGTGTTTCCAGTTCTGCACGGCCCATACGGTGAAGACGGAACCCTGCAGCGTGAGCTTGAGCACATTGGTGTTGCTTATGTTGGCAACGGTGTCTTGGCTAGCGAGCGCGGAATGGATAAAGAGCTTTCTAAAGATGCGTTTCTTGCCGCTGGAGTTCCGGCAACTGCCCATGTAGTTATCACGCTTGAAGACTGGATGAACGACCCTGAATCGGCTCTTGAAAAAGTTAGCAAACTAGGGTCTTTGCCGCTTTTCGTAAAACCAGCTAGAGCCGGGTCATCTAAGGGTGTCAGCAAAGTTAAAAACATTGCTGATTTTGCCACTGCCGTAGAAACAGCTTTCAAAGAAGACAACAAGCTGGTAGTTGAAGCGGGCATCGAGGGCCGCGAGGTTGAAGTTGCTGTCTTGCAGGGCCGCGGTGGCGCCGCACCCAGGGTTTCCGTAGCCGGTGAAATTATTGTCACCGGTCGCGACTTTTACGATTTCGATGCCAAATACCAAGACGAAGATTCGGTTCACCTGGTGATTCCTGCCGAGCTAAGCGCGGCTGAACTTCAAGAGATGCAGGCTCTTGCAGCCAAGGCATTTAATGCTTTGGGGTGTGAAGGTCTTGCCAGAGCTGATTTCTTTTTGACTAAAAATGGTTTTCTAATCAACGAAATAAATACCATGCCAGGGTTCACACCACTTTCGATGTTTCCGTCACTTTGGCAGGCAACTGGAATTGAATATCCAAAACTGATCGATGAACTAATTGAGTTGGCGTTACTTAAATAGTTTTTAGCCAGTGCAGTTTTTACTTGCTTCAATGTTTTGCACGGCACCCGCCAAGGTTTCTAATGCGGTAACACCGGCAATTGCTGTTGAGTCAACAATCACCTCTATTGCAGGGTTTCTGCCGAAGGTGATAAATCTGTAACTTGGTTTTTGGCTGTCGTCTACCAGCCAGTCAATCTCACCCGCACTCACACAAGACAACGTGCTTGCCTCAACTGGCGCTAGCCCACATCTAAGAATTACAGCCGAAGGGTCACCCCAGGCACCCGTAGCTTGGGCGTTGGTGATTCGCTTTTGGTTCCCATCAATTTCGTCTGGCAATCGAACAATAACCTCGGCGCAGCCAGGGTCGTTGGAGTTTGCAGCGGCTTCAAGATTGACCGTTGGGGTGCATGCGCTCAAAAAAGTTGCCAACATGAATGCAGCGGCTAATGTTGCAAAAGTCTTAGAAATCTTCATCACCAACAGGCTACCTTTGTTATGTGTCAAATTCAGAAACCATAAACTCGCTGGGCGAGAACGAAAGCCTCAAGCGCACAATCGCCAGGCTGAATATTTCTGAACACGCCATCGTTGGCCCAGGTGATGACTCCGCAGTGGTAGCTGCCCCCGATGGCCGATTTGTGGTGACTACAGACACTTTGATTGAAGATCACGACTTTAAACTTATTTGGTCAAGTGGCTACGATCTTGGTTGGAAGGCTGTGGCCAGCAACATCGCCGACGTTGCCGCCATGGGCGCAGTGCCAACCTCTTTGGTGGTTGCTCTTACCGCGCCGGGGCACACCCAAGTTACTTGGCTAGAGGCATTTGCCGATGGCCTTCGTGATGCCTGTGAGCAGCTGGCTCCAGGCTGTGGGGTAGTTGGTGGCGACTTGGCTGCGAGCAATCAGGTAATGATCTCTGTTGCCGCACACGGAAACCTAGAGGGCCGCGAGCCGGTGCTTAGATCTGGCGCCAAGGTGGGCGATTTAGTTGCTGTTGCCGGAACACTAGGCCGTGCAGCAGCAGGCCTTGCGCTTTTGCAAAGCGGCAACACCGATGCAATTTCGGCGTATGACGACTGGGTAAACGTTCAACTGCGACCAAAACCACCAATTGCCGCTGGTAAAGAAGCAGCAATTGCTGGCGCAACGTCAATGCTTGATTTATCAGACGGACTTTCCAAAGATGCAGCAAGAATCGCTAAGGCATCGGCGGTGACAATTCAGATTGATCCGCTAATGCTGCAGGGTTTCGAGGCGGTTATCGAAGAGGCCGCGCGAGCTATTTCTGCAAAGGAAGCAGATTGGGTCATCGGCGGCGGCGAAGATCACTCTTTGCTGGCAACATTCCCAAGTGAAGCGTCAATTCCGCGAGCGTTTAAAGTTATCGGTGTGGTTTTGCCTCAGGGTCCAGCGCCGGTAATGCTTGGTGCTAACCCACTACCAGAAAAAGGGTGGGATTCAATTACCGGCTAAAAGTTGTTAGCCGTGCAGAATACTGTTCAGCACAATGCCTTCGCCCTTGCGCGGCAAAACTTCAACTCGGCCGGTCACTGAGTTTCTGCGGAACAAAAGATTTGCAACCCCCGAAAGCTCTGAGGCCTTAGCGCTGCGCTCACCTTCGCCGTCAATGATGGTCACTTTAGTTCCGGCGGTTACGTAAAGACCTGCCTCAACCACTGAGTCATCGCCAATTGATATTCCAACTCCGGCGTTGGCACCAAGCAGCGCACGTGCACCAATTGCAACTCTCTCTTTGCCGCCTCCAGACAGGGTTCCCATGATTGATGCGCCACCACCAATATCTGCACCGTCGCCAACCACTACACCCTGAGAGATTCGGCCCTCAACCATTGAGGTGCCAAGTGTGCCGGCGTTAAAGTTCACAAAACCCTCGTGCATGATTGTGGTGCCAGGGGATAGGTGCGCACCAAGTCGCACGCGTGATGCATCTGCAATGCGAACCTTCTTAGGTGTAACGTAATCAACCAGTCTCGGAAACTTATCAATGGCGTAAACGCTAATTCCCGCGCGGGTAAGGGCTGGGCGAAGTTCATCAAGTTCATCAATTGCAACTGGACCAACATTGGTAAAAGCCACAATTGGCAGGTTTGGAATTAGGCCTTCAAGGTTGATGGTGTTTGGCTTTACCAAAAGGGTTGAAAGCAAGTGCAAGCGAAGGTAGGCATCGGCAGTTGATGAAACCGGTGCGGTCAGATCTACCTCGGTGCGCACAACCTGGGTGCTTACGCGGCGGCGTTCATCGGTGCCAACCATGGCGTCAAGTTGCTTTGGAACAACCCAAAGGGCGTCAGTTTTTGGGGCATCGCCAAGCTGTGGGTTTGGGTACAAAACATCCAAAACGGTGCCGTCGGCTGCGATTGTGGCGAGGCCGTGGCCCCAAGCATTGCTCTCTAAAAACGTCATGGATACAAGGTTACAAGTTAGGCTCGTTTTATGGCCGGAGACCTATTGAATCTAGAAGCGGATGTTGTTGAGCTGACCCGCGATATTTGCGATATCGAGTCTGTCTCTGGCAACGAGACCGCCCTGGCAAACGCCATCGAAGCGGCCCTAAGAAAATATGCACACCTCGAGGTGATTCGCGACGGCGATGCAATTGTTGCCCGTACCAACCTGGGTCGCCCATCAAGGGTTGTGATTGCCGGACACATCGATACAGTGCCAGTGGCTGGAAACTTGCCGGTGCAGATGCTGTCTATGGAGCGCGAGCAGGTTCTCTATGGTCGTGGCACCGTTGACATGAAGGCCGGAGTGGCCGTTCAGCTAAAGCTTGCTGCAACCATCACTGAGCCAAGCTCAGATGTCACCTACATTTTTTATGACCACGAAGAGGTGGAGGCTAGTAAAAACGGTCTTGGTCGTCTGGCAAAGAATCATCCAGAACTTCTTGATGCCTCGTTCGCCGTTTTGTGTGAGCCAACTTCGGCCGAGGTCGAGGGCGGTTGCAACGGAACCATGCGAGTGGAACTGAACTTTAAGGGAATCAAGGCTCACTCGGCAAGACCTTGGATGGGCAAGAATGCCATTCACGATGCGGCTGCTGCGCTAACAACCTTGGCGGCATATGTGCCAGCCGAAATAGAGGTTGATGGTTTGGTATACCGCGAGAGCCTGAATGCCGTGCTGATCAAGGGCGGAATTGCAACCAATGTGATTCCTGATGATTGCACGATAACTGTGAACTACAGGTTTGCTCCAAGTAAGTCGGGGGCCCAAGCCGAGGCACATCTTCGCGAAGTTTTTGTCGGAGTGGATCTTGCTGTAGTTGACGTTGCCGAAGGTGCCCGGCCAGGCCTTGATCGCCCAGAGGCAGTTGCATTCCTGGCCGCTACAAAGAGCCAGGCAAGGCCAAAATATGGCTGGACAGACGTAGCCAGATTTAGCGCTCTGGGCATTCCAGCGGTCAATTTCGGGCCCGGAGACCCTTCTAAGGCTCACGCCGACGACGAAGCCGTGCCGGTTAGCCAGATTTACGCCTGCGAGAACGCACTTAGGGCCTGGTTATCCGTGGGATAATAGAACTTCCGGCTATTTAGCCAGCAATACAAGGAGTTTCTCAATGGCAGCAATGAAGCCACGCACCGGTGACGGACCAATGGAAGCCGAGCGCGAGCCACGCGGTCTTATCATCCTTCGAGTGCCACTAGAAGGTGGCGGTCGTCTAGTTGTTTCAGTAAACGACGAAGAGGCCAAGAACCTACACCAGGTTCTTGCTGGAGTTGTTAAGAAGTAGTTCTAAAAATAAAAATCCCGATCAGTGATGA
Organism: Actinomycetota bacterium; assembly: GCA_046046665.1. GTDB lineage: Bacteria > Actinomycetota > Actinomycetes > Actinomycetales > Microbacteriaceae > Rhodoluna. The sequence continues at coordinate 9,074 of JBJOJI010000028.1, forward strand.
TCGGGATTTTTTATTTAATTGGTTTTTAAGTTAAACCAGGTCTCGCCAATCAACCTCATCATCGTCTTCTGCAACGACGATAGTTCCCGAAGGAATTGCATGCGGCAAGGTGATTAGCTCCGTTGGGGGAGACAGGTAAGTGGCTTCATCGCGACGGTTAACTAAAACATTATTGATGTAGTCAGTTAGCGCCTCGTTGACCGGCACATCGTGCCCCTGCTGCTCAGACATGTACCATCGGTGTTCTAGAACCTGGTGGTAAATCTCAGCTGGTTCAAGACGGCCCGATAATTCTTTTGGAATGGATGTAACTACCGGTTCGAATGACCGACTCAACCATTCGTGGGCAAGCACTTCTTCATCGGCTCCTGGGCGAGGGTTATTCAAGCGGTATTGATCTAGGTCGTTCAATAATCTGCGCGCCTGATTTTCTTCAACGTCAAGACCAGTCAATCTGATGAGTCTTCTTGCGTGGTGGCCGGCATCAACCACTTTTGGTTGAATCTTTACGGTGGTTCCGTTTCCGTCAGTTTTTATGGCAAGTTCTTCAATGTCAAAACCTAGCTCGTTTAGCCGATCTACTCGACGATTTATCTTCCACCGATCTTTGGCGGCGAAGGTTTCTACTCCGGTCAGCTCACTCCAGAGTTCACGGTACTTAGCTACAATTCTTTCGCTTGTTGCCACCGCATCAACGCCAGGGGTTGCGTGCCCACTGGCAATCAAATCCATAAGTTCGCCCGCGATGTTTACTCGTGCAATTTCTAAGTCGTTTTCGCGCTGTCCGTTTGAAAGGCCTGAATCATAAAGGTGACCGGTTTCGGCATCAACCAGGTATGCGGCAAATGCGCCAGCATCACGGCGAAACAAAGTATTCGAAAGTGACACATCGCCCCAAAAGAAACCGGCAATGTGCAGACGAACCAAAAGCAACGCCAAGGCATCTACCAAACGTTGAGCAGTGTCTGGGCGAAGTCCCTGCGACCACATTGCGCGATACGGAAGTGAGAACTTTAGGTGGCGAGTAATCAACACCGATAACAGTGGCTCGCCATTTGCATCGGTGCGGTTGTTGATAATTGCGAATGGTTCAACGCAAGGAACGTCAAGTTTGATTAGGTTTTTCAACATGTCGTATTCGCGTTTTGCCAGCTCTGGCAATGTCTCTTTGATCGCAATGACATGATCGCTAAGGTGCGCGAATCTAACGGTATGCCGGCTAAGGCCTTTTGGCAGCGCCGCAATGTTTTCTGCGGGCCACTCTTCTAATGGCAAATGCCACGGAAGATCCAGCAGAGCTGGATCAACCGTGGCAGCCGTTATATCTAATGAACTCACTAGTTCAGACGAGCGCCTGATTCAATGTCGAATAGGTGGACCAAACCGCCGTCAGCTTTTAGGAAAACTTTGTCGCCTGCGATTGGGTGGGCACGACCGTCAACACGTGACACAACATCTTGAGCCGCGCCATCGATATCGGTGTGTCCGTATAGGTAACCATCGGCACCTAGCTCTTCAACAACGTCAACCTCAACAGCAATTCCATCCTTCTTTGAAACCACTAGGTTTTCAGGGCGGATACCAACAGTTACTGACTTAGCTTTGGTCTTTGACAAGAATTTTTTGTCAATAGGTAGAACCTGGGTTCCAAACTGAACGCCACCGTCAACGATTGGAAGTTGCAGCAGGTTCATGGCCGGTGAGCCAATGAAGCCGGCAACAAAAACGTTTGCTGGCACATCGTAAAGTTCCTGCGGAGTTGCAACCTGCTGAAGCACGCCGTCTTTTAGAACGGCAACGCGGTCACCCATAGTCATGGCTTCGACCTGGTCGTGAGTCACATAAACGGTGGTTACGCCTAGTCGGCGTTGTAGTGAAGCAATCTGAGTACGGGTCTGAACGCGAAGCTTGGCATCCAAGTTTGAAAGCGGTTCATCCATAAGGAACACCTGAGGCTTGCGAACAATTGCGCGACCCATGGCCACGCGCTGGCGCTGTCCACCAGAAAGCGCCTTTGGCTTGCGAGCTAGGTAAGGCTCAAGATCTAGCAACTTCGCAGCTTCAAGAACGCGCTCGGCACGCTCTTCTTTGCTAACTCCGGCGATCTTCAGGGCAAAGCCCATGTTCTCTGCCACGGTCATGTGCGGGTACAGCGCGTAGTTCTGAAAAACCATGGCGATGTCGCGGTCTTTAGGTGGAATGTCAGTGACATCGCGGTCACCGATAAGGATCTTGCCTGAATTTACTTCTTCTAGACCAGCCAACATGCGTAGGGTGGTTGATTTTCCACAACCAGAAGGGCCAACTAGTACAAGGAATTCGCCATCTTTGATGTCGAGGTTTACTGCGTCCACAGCTGGTCGGGTGCCACCTGGGTACAGGCGCGTAGCGCCTTGGAACTTAACTGATGCCATGATATTTCCTTCACCGGCAGGTACGTGCCGGACGATCCATAGTGAATAGAACCCCAGAAGCGGCGCCGCTGGGTACAGCCATTATGGCATCCGGGTGGGCTGGTCTAAACTAGAAATTCCCCAATGTCACGCAATCGTGATGAATCATCAGAGTTCGTGACAGAGACCGTAAGGACCCCATTTTGACCCGTGAAAAGCAAACACGCTCTGAGCAGCGCGAAGCAGCCCGTGCAAAGGCCAAGGCCCTACGCGAACAGCACAAGAAAGGTGAGGCTCGCAAGCGAGTAGCACTTCAGTTTGGTGTGGGCGGCGCAGTTGTAGCCGTAATTGCACTAGTTGCTTTTGCGTTAGTTTCAGGCGCGAACAAAGAAACCGCCGTTCCTGCCAACATGAGTTTCAACGATGGCATCAAAATTGGCACCAACCTTGAGGCATTTACCCCTAGCTATACACCTGCGCCAGGCGAAGCCGGTGCCAATGTGCCAAATATTCAGGTTTATGTGGACTACCAGTGTCCGTTCTGCCGTGACTTTGAACTTCCAAACCAGTCTCAAATTGAAAGCTGGGTTTCTAAGGGAATCGCCACCATCGAGTTCCACCCAATTTCTTTCCTCGATGGTCGCGGAACCCCGAACGAGTACTCAAGCCGTGCGGCAAATGCTGCAGTTTGTGTAGCCGAATACTCACCAAACTCGTTCTTCAAGTACAACTCTTTGCTCTTCGCAAATCAGCCTGAAGAAGGAACTGCAGGGCCAGAGAATTCTGAGCTTTTTGATAGGGCCAAAGAAGCAGGCATCACCAACGAGGCCGAAATCAAGTCTTGTATCAACGAAAAGCGCTTTGGCGCCTGGATGTCTACCGTAACCACCAAAGCCCTGAACGAGAATATTCCGGGCACACAGTACAAGGTAGAGGGCACCCCATTCGTAATGGTCGACAACGACCCATTCAAGACTGAGGTAAATGCTGATTTCTACAGCCCGGCACGCTTTGCTCAATTTCTACAAAGCAAGAGTGTGAACTAATATAGAAACTTCTGGGGTTTAGATCTCAGAGAGGTAGCCCTAGGGCTATCGGCCGACCTGGCGCAATTGGTAGCGCATCGCACTTGTAATGCGAGGGTTAGGGGTTCGAGTCCCCTGGTCGGCTCAATGACCAGGGAAAACAACTCAGCTCGGCGGTTTTGAAGTTTTTGACCTAAAGTTTCTATCCAAGCAGCTCTTCGGCAAGTTGTTCAACCCGCTCAAGGATCTCATCGCGCACCATCGCAGCACGCTGCTCACCAATGACGCCCAGTTCCTTGGGTTCGATGATCAGCCAGGTTTCAATTTCCGACTTCATGCCATCAATTGGTTCAACCTGGGCCTGGTCACCAAGCACAATCACCCGGTCAACGCTTTTCAAAATTTTTGGGTCAATAGCTTTGGGAAACTGCCCATCAACTTCAACGCCAATTTCTTCTAACGCGGCAACTGCATCGGCTGCCAATTTTTCATCAGGACCTGTGCCCCCTGAGTAAACGGTGACCTCATCGCCAACTAGGTGCTTCATTAACGCCTCGGCGGTTTGAGATTTTCCAGCGTTGTGAACGCAGATAAAAAGTACTGATGGCTTACTCATGGTTTTACCCTAGAGCAGTTACTTGCCTTCTGTGAAAGTGATGCTGACTGAATTAATGCAGAAGCGGTCTCCGGTTGGAGTCTGTGGTGCATCTTCGAAAACGTGTCCAAGGTGTGAGCCGCAACCTTTGCAGCGAACTTCAACGCGAACCATTCCGTGCGAACGGTCTTCGAGTAGTTCAACGGCATCGCCTTCTTTAGGTTCATAAAAGCTTGGCCAACCGCAGTGTGAGTCAAACTTTGCGTTGCTACGAAAAAGTTCCGCTCCACACCCTTTGCAAGAGAAAATTCCTTCACGGTGCTCTTCAAGAAGCTCGCCGGTGTACGCCCGCTCGGTGCCCGCCTCGCGAAGCACGTGGTACTCGAACTCGGTTAGCTCTTGACGCCATTGTTCGTCAGTCTTATTTACCGGATAATTCAAGGTTCTCTCCTAAGCTCGCCTAATATTAGGTTTACGCGTTCCAATAAGTTAAGCAGGATTCATGGCTAAAAAGTTCCCAATCGATGAGTTCGATTCGGCAGCTATTCACGGTGGTCGCCACCGTGCTCGCCGCACTGCAAAAGATCGCATTCTTGAATGGGTTCGCTTATTTGTAATTGCCGCCGTGGTTTCCGCCGTTGGTTACGGTGGCCTAAAGGTTGTTGAGGGCTCAAGCGTTTTCGATGGTTACCTGCCGGGGTCTAATCCATCAGCAAGTGCCAGTATCCAAGCCTTACCGGGTGTATCGGTTCTTGATGGTGGGGGAGCAGAGCTTGCTGCCCCGGCCGCTGAAATTCTCAAAGCGGCCGGTTTCAACGTAACCGGCGCATCGGTGTTGGTTGATTCCCAAAAGAAGCCAGTTGCAATTGAGACCACGGTAATTGTGATCACCGATGAACTATTCCGCGCCGATGCCGAGAGCATTGCTGTTCAACTTGGCTCGCCCGAGGTCATCGTTTCTCCAGAATTTGCCGGTCCTATCACTGTGGTTTTGGGTGCCGATTACAAACTTCCTGCCGAATAATCGCCTTTTTGGGGTTATAACCGTTTCATAACCCCTTGGTGAATACTTGCAAAAGGCTTGCGCACTAGTACCCCCTAGGGGCTAGTGTTGAACTTGGTCGTAGCAGTATCCGTAGCACAAGCTCTTTTCTATGCGACTCAGCCCGGGCTCTTTTCTATGCGACTCAGCCCGGGAATTTTCGGGTTGTTCCCATAGCAACAGGAGTAAAAACATGGCACAAGGAACCGTAAAGTGGTTCAACGCTGAAAAGGGTTTTGGATTCATTACCCAGGATGGCGGAGCAGACGTATTCGTACACTTCTCAGCAATCCAGTCAGACGGCTACAAAGAACTGAAGGAAAACCAGCGCGTTGAGTTCGAAGTAAAGAACGGCGACAAGGGCCCTCAGGCTGACGCAGTACACGTTATCTAAGCTACGAGCAAAGATTTCAGAAAAACCCTCTCCGCAAGGAGGGGGTTTTTCATTTGCACTCTAGGGGTGAGAGTGCCAAAATAGACCTATTAGCACTCGACAGGCTTGAGTGCCAAAACTAATAGGAGATTGAACCCCAAT
>JBJOJI010000029.1:0-12545 GCA_046046665.1 Actinomycetota bacterium
CCGTTATCGATAACGGCTTCTGTTGCTTTGATTTCTGGACCTTCCATGGTCCCTCCTCTTTTATCCTCATTGCACAAAAATTGTGCGCGAACGAAGACGGCAAGAAATTGCCCGTGATTTTTTGAGGGATGCCCTGGTCTGCAGTAATAAAACTTGAATCTCTTGGTGAAACTGGATCAAGGTCTACAACCGAAGACCAGCAAACCTGCCGTCTTGGTACCTATTTAGGGTATCAGGCGGGCCACAAAAGAGCCATAGATAAAGAAAAACCCCGCCGAAGCGGGGTTTTTCGAAGATTATTTAGCGGCGTTTTGGCGAAGCTGAAATTAACGACGCAGCCCTAGGCGCTCGATTAGAGCACGGTAGCGGTTGATGTCCACGCCCTGCAGGTAGCCAAGTAGACGACGACGCTGACCAACAAGGATCAACAGTCCGCGACGTGAGTGGTGGTCGTGCTTGTGCTCTTTTAGGTGCTCGGTTAGGTCCTTGATGCGCTGGGTCAGAACTGCGATCTGAACCTCTGGAGAACCAGTGTCGCCCGGCTTGGTTGCATACTCGTTGATAATTGCGGTTTTTACTGCTGCATCTAATGCCATTTGGTCCCTTTCAAGAACTAACTGCGCGGTGCTCAAAACGGAGTGTTTTGGCTCTCTTTATCCGCGGCCGATACACGGCAACTTGAAGAGTCTAGCCGAATTTAGACACTGCCGCTAGGTGAGGTCTTGCTCTTCGAAGGCAACAGGGTTACCACGAAAGTAAAGAATGGCAGCCAGCTAAGCAATAGCCACCAAGCGCCAAAGCCGGAATCGCGCATTCGGCGAACCATGGCCGTGAATAGCGGGATGCCATAGATCAGACCGGTCAAATTCCCTATCGGTGTGGAATTGAAGCTTTCGAGCAAGGCTGCGTTTAGTAGCTCAAGACTTAGGTTGGCTGGGTCTGCTTCTAGAGTTGCAGCCAATGCGTCTGCGGCGACCGTTGGAGCCGGAAAAAGAATTTGGTCGAATACTCCGACCACCATGCCCACTAACAAAGTAAATAACACGAAGTACCAATACTCTCGGCGGGACGCAACCCCTCTGAAAACTAAGTACTTCTTGAAACACACACCGATAGCGGCCGCGAAACTCATCTTTTGGTTATCCATATTTTCAGTTTAGACATGCAAAAGCCCCAACCGACTAGGGAGAGAACGGTTGGGGCTGCAGGCAACTATTTAGGGGGTAGTAGTTGCCGGGTTTGGAGTTGAAGTTGTGTTTGGGTCAATTTGAAATTGGTCTCTGCCTTGAGAGTCTCGATCACCATCGCGATCATCGCGGTCATCGTGGCCTGGCTTTGGCGAACGGGGGCCAACATCTGGTGCGCCGTGATCTCCGTAGCGGTCAAATTGTTCAGCAAAGCCCGGGCCATCCTGGTGAGGAAGGACCGTTTTAGCCGCCACTACGCCACCGGTGAATGCAACTCCCATAGCTAGCGCAGAGCCAACTGAAATTGCAGTAATTCTTGCTGACCGGCTGCCTTTCCATTTGCTAAAGCGCGAGGTTCCAACCTCATCAACTACATAGGTTTGGGTTTCTGGATTTTCTTTCTTGGCCATAATTAATTCCTAATCTTCATACTCATCTTCAGATTCGCCATCGTTGTCACGATCGCGTCCTTCGCGCTCATTCTCGAAGCTATTGCTGTTCTTATAAGAACTTGTATTGGAACCGGTTTGACTTCCACCAGCTGAAGGGGTTGCGCTTGAGGTATTGCCAAACGAGCCTGCACTTATTGTGGGTAACTGGACGGTTGCCGAATTCTTTTTTGGTACTGCCTGCTCAAGTGGCAAGGAGACTAGCGCAGCACTCTGAGCCGAGACCGGAGAGGTTTCAATTGCATTCCGAGTGATGCTATTTTGAGCTCTCTGTTCAGTCGGCTCAGCCGAGCCGGCGCCTTGTGGCTCTGCGGCATTCGCGCTTGAAGCACTGGCATTAGAAAGTGGTGAATTCGCAAACGCTGTGCCACCAATGACAGTGCCAACGGCTACTAGTCCCAGTGCTGCAATACCTTTTGTGATTCTTGCACCCTTTACGCGAAGTGGCTTCTCGTAGATGTACGGGCTGTCGTTGTTTTCCATACCTTTACAGTGGCATTGCAGTATGAGCGAACACCCAAAAAGGACTGAGTGTTACCTGTGAAAAAATCAGTCCAAAATGCCAAGAATTCGGCGAACTTTATCAAGATCTCGGTTGATTTCTTCGACCAGATCTTCAACGCCATTGAACTTTGCTGCCGGGCGAATAAAATCGATGAACTCTAAGGTGACAACTTTGTCGTACAGATCAATGTCGTTGCGGTCTAGCACGTGAGATTCAACTAATCGCGGCACCGCCTGAAAAGTTTCATTAATACCAACCGAATGAGCCGCTGGATAACGCTGGCCGTCAACTACCAACCAACCTGCGTAAACCCCATCAAGTGGAAGATAGCCCTCGCAGTCTCTAGCCATGTTGGCAGTTGGAAAACCTATGCTTCGTCCAATCTTCAAGCCGTGCTCAATAACGCCCATGCTGGTGTGGATGTGGCCTAGCATTTCAGCAGCCTTAACCACTTGACCCAGGTCAAGCGCCTCGCGAATTTTGCTCGTAGAAATTTTCTCTCCACTTAACTCAGCGCTGGTGATTACTCTTACCTCAAATCCCAGCTGCTGGCCCAAATCGTGAAGGGTCTGCACATCACCACTGCCTTTGTGCCCAAATTTAAAGTCTTCGCCAACTAAGACGATCTTTGCCTTGAGGCCATCTACCAGTATCTGCTGAACGAATTCCTGAGGTGAAAGTTTTGCCAACGCATCATCGAAAGCAAGAGTTAGCAGTACGTCAATTCCGGTTTCTTGAATCAATGCGGTTTTCTGAGTCGGACCAATCAAAGGCAACTTGCATTGCTCTGGATTTAGCAAAGCATCTGGGTGCCTATCGAATGTGACGACCACCGATTGAATGGCATGCTCATCTGCAGCCGCCTTTAGAGAGCCAATTAGCTTCTGGTGACCCTTATGAATGCCGTCAAACTTGCCGACGGTTACTGCGCTGGCAGTGAATCCTCCAACAACCTGATTTATTGAACTTATTGATTGCATTACTTCCTTTTACCAAGCCATATGAGACCCAAGATTGGAAGCACTAGCGGAACGTAGCCGTACCCCTGACCAAATTTTGACCAGACCGAAGGATGCGCGAAAAGATCTGGTTGGACGAAACTCAATACTCCAACGCTGATTACACCCGCTAGCTCAAAAATGATTGTTGCCTGGGCAAGAGCTCTGAGATTTGGTTTTGCCAAAGCAATAGTTGCAAAAATATATACAACGGCGGCTAGGGCCGAGAGACTGTAGGCAAGTGGAGCTTCGTCTAATTCACGCAGTAATTGATACAGCGCTCTCGCCGAAGCGGAAACCGCAAAAACTGCGTAAACCGCGATAAGCACGCGGCCAACACCTAGAGTCTTTGGCTTGGTTGACATGCCACCAGCCTAACAAGACTGAACTTGCCTTACTCTGCAGGAAGCTCCGCAGGTTGAGGAAGGCCAGTGCGCGCTATGTCTAGAGATTCAAATCTCACGCGCTCGGGCAACGGATTGTAGTTTGAAGCTGCCAAAACGCCTTGGCTATCGAGGCGAAGCAAGAACAAAGCAACCGCGTGCTTTAGCAGCGTGTCTTCTGCGCAGGCATTCAGATAAACCGGGTAAATCGCTTGGTAAGGCTGAGCGGCTTCATTTAAGCCTTCTTGCGCCTTTGGCTTGATCGAAGAATCAAGTTTGGCACTAACGCGCTGGCCATCTTTTGAAGGCACTAGCTGTGAAGACGCAGAGGCAACACCCAAGTTATCGGCCGCGGCTAGCTTTAATTCGCCTGTCTCTTTATCGGTGGCAGTGATTAGTGCAACAGAGTAAAGACCTAGATTTAGCACCTGGCTGTTTGGAGCAATTACGATTTCACCTTCATCAATTGATTCAAGAACAAAATCTTTTTGAGTTGTTATGTCTGCGGCTGAAATGTCTTGCTTTAGAGACGACATCCAATGAGTTAGAGATGAAAATGCAAGTTCATCGGCAACATTCCTTACCCTGATAGCAAGATCTGGGAATTCAGTGCCTGGATTATCTTCTGAGATTAGCGGGTCATTCCAATTACTAATTTCACCATTAATAACTGCTGCCAAGTTCTTTGGAGTCAGCTGCAAAGAACTTGAATCGGAAAGCTGGAAAGCAACCGCTGCGGCTTCAATGGCAAAGGGTACAGAGAAACTAACTGGGCACACAGTTGAATTAACGGGATAACTTGAAATTACTAGATCTGAAGCAGAGCTAAATTCAGCTTGCGCCAAAGCCATTGCTGGCAATGGGTCCACGCAGGCATACTGAAGTGAGTCAATCCACTGCAACGCAGGGTCACTCATTTCTGCGGGGAAACTTGCAGAAATAAGTCCCTCTTCACAGGTGTAACTCTGCTCCAAAATCTGAGCGGCTACTTCAGGTGGCATAGGCGGATCACAAGCGGTCAGGTTAAACGACAAAATCATCGCAGTGAAAATAGCGATGACATTTTTTGTAATTCTACTTTTTCTCATAGCCCATCTTTGTTCATTAGTTCTGGAAAAGCGTGGCTGCTGGTCACCCAACAGCCACGCTCTACAGAGTTTGTTACTTGGTGCTGATTGTTGCGATCTGTGACAAAGCTGCGTTCTTCAACTTAGTTGGCAATGCCACATATCCTAGGCTTGCACCCTTAGTTGGGATACAGCTTGAAACTACATACTTGAACCAACCTTCAACGGCAGCAGCCTTGGTAGTTGTTCCACCCTTTGGTGCTAGGCCGTAGGTCACGATGGTTAGCTGGTAACCACCCTTTACCTTCTTGGTGAAATCAATGGTTAGGGTGCCATCGGTAGCAGCGTTTGCTGAGTCAACAACTGTTGTCTGACCGGCGAGGAACTTAGCACCGGCAGCTGCTGAAGGAGCAACGAACTCACCGTTTGCGTTCTTTAGTGCTGCGTAACCAACCTTGGCAGATACAGCGTCTGATAGGTCAAAGTAACCAAATGCGTACTTGGTGTCTTGGACCTTGTCAGCAAGAACTGATGAAGTTGCCTTTACTGTAGCCGTGGCGTTTGTGGTCTTGATCTGAGCACCAAGATCCTTGCTCTTTGTCCAACCTGCAGAAGGCACGTTCTGAAGCAAGTAGTTGGTCAGGTTTTCGGTGGTGCCCGATGCATCACGGTAGAAAGTAAGGATGCTCTTAGCTGGCAGCTTCTTACCTGGGTTTAACTTAGCAATTGCCTTGTCATCCCACTTCTTTATGGTTCCCTTAAGGATGCCTGAAACCGCTGCAGCATCAAGCTTTAGGTTTGCAGGCAGGCCTGAGTTCTTGTTATAGGCGAAAACGACTGGTCCACCTAGTAGAGGAATAGTCACGAATGATGAAGGCTTTGATTCGGTTGAACCGTAGGTACCGTCTGTAGCAGCCCAGTCAACGGTTCCCTTAGTAAATTCGCTACGGCCAGTACCTGACCCGGTTGAAGTGTAGGTTACTGTGTCGTTCGAGGCTGGGTCATAGTGTGACAAGCAGTACTGAAGTGCACCGTTCGCGAATGATGAACCTTTACCAGCAATTGCGTCAGCCGCAAAGGCTGGAGTGGCGGTAGCGGTTAGGCCAAGCACTGCAACTACTGCAGCTGCCTTGGCGAAGAACTTGATGTTCATTTATCTCCTAGTTAGTTGTCTTTGATTGACGAGTTAATCAAAGAACGTTCCAGATAACGGCTGTTGTATTCGCGGTTGATTGCTTGAAAACTTAAAGTAAACAATTGGTGCTGTATTTAGCCGAAGTGGCCATTGACATAGTCGTTGGTACGTGTGTCAATCGGTTGATTAAAGACTTGCTCAGTCTCACCAAACTCAACCACTCCACCAGGAACGTTATCGTCGGCCAAGAAAAATGCAGTTTGGTCTGAAACGCGCTGTGCTTGCTGCATATTGTGAGTCACAATAACGATTGTCATTGAATCGGAAAGCTCCTGAATAGTCTCTTCGATTCTGCGAGTTGAACCCGGATCAAGGGCGGAACACGGTTCATCCATCAAAAGAACACGCGGATCCATAGCTAGAGAACGCGCAATACATAAGCGCTGCTGCTGGCCACCAGACAATGAAAGAGCCTGATCGTTTAGGCGATCTTTCACTTCATTCCAGATAGATGCGCGGCGAAGGGAGGTTTCAACAAGCTCGTCTGGATCGTTATTTTTACGGCCGGATAGCTTTAGCCCGCTGATAACGTTCTCGCGAATCGACATGGTTGGAAAGGGGTTCGGCTTCTGAAACACCATGCCGATTTTGATTCGAACATCTACAGCATTCATCTTTGGGTCGTAGATGTCTTGACCGTCAAGAAGCACAGAACCCGCAAGACCAGCAGATGGGATTAACTCATGCATGCGATTAAGCGTGCGTAAAAAAGTTGACTTTCCGCATCCCGAAGGACCAATCAGCGCAGTCACCTTATTGGCTGGGAAGGTGAGGCTTACATCTTGCAAGACCTGACGTTCCCCAAACCAAACACTTACGTTTTCCGTGCTCAGACTTGATGCTGCATCTTGAACTTTAGACATTAGTTTGCCTTCTTGATTTTCTTGGGTGATGAATTTTTGGTGCGCCCCATAATACGAGCAAGCCCAAACAGGACTCCAACTACGGCTAGCAAGACCAAAGCCGCACCCCAGGCTCGAGCCTGAGAAGTGTCGTACAGGGATCCAAGGAATCCATATACGAAAGTAGGTAGCGTGGCGATACCGCCAGAGAATGGGTTCAAATTGGTGCTGTTATTTGCATTTATGGTCAGGATCAGTGGCGCCGTTTCCCCAACAACACGTGCTAGACCAAGTAACAGAGCTGTGACGATTCCTGATTTTGCCGCTGGAAGAATTACTTGGAAAAAAGCTCTATAGTTTGGCGCGCCAAGCGCCAAGGCAGCCAATCTAAGATCACTTGGCACTAAGCGAAGCGCTTCTTCAGCAACACGAGCCACAGTTGGCAACATTAGCGGGAACAGAGCAAGGGCCCCGGTGAAGCCGGATCTCTCTAGGTTTGCAAACCCCATGAAAGAAAGAATGAACAAGCCAGCTACGACAGAGGGCAAACCACTGAGTGCTTGAGTCACGGTTCGGACCATACCAGTAAGTTTTGAGCTCGACTGAGTTAGATATACCGCCATAGCAATTCCAAGTGGAACGGCCGCAAGGGTTGTCATTGCAACAATCATCAAAGTTCCAAGAATTGCGTGACCAACGCCACCATATTCAAGCGAGGTTGTGGTGCTCACATATTTATTATTTTGGTAAATGAAGTGCGGGCTCATTGCTGCAGAACCTTGAATTACTACTGAAACCAAAACCGATACAAGCAACACTAAAACTGTTGCCGAGAAAAAGATGACAAAAAGCACGAGCAGACCATCTTTGACACCTCTGGCACCTTGTCGCCGAAGCCCCAGCAAACAGACCGAGATCAACTGCAGCGGAAGGAATACTGCGAGCAGACCAATAGAAAAATCCAGGCTCATGAGCACTGAAATAAGAACGGCAAGCGCTGGAGGAACAATGGACCCTACGAGAATATCTAGGTTTCCAGATAGTCCCTGATTCACCCAGGGTTGACGTTTTTGAATTTTAGTAGGCATCATCGTGTGCGCCCCGCTGACCTAGAAACAATTACGTTGGCAATGCCATTGATGATGAGGGTAACGATAAATATCACAAGACCGGCTGCCATCAAGCCTTCAAATTCTTTTTCGGTAGCTTCACCAAAACGCGACAAAATCCATGAAGCAACCGCTCCACCGTGGGGTTCAAGGATTTGATACCAGTTGATGTCGAAGGTCAATTGAAGTACGTAAAGAATTGCAACTGTTTCTCCGATTGCGCGACCAAGGCCAAGCAGAATTCCACCCACGATACCCGGCGCCGAGGTTGGAAGGATGACTCTAGAGAAGACAGAGAACCTGCTTCCGCCCAGAGCAAGTGCACCGTTGATTAGACCTGAATCCGTTTGACTAAAAATTTCGCGAGTCACAGAAGTGATAATCGGAACAATCATCACAGCCACGATCCATCCGGCGATAAATGGCGAATCAATGTAAGTTGGCTCTTCGCCAGTTACCTCGAAAAGTGGAATAAACCCTAAGGTTTGGTTGAGAATCTTTGCCCAGTTGGCGGCCACTGGCGCGAAAGATAGCAAACCCCAAAGGCCAATCACCACAGATGGCAACGCAGCTAAAAGGTCTATCAAAGTTGTAGCAATTTTTGAAAGACGCGATGGAAGCATGAAAACAATTGCATAGGCCGCAGAAATAGCCATTGGGGTTGCAATCAAAATACCCAAGAACGCGACCTGCAGGGAACCCCAAATCATGGGGCCAAGTTGCATTACCGGTGGGTCTGATTCAACATCCCAGGTATTGCCAAAAATAAAGGCTGGACCCTGCTGCTGCAACGCCGGCCATGCTTTTGCAAAAAGAAACACCAAAATAAGGGCAACCAGAATAAATGCGAAATTGGAAGCTATGGATGTAGTTCTAAAAAACCACTTATCGCCAGTAGATAAAGGACCAACCGATAGTTTTCGGCGTTCTTGTTGAGTAACAGCAGGACGGTTGGGCATGCCTCAATCATCAGCAAGCCGGGTGAAGAGAACCTGTGCGGATAGTTAACGGGAGGTTAATTAAGCTTCGAAACCGGCTATTTTTTCAGTAGATTCCGGTCCAAATTTGGCTCATTCGAACCAACATTACTGCCACTGTCAGAGCCCCCACGCCCAAAACCAAGGTAGACCATCGAGTTCGCTCTATGAGAGCCCAGAAAGCCGCTGCCACGGGAATCATTAGAGCCACAATCAAATAGGCAAAGAATTCAACGGTGTCAGTCTTTGCGCGCTCTCCGGCTATCACCAAGATGACTGAGGCAATAAGTTGAACCAACAGACCAAGCTGAACAATTGCCAAAGCTCCAATGCTTAGTCCACTTGGTTTACGTTTTGCGAGACCCAAAAAAAGAGCAAATACACCTGCTAACGCGGCGACAAACAACTGCCCAGAGTACAGCCAATTAATCATTTTGATCACCCTCTGCAAAAACCACTAGAGATTTAATATCCTTACCAGAAACCGTAAGCATGGCTACGAGTTTGCCATGTGAATCAACGCCCGCAAATGGTTCACTCCCCTCGCCAGATGCTTTCAACCTTTTCCCATGACGAAGATCAACTACATCTTGTTCGCTAAGCGTTTTGAAATTGAACTGTTGTTTTGCGGCCTCGGAAATATCTAAAACCGATAGTGTCTCGGGGGTTAGACCGTCGAGAGATTGTGCTTGATCGACAGAATATGAGCCGATGCAAGTGCGGCGAAGTGCGGTTAGGTGACCGCCAACGCCAAGAGCCGCTCCAAGGTCGCGTGCGAGCGCACGTATGTAGGTACCGGATGAGCAATCAACCACCACATCGATATCCAAAAACGTGTTTCCGTCTTCTTCAACTAAGCGTGGAGCTGCAAGAATTTCAAACTTTGCAATCGTGACGGGTCTTGCTGCAAGTTTTACCTCGTCGCCCGAACGCACCTTTGCATAGGCACGCTGCCCGTCAACTTTAATGGCGCTCACTGAGCTTGGAACTTGTTGGATGTCACCGCGCAGTGAATTTAGTGCCGCCTCAATATCATTAGATGATATTTTTTGCACCGCTTCAGGTGTGGCTAGTGAAGTGAAATCTGATTCTTTGTCATCGGTTACAGTGGCGGCGCCTAGCCTGATGGTGGCGTAATAGGTTTTATCTTCGCCAACTAGAAAAGTTAGCAATTTTGTGGCGGAATTGATTCCAATTAATAGCAAGCCGGTAGCCATTGGATCTAAAGTACCTGCGTGCCCGACTCTTCGAGTGCCGGCAATTTTTCTAAGTTTGGCAACGACGTCGTGACTAGTCCATTCAGACGGCTTGTCGATAAGAACCAAACCGGAAGTCATTTACTCTTCGTCTTCCTCGGGGTCAACAATGATTTTTGGCTCTTTATAAGGATTCTCATCGCCCGCCCATTTTGCCTTCTCGGCCAAGCGAGCTACTTCGGCATCGCGATTACGTGCCTCTGCGAGTAAGTCGTTCATATGAGCCGCGGTTTCTGGAATCTCGTCTAGAACAAATTCAACGGTTGGGGTTAGGCGAACGTTTAGGTTGTGCCCCACCTCACGGCGAATTACGCCACGATTGCGATCGATGATCTCTGCACTGCGCTGTTTATCTTCAGCGGTGCCATAAACGGTGTAGTAAATGGTTGAGTGCTGAAGGTCTGGAGTTACTTTGACATCGGTAATGGTGACGAAGCCCAGGTCAGAGTCCTTCACAGCGTTGGCAAGCGCCTCGGCCACTAAAACCTTGATTCGTTCCGCCAGTTTCCTGGAGCGGGCTACGTCAACCATTACCTAATCCTTTTATCGATTTACTAAACGCGAGGCTTCTCGCGCATTTCGAAGGTTTCAATGATGTCTTCAAGCTCAAGCTCGTTGTAACCCTGCAGACCAATACCACATTCGAAGTCAGTCTTGACCTCGGTTGCGTCGTCTTTGAATCGCTTTAGAGATTCAATCTTTAGGTTGTCAGCGATAACCTTGCCAGCGCGAAGTACGCGGGCTGAAGAGTTGCGCTTGATTGAACCAGAGCGAACGATCGAACCAGCAATGGTTCCAACCTTTGAAGACTTGAACAGTTCGCGCACCTCTGCGGTACCCAGCTGGAATTCTTCGTACTCTGGCTTGAGCATGCCCTTCAGAGCCTTCTCAATGTCATCTAGTGCTGCATAGATAACTGAGTACTGACGAATGTCAACGCCTTCGCGATCTGCTCGCTCTTTAGCTTTGTTATCTGGCTTCACATTGAAACCAATGATGATTGCCGAGTCAACTGTTGCAAGGTTAACGTCAGACTCAGTAATAGCACCAACACCGCGGTGAATAATGCGCAACTGAACTGAATCATCAACTTCAATCTTGAGCAATGAGTCTTCAAGTGCTTCAACAGCACCAGACACGTCACCCTTGATGATCAGGTTGAGTGACTCAACCTTGCCATCTTCAAGTGCCTTAGTGAAGTCCTCAAGGCTTACGCGCTTACGAGTCTTGGCAAGAAGAGCGTTGCGGTCGGCAGCTTCACGCTTCTCAGCGATCTGACGGGCCTGACGCTCATCTTCGGTAACCACAAATGTGTCACCCGCACGAGGAACTGACTGCAGACCTAGTACCTGAACTGGGCGGCTAGGAACAGCAGCTTCAACAGCAACACCGTTTTCGTCAAACATGGCACGAACACGACCGTGTGCGGCACCGGCAACAATTGAGTCACCTACGCGCAAAGTACCTGACTGAATCAGAACTGTTGCTACAGAACCGCGGCCCTTATCGAGGTTGGCTTCAATGGCAACACCACGAGCGTCTTTATTTGGGTTGGCACGCATATCTAGCGCAGCATCTGCTGTAAGTAGAACCGCGTCAAGGAGTTCCTTGATACCCTTGCCGGTCAAAGCAGACACGTCAACGAACATCACATCGCCACCGTACTCTTCAGCCACCAAGTTGAACTCGGTCAGCTGCTGACGAATCTTGGCAGGGTTCGAACCTTCTTTATCTGTCTTGTTCACTGCAACAACAATTGGAACGCCAGCAGATTGCGCGTGATTCAACGCTTCAATTGTCTGAGGCATAACACCGTCGTCGGCGGCAACTACAAGAATTGCAACGTCAGTTACCTGGGCACCACGTGCACGCATCGCTGTAAACGCCTCGTGGCCCGGGGTGTCAATAAAGGTAATTGCACGGTCAACATTTTCGTGCTCAACGTGTACCTGGTAAGCACCAATGTGCTGGGTAATTCCACCAGCTTCGCCAGCAATAACGTTTGAATTTCTGATGCTGTCTAGCAAGCGAGTCTTACCGTGGTCAACGTGACCCATAACGGTTACCACCGGCGGGCGGGCAATTAGATCTTCTTCGTCATCGTCGTAGTCAGTTGATACGTCAAGACCAAAGCCTTCGAATAGCTCACGCTCTTCGTCTTCTGGTGATACAACTTCAATCTTGTAACCAAGTTCCTCACCAAGAATTTGGAAGGTCTCTTCGTCTAGCGATGCGGTTGCAGTTGCCATCTGACCAAGCGCAAACAGCACGGTGATTAACTGACCAGCGGTTGTGTCAATCTTGTCGGCAAAGTCTTGGATAGACGAACCTCGACGAAGACGCAAAACGGTAGTGCCGTCACCGCGTGG
Source organism: Actinomycetota bacterium (assembly GCA_046046665.1). Lineage (GTDB taxonomy): Bacteria > Actinomycetota > Actinomycetes > Actinomycetales > Microbacteriaceae > Rhodoluna. The sequence goes on from JBJOJI010000029.1 coordinate 12,338, forward strand.
AACAATTGCACCACCAAGTGATGGCGCATTAGTACGCTGTTCAAATTCCTCGCGCTTTGCACGCTTTGACTTACGAGCCTTGCTCTGCCCGCGTGCGCCACCCTTACCGAAAGCACCAGCGGTTCCACCGCCAACACCGCGACCGCGACCAGCACCTGGACCGCCACCCGGACGACTAAAGCCACCGGCGCCCGGTGCGCCACCAGGT
>JBJOJI010000075.1:0-3648 GCA_046046665.1 Actinomycetota bacterium
AGCTTGTAGCCGTAAGCCAAAGTCAACAAGCCATACAAACTCATGGCCACATAAACCGGTGGCACCCAGTACCTAAGCGGAGCACCCGATGAATTTCGGCGAGTTAGATCACCGCGCCAAACACCGGTTGAGTGAAACTGCTTTGCCAGTTTGCCAACGGTGCCTCGTGGCCAATAAACAACCTTGAGCTCTGGGCTAAACCAAACCAGGCCACCGGTCTTTTTGATGCGCTGCGCTAGCTCCCAGTCTTCACCGCGAATAATGCCCTCGTCGTAGCCACCAACACGCTCTAGCGCGCTCTTCTTAAAGATTCCCAGGTAAGCGCTCTCGGCCTCGCCGGCCTGCCCACCAACGTGAAAGTTTGCCCCGCCAATACCAAAGCGGCTGGTGTAGGCCCAGGCCACGGCCTTCTGAAAAGAACTCTTGCCCTTGGCATCCATGATGCCGCCCAGCAAATCTGCCTGCTGTTCGTTCAAAATCTCGACCCCGCGCTTGAAGTAATTTGCGGCTGGCTCTGAGTGGGCATCGATGCGAATGATGATTTCGTGTTTGCTTTGGCGAATTGCCTCGTTTAGGCCAACGGTAGTTAGCCCGCGCGGGTTATCAATTAGACGAACCCGCTTATCTTTTTTGGCAATACCGGCGGCAATGGTGTTGGTTTCATCGTTTGATGGGCCAAGGGCCAGAAGCAGTTCAAACTCACCAGGATAATTTTGCTCAAGCACAGAGTTCACGGCGTCGGCCAGGTGAGCCTCTTCGTTTAGTACCGGCATAATCACCGATATCGCAGGAAATACCTTTGCCATTATTTCTCGGCAGCTTTGCCAATGGCCTTGGTGTAAGCAGCAATAACCTTCTCGGGTTTGCCGTCCATCTTTAGCTCACCCTTTTCAATCCAGATCACTCGGTTGCAGGTATCGGCAATTGATTTCATGCTGTGGCTAACCAAAAACACTGTTCCAGCGCTGTCACGCATTTCGCGCATGCGTGCTTCTGATCTCATGCGAAACTCAAGATCGCCAACCGCTAGGGCCTCGTCAATAATCAAGATGTCGTGATTGCGGTGAGCCGCAATTGCAAAGCGCAAGCGGGCTGCCATGCCCGATGAATATGTGCGCATCGGCAGGTCAATAAATTCTTCGAGCCCGGCAAATTTGGCCACCGCATCAACTGAGGTTTCAATATCCTTTTTTCCAAAACCCATGGCCATGCCGCCAAGCAAAATGTTTTTCTCACCAGAAAGATTTGGTAGCAGTGCCGCACCAACACCAAGCAAGGTTGGACGAGCATAAGAATAAATTGCACCCTGATCAATTGGGGTTAGACCAGCAAGTGCGCGCATTAGCGATGACTTGCCAGAACCGTTGCTACCAATAATTCCAATGGTGTCACCCTGATACACGGTGAAGCTCACACCTTTTACGGCATGCACTGAACGCAGGTTAGTCTTCTTGGCAAATAACCCGTTGCGTGCAGCGGCACCGGTTGCGCGCTTACCCGATGCATAAACCTTGTAGACAATGTGAACATCGTCAATAATTACAACTGGTTTTTTAGGGGCAACTTTTTTTGCGGCCGGTTTTTTTGCGGCCGGTTTATTGGCGGCTGGCTTTTTTGCGGCACTTTTCTTAATCTCGGCCATAGCGTTCCTCGGCCTTCCAGAAATAAACGGTGCCAACCACAACAGAGGCAACAGACCAAACAGAGCAGGCAATCCAAAGTTCTGGGGTCATGGTGTGACCCACAACAAGGGCGCCCCTGGCCAGCTCAATGAAATCGTAAATTGGGTTCCACTTGGCGACAGCCCATATGTATGGGTAGTTGATCAAAATTTGTTCCACGCTAAAGAAGATGCCGCTAACATAAAACGCAATTCGAGTGATGAACGGAATAACTTTGGTTAGGTCGCGAACCTGCACTGTCATGCGCGCTGCGATCATGGCCAACCCCGAGGCAAAAATCAGCATCAAAACAATGATTGGAATCAGTGCCAACCAACTCCAAGAAACACTTTTTTGAATGATTAGAAGCAGAACCAACAAGACCGCTAGCTGCGGTAGCAAGTTTAAGAACTGGCGAATAACCGCCGAAACCGGAAGCAGTGCACGAGGAAAACTTAGACTCTTGACCAAACCCGAGTTTGCGGTGATAGATGTTGCCCCAGATGAAAATGCACCTGAGAAAAAAGCAAACAGGAATACTCCGGTGAAAAGAAATGGCAAGAAATTATCGGGGCGGTTTGAACCAAGAATCACACCAAAAATTAGCCCATAGGTTGCGGCCTGCAGGGTTGGCAAAATAATTAGCCACCAGCTGCCCAAACGGTTTCTGGCGTTGGCGGCATCGTTGGTGAATGAGGAAAGTGCGAAAGCAAAATCACGACGGTTGAGTGCGTCTTTTAGGTAGGTTCTGAGGGCTGGTCTTGCGCCCATGCGCTTTAGCCCATTGGCCTCGGCGTACTGCGCCACGCTCTCTAAACTCACCTGATTAGTTTACCCACCTGCCCCTGCGTGGGGACTGGAATGTTCCGGCGCTAGCGCTTGCGAGTATGGGGGTAAAAGAAAAGACCCCAGCCTAAGCCGGGGCCTTTTCTGTAACTCAGTAATTAGTTCTTTGAACCAATACCCTTTGCAACGATTACTGCTAGAGCGGTAACAACGGTACCGATAGCAATTGCAAGGATGTAGGTCAACGGGCTGCTTACTAGTGGGAACACGAAGATACCACCGTGAGGAGCGCGTAGCTCGTTACCGAAAATTGCTACTAGAGCACCGGTTACACCAGAACCAATCATGATTGATGGGATAACGCGTACTGGGTCAGCAGCTGCGAAAGGAATTGCACCCTCAGAGATGAATGATGCACCTAGCAACCAAGCTGCCTTACCGTTTTCGCGCTCTGACTCTGAGAACTGGTTCTTGCGTAGAACAGTTGCAAGAGCAAGACCTAGAGGAGGGGTCATACCGGTAGCCATAACGATCGCCATGATTACGAACTCAGGAGCTGATGCAACTGCACCTGCTGCAGCAAGACCGGTTACACCAAAGGTGTAAGCAACCTTGTTAACTGGGCCACCCATGTCGAATGCCATCATCAGACCGATAACGATACCTACAACTACAACACCCTGAGATTGGGGTCTTTAGAACTAGAACCATTGCGAAACCGGTGATCAATGATGAAAGTAGTGGGTTTACAACTACTGGCATTACTGGCTTGATCCAGTTAGCTACTGGCCAACGTGAGATCCATAGAGCTACGAAACCAGCAATGAAACCACCAAGGATCGCACCAAGGAATCCAGTACCGGTACCTAGTGGGTTACCGTCTAGACCAGTTGCAAGCGCACCTGCAACGAAACCTGGAGCAAGACCTGGACGGTCAGCAATTGCATACGCAATGTAACCTGCAAGAACAGGTACGAAGAATGCGAATGCTGCCTTACCTAGCCAGAAAATGATGAATGCCCAGTTACCTACGTTTAGAAGGTTGAAGCCGGTGATCTTGCCATCAGCGTCAACTGGAACTGACATCTTTGCTGCGTCATATGCGTGGATACCATCGGTACCCGCTGCTACTGCACCAAACAAGAAGCCAAGAGCGATAAGAATACCGCCGGCTGCTACGAATGGAATCATGTGTGAAACA
>JBJOJI010000076.1:0-3199 GCA_046046665.1 Actinomycetota bacterium
CCCTCTGGCTTTCCATCGGCAACAAGTATTGCTAAGCGGTTTCTTTGGGCCCGATAAAAATTTTCCATCACGTAGGTTTTTTGTTTCTCTGCCCACAGATTGAATAGTGATCTTGATGTCAAGAAAAAATCATTCTCAATAAACTGCACTCCAAAATCTTGCAGTTGTTTTTGCTGAACGTGTGATGAAGGTTCGGCACAGGTAATTTCAAGATTGCCAAATTCTTTGCGGGCGGCCTTCAAGCCATCGATTGTTGTTTCTGCGCTTATGTACCGCACGGTGTAGCCATCGTGTTCAAGTTGATAGGCAAAGTGTCTTGCGCTTGAGGTTAGAAAAAACAGACGCTCTTTATGCCACGGGCGGCCAGTTAGCATTCGAGCACTTTCAACCAGCACGATTGCATCGGTGTTTTTGTTTGCGTTTTTTAGAACGCCAAAGTTTTTGTTTAGGTGATCGTGAGCTACATAAAGAATGCGCTGAATCTTGCCTGCCACAATTAGCCTTTGCATTTCTTGGAACAGTACTTCACATTGGCCCAGTCTTTGGCCCACTTTTTGCGCCACTCAAAGGGAAGCCCGCAGCGCTCACAGATTTTGGGTTCAAACCCGTTCTTTATTTTGGCTACCGGTGGCATAGTTAAACCATAAGAGAGGAACGCATGCGTTTTGCAATTTTTGTGATTGATAGTGACATCAATACCGGCGGCCCAAGCGAGATGGCGGCTATCGATGCCTTCAACGACAAACTGCGTGAAAACGGGCATTGGGTAATGGCCTTTGGCATGGAAAAGCCTGGCGCGGGTTCAATTCAAAGCACCTATGAGTTCTACAGCGGCCAGTGGATTATTGAGGCTGCTGATTTGGCTTCCGCCAGGCAACTTGCCGATGAGGCCGGAATGGCTTGCAACCGCCGAGTTGAACTAAGGCCGTTTCTTTAGGCCAGCTCTGTAAATAGACTGACCCCATGCCAAATAATCTGCCGGTGCTTGGGTCTATCTTGCCCCAGCTATCTGCGGGCACACCCGACTTTGCCATAGCCACGGCCGTACTTGCCTACGCCACCGGTGATGCCTTTGGGGTTTCTTATGAGTTTGAACCCTTGGTGCAGGCCCCAATTCCAAAGAAAATGCTTGGCAAAAGTGACTGGCCTGCCGGTGGTGTGAGCGATGACACCGCCCTAAGCCTGATGACAATATCTTGCTTAGATGCACCCAGCCCTTCATACGCGGCAGAGACCTTCAAAGTTCGGCTAAGGGCAAATGCAAAATCATTGCGCGGCCTTGGCCCAACCACACGCCATGCTCTTGGCATATTTGTTGAAGAGCGTGAGGTTGGCATTATTGGAGTCACCAACGGCGGAATGATGCGCACGGCACTGGTGAGTCTTGCATTTGCGGGGCTTGAAAATAAGCACCGGCAAACCTGGGTGCGTGAACTTTGCGCAGCAACCCACTTTAAAACTGAGGCGCTCTTCGCGGCGCTAATTATGGCCGAGATTTTTGCATCGGCACTTGAACTGCCAGATTGGAATGTTGACGCAGCTCTTGAAATTGCCAGACAAAATGTTCAAGACATTCCAGATGACATTTCTAATCAACTTGACCTTGCAAAAGAATTTCAGACTTCCCCCAATGGCATCTCACTAAATCCGATAGAAACTCTTTTGGCTGTTGTTGGAATCGTAAGAAATTCAAGCGATGTCTGGCAAGCATACGAAGGTGCAATCGTTGCCGGTGGTGACACCGATACCCTAGCGGCGCTAAGCAGCGCACTGGTAGCACTTAGAAATCCAAATTCGTTTTATTCTCTTTCGTTCATCGAGGATGTTAATTGGAAAGAGATTCCAGATGTCAAGTTGCGTATCAAGCAAATTCTAGAAAATAGGTCTAAGTCATGACAGTTTGGATTGTTGGGCCAGTTGCTTGGGATTCAGTTGTTTACACAAATGAATTTCTAAAACGCGGCGCTTTTACCCAAGGCACAAAATTTATTGAGCGAACCGGTGGCACCGGCGCAAACGTTGCACGGGCACTGTGCACCGCAGAAGTTGAAACCGGATTTGTTGGATACCTTGGAAACGATAACTACGCAGAAATTCTTGAAAAGGAATTACAACTGAGTGGAATTTCAAAATTGGCAATCACAAAAATTGATGGCCCAACTTCACATGTGTTGATAGTTGTTGACGACTCTGGCGATAGAACAATTCTTGGCATGGCCGCAGACCACCTAGATCAAGTGAGTTTGCGAGGCGTGCCTCTGATGCCTGATGACACCGTTGTGTTTGTCCTTTGGCGTGATCACTTTGCCGCAGATTTGCAATTGGCAAAAGACCTTGGCTGCAAAATTGTTGTAGGCCTTGATGCCGTTAACGACCCGCGAGTAACCGGGGTTTCTTTGGCCATAGGCAGCCACAATGACGTTGCCGCTGATTTCAACCCTCAAGACCAACTTCATAGGTTTGAAAGAATTGTCATAACCCAAGGCGCCGAAGGTGCAACCGAATACACAGCTAGTGGGTCAACTAGCCAGCCAGCAGTATCAACTCAGGTTGTTGATGCAACTGGCGCGGGCGATGCATTCCTGGCAGGGTACCTGGCAGCTATGGCAAAAGGTATTGAATCTTCAGCGCAGCGCCTTGCGTTGGGTGCCAATTGGGCGGCTAAAACAATTGCAACAGAATCTTCTGTGCCGCCACCCTTTGGCACCCTGAATGTAGATTGAACACATGATTCCTCAAGAGCCAGAAAATGAATGGCGAAAGATTGGGCTGAAAGGTCCTGCTTGCCGCGCGCTAGTTAACGCAAAGCTCTATAAAATTTCTGACCTTCGAAAAATTTCTCTCGAGGAACTAGCCGGCCTTCACGGTATGGGCAAATCTGCGATTGCTCGCATCCGCCAAATTATGGATGCCAAGAAGATCCAATTCAGAAACTAAATGGTCCTCTTCTAAGTCGGACTGACAGGATTTGAACCTGCGACCCCTTGTCCCCCAGACAAGTACGCTACCAAGCTGCGCTACAGTCCGTAGTTATTCGTTAGAAATACTAATGGAGCGGGTAGTGAAAAACCCGGTTCTCGTGAGAAGAAACCGGGCTTTCGTGCGCTTGGAGGGACTCGAACCCCCAACCTTCTGATCCGTAGTCAGATGCTCTATCCGTTGAGCTACAAACGCCGAGTGGGAAACAAATAAGAGCAAA
>JBJOJI010000030.1:0-12026 GCA_046046665.1 Actinomycetota bacterium
CCTGCCATCTGCATCACTCGACGCCGTTGCTGAGATTCAAAAATCATGGAACTCTGCACCAGTTGGCGACCTGCCACCGCTCACGAGTGGACTAGTAGGAATTCTTGGCTGGGATCTAATTCGTGAAATCGAATCCTTAGGTAAGGCCGCTCCGAAAGACTTTGAATCGCCAATACTGGCATTAGCCATGTTCCGTGATCTAGTTGTGGTTGATCACGAAACCAGCAGCATTTTGCTAGTTTCAAATATTTTTGTTGAGGACTCTCTAGACCTGAAGCGTGCTTATGCATCAGCGGTTAGCAACATAGATGCGATGCGCAAGGACCTACTTAGGCCTAGCGAAGCGGTGATTGCAGACATCGACTTCAAAACCATCGCCGAACCTTTACACAGAACCAATAAACAAGAATTTCTTGACTCAATTGAAAAGGCCAAGCAGTACGTTCGCATCGGAGATGTATTCCAAGTAGTACTTTCACAGCGATTCGATATCGAAACTGAAGCGACCCCTTTAGACATTTATCGCGTTCTACGGTCCCTTAATCCAAGCCCGTACATGTATCTTCTTAATTTTGAAGACGAAGCCGGGGGATACTCGATAGTGGGTTCTTCGCCAGAGGCGCTGGTTTCCGTGGTAGACGGGCACGCGGTTACTCACCCCATCGCAGGTTCAAGACCTCGGGGAGCTGATTCTGATTCAGATCACGCGTACGAAGAATCTCTGCTAGCAGACCACAAAGAAAAGTCAGAGCACTTGATGCTCGTAGATCTGGCGCGCAATGATCTTCTAAAGGTATGTGTTCCAGAATCGGTCACTGTCACAGAATTCATGCAGGTCCACAAATTCAGCCACATAATGCATTTAGTCTCAACGGTTGAGGGCAAGGTTGCTGAAGGCAAGTCACCTGTGGATGTGTTCAAGGCTACATTCCCAGCCGGAACCCTTTCGGGAGCTCCCAAACCTAGGGCTCTGCAGATTATCGACGAATTAGAACCTTCGAATCGCGGTCTGTTTGGCGGAGTGGTTGGATACTTTGACTTCGCAGGAAACGCTGACCTTGCGATTGCAATCAGAACTGCATTCATAAGAGACGGCATCGCTCACGTTCAAGCCGGAGCAGGAATCGTATTAGATTCTGTTCCCGAATCTGAGTATCAAGAGACAATCTCAAAATCAAACGCTCCGCTTCGAGCCATCGCAGCAGCGAACGCAATGATTCGCAGGAGAGATTGATTGCTGTCTAAAGGTAGATCAATTTCCTTTGTCTTGTTTTTGCAAGTCGCTTCATGGATTCTGAGTGGACAAAGCTGGTATCAAGTTTCCATGGCCCCTGACGGAGAATCTCTAGTTCTTCAAACCTTCGACGGCTTCACCTCATACAGCTTTATATCTGCGCTCCTGCTCGTGGCATTAGCGGGAATTGCCGTGGCGATGTTGTCGAATAATTTCACCCGAACTGCTGCTTTGTTGTTCAGCTCTCTGGCAGGGGTTTGCCTTGCCGTGCTTGGAATCACAAGTGTTTTGAGCACCAACCTCGCTGGAATTACCAAGCAAATTGAGAGTGCTACGGGAATCGCAGCAACTCATGGACTGAGCGGTGTTCAAACCAATACGCTTTTTTACGCGTATTTAGCCAATGCGAGCTTTGTGGCTCTTGCTTTAGCCACATTGGCTACTGCCTGGTTCAGCCGAAACTGGGTACATCGCTTGAGGTCTCCCCAAGAAAATCGCTCTAGGCCCAAGCCCACGGACCCAATTTCGCTATGGGATGAGCAGCGGTAGAGGCATCATCCGCAGGTAAGATTGCAATAGAGCAGAGAAAGGCAAGCTATGTCAGAGAACCTAAACGACCCAGGCCACGGAGATTCATTAGCATCATGGACAGCAGTCACCATCATCATGATTGGTTTTGCTGCTGGAACCTTAGCTTTTTGGTTTGACAACGCTCCACTTGTTTGGGCCTCTGCAGTCTTCACTGTTTTGGGTGTACCAGTTGGAATTCTGCTCAAGCGCGCTGGCTACGGTGTTGGCGGCGAGAAATCTAAGAACAAGCACTAGTGCTAAGCGATCTATACGCTGGCTCTTTAGCTGACGCTGATCGAAGATTAGAGACAACACCCCTTTCTGTTGTTGAAAGAATTGCACTCGCGAGGCAGCCAGCACTGGATGTCATGGCTGCCCTGGCACCTAGTGGAACCATTAAAGTTTTAGCCGAAGTAAAACGAGCTTCTCCAAGCCGTGGCACGATGGCATCAATTCCAGACCCAGCTGCATTGGCCGAGATTTATGCAACTAATGGGGCAAGTGCGATTAGTGTACTTACCGAAGAGAGAAAATTTCTTGGATCACTGGCAGATCTCGAAGCCGTGCGCGTAAGAGTTTCTGTGCCATTGCTTAGAAAAGATTTCATTGCCACTGAGCATCAAATCTTGGAAGCTAGAGCCGCTGGTGCCGACATTATTTTGCTAATAGTTGCTGGCCTGAAAGAGGCTGAAATAGCTAGGCTGATGAAATTTACCTTTGAACTGGGCATGACACCTTTTATAGAAACGCATTCGGCAGATGAACTCAAGACTGCTATCGATCTAAATTCAAAATTTATTGGTGTTAATGCGCGTGATCTATCTACTTTTCAAACAGATCGCGACCTCTTCAGCAAACTAGTTGAGCTCATTCCTTCCAACGTAATCAAAGTTGCTGAATCTGCTGTTCGAAACGCAGACGATGTTGCTCATTACAGACGAAGCGGGGCAGACGTAGTTTTGGTTGGCGAAGCCCTAGTAACCAATGACCCTGCAGCCATGCTGAGGTCTTTTCTAGCCGCTGGCAAGTCCTAGAATTATTCGTATGACTAAACTGCGCGATCAAGTAGGTCCATACTTTGGTGAGTTTGGTGGCCGATTCGTTCCCGAATCTTTGATTGCCGCTCTAGATGAGCTTGATGCCACCTACCAAACTGCCAAGGCTGATTCCTCATTTCAGCATGAACTTGCTGAACTGCACCGCACCTACACCGGCAGACCTTCAATAATCACCGAGGCAAAGCGATTTGCCGAGCATGCTGGTGATGTGCGCATTTTCCTCAAACGTGAAGACCTAAATCACACCGGAAGCCACAAGATCAATAACGTGCTTGGGCAAGCATTACTAGCCAAGCGCATGGGCAAACACCGCATCATTGCCGAAACTGGTGCAGGCCAACATGGTGTCGCCAGTGCAACTGCGGCCGCTCTTTTTGGCCTTGAATGCGTTGTTTACATGGGTGAGGTTGACACCAAGCGTCAAGCCCTTAACGTTGCCAGAATGGAATTACTCGGTGCCAAGGTTGTACCGGTAACCACCGGCAGCAAAACGCTAAAGGATGCCATCAACGAAGCGCTGCGCGACTGGGTTGCCAACGTAGACACAACCCACTATTTACTTGGAACAGTTGCTGGTCCGCACCCTTTTCCAACCATGGTGCGTGACTTTCACAGTGTTATTGGCAACGAAGCTCGAAAGCAAATGCTTGAAGAGTTTGGTTTCTTGCCAACCGCGCTAGCAGCTTGTGTCGGTGGTGGGTCAAATGCGATTGGTCTCTTCCACGCATTTCTAGATGACACCGATGTAGAGCTATACGGGTTCGAAGCAGCTGGTGACGGCATGGATACTGACCGCCACGCTGCAACTCTGAATTTTGGCCGTACCGGAGTTCTGCACGGTGCTAAGAGCTACATGCTTCAGGATGAAGACGGCCAAACGATGGAGAGTCACTCTATATCTGCAGGTCTTGACTACCCAGGTGTTGGGCCAGAACATGCCTGGCTCAAAGATTTAGGCCGAGCCAAGTATTGGGGTGTTTCTGATGCCGAGGCCATGGATGCTCTGCGATTGTTGAGCAGAACTGAAGGAATCATTCCTGCGATCGAGACCTCCCACGCCCTAGCAGGAGCTTTGAAACTAGGTAAGACACTGAAGCCCGGTTCAAGTATTTTGGTAAACCTTTCTGGGCGCGGAGACAAAGACATGGAAACAGCAGCAAAATACTTTGGACTATTGGACGGCCCCAATGCGCAGTAGCACGTCATCAGTATTGAAAGCTAATAGAGCATCGGGCAAGGGTTCCTTAATTGGCTATTTTCCGGCAGGCTACCCATCGCTAGATGAGTCTGTTGAAGCTGCAATTGCAATGTGTAAAAACGGTGTTGATGTTCTAGAGCTTGGAGTTCCATATTCTGATCCGGTGATGGACGGCCTAGTGATTCAAGAGGCAACTGGACTTGCATTAGAAAAAGGTTTCAAGCTTTCGCAAGTTTTCGAAGCGGTGAAACGAATCACCGCAGAAGTTGATACACCTGTTTTGGTGATGACTTATTGGAACCCGGTGCTTAGCTACGGAGTCGAGAAATTTGCAACCGACCTTAAAGCTGCCGGCGGAGCTGGGCTAATTACGCCTGACTTAATCCCCGATGAAGCGGCCGACTGGCTACGCATCTCTGATCAACTTGACCTTGATCGTGTATTTCTTGCAGCACCCACGTCATCTGCGGAACGCATGAAAAACGCCTGTGATTTGAGCAGAGGATTTGTTTATGCAGTTTCGACAATGGGTATAACTGGAGCACGAGATACCGTTGACAACCTTGCTAAGAAAGTAGTTTCTGGTGTTCGTAATGCCGCTCCGGATCAAAATACAGCCGTTGGAATCGGAATATCCACCGCTGAGCAAGTTATTGATGTCAACAGCTACGCCGATGGAGCGATCATCGGGTCTGCATTTGTGAAGGCTTATGCTGCCTTAGGGGTTGCGGGTCTCACAGCCAAAGTGCTTGAAGTCTCAGCCGGGCTTAGTAAATAATTCAAAGGAATTCATGTACGCGACTCAAGGGTTTTACTCGTTACTACAAAGCATTCCAAGCCCCGAAATCAGTTTCATTCAAGCCGGGCCATTTCGCATTCATTTTTACGCACTATTCATTCTTTTAGGAATTGTTCTGGCGATTTGGCTAGCCGACCACAGGTTACGCAAATGGGGTGCCAAAGGTGGTCTGGCCCTGGATATAGCGCTTTGGACCGTACCAATCGCGGTTGTAGGGGCGCGAATTTTCCATGTGCTTACTCACACCGGTGATTATTTCTACCCTGGGGCAGACCTAACAGCTATTTTTCGCATCTGGGAAGGTGGCATTGCCATCTATGGAGGCCTGATCGGCGGTGCCGTAGGTGCTTGGATAGGTTCTAAACAAGCCGGATTGAAATTTTGGGCATTCGCCGATGCTGTGGCACCAGGAATTTTGCTGGCCCAGGCTATTGGTCGCTGGGGAAATTACTTCAATCAGGAACTATTTGGATTACCAACTAGCCTTCCTTGGGGGCTTGAGATTGACCAGTTCAACTCGGCATACCCCGATGGCCTGCCAGCTGGCGTACTGTTTCACCCAACATTTCTCTATGAATCCATCTGGAGCCTGGGTGGAGTGGCTATTTTGCTGCTGATAGACAGAAAGTACAGCCTTCGTGGCGGCAAAATGTTCAGTGCCTACCTGATTTACTACTCAATTGGCCGAATCTGGACCGAAAACCTAAGAATAGATCCAAGCGAAATCATCCTTGGCTTGCGCACAAACGTATGGTCAGCGTTACTGGGAATTGCAATCGGCGTTGCAGTCATTTTTTGGCGGGCCAAACAGCAAAAAGGGCTAGAGGCCAGTGTTTACCGAGACGATGCGTTAGACTCAAGGTCTAATTAATCAATATTCCGGTCACTGTTTGATCGGACTTTTGGGCCAATGTTGTCCCTCCTAATTCATGATTGGAGTGTGGCATGTCCGAAATGTCGCCGTTCGAAAGATTTGGTACCGCACCGGTAGCCCAGGGTCTATACGACCCGTCTTTCGAAAAGGATGCCTGCGGTTTGGCAATGGTTGCCACCCTTCGCGGAACGCCAGGCCACGACATTGTTAAGACTGCACTAACAGCACTAACCAACCTTGAGCACCGCGGTGCAGTTGGTTCCGATGCTGGCACCGGAGATGGTGCCGGAATTCTTTCTCAAATTCCAGACGCCTTTTTGCGCGCAGTTGCTGGCTTTGAACTTCCTGCAAAAGGCGAGTACGCCGCGGGTCTAGTGTTCATCGAAAACGGTGATGAGCAGCGAGTAGAAGCCGGTTTCGAAGATTTAGCTAAACAAGAAAACCTAAAGGTTCTTGGCTGGCGCGATGTTCCAACTAATCCGGACGTACTTGGTGAATTGGCTAGAAATGCAATGCCAGTTATTCGACAGGTTTTCGTTGCTGCTGTTGATGGTGCAACAGGAATGGATCTTGAACGAAGCGCGTTTCGTCTTCGCAAACGCTCTGAACGTAACCTGGGCGCGTACCACCCATCACTCTCTTCTAGAACTATTGTCTACAAAGGAATGGTCACGACACTTCAGCTGGAACCGTTCTATCCAGACCTAAGTGACGAAAGATTCGAATCAACCCTTGCCTTGGTTCACTCGCGTTTTTCTACCAATACGTTTCCGTCTTGGCCACTTGCCCACCCGTTCCGCATGATTGCTCACAATGGGGAAATTAACACTGTTAAAGGAAACCGAAATTGGATGCGCTCTCGCGAAGCGCAACTATCAAGCAAGGCACTTGGCGACATTAAGCAATTAACTCCAATCATTACGCCAGATGGTTCCGACTCTGCCTCGTTTGATGAAGTTGTTGAGTTGCTGTACATGTCAGGTCGTAGCCTGCCGCACGCAATGATGATGATGATTCCAGAAGCCTGGGAAAAGCAAAGTGACATAGACGAGAATCGTAAAAACTTCTACGAGTATCACTCGATGCTTATGGAACCATGGGACGGCCCAGCTGCAGTCATCTTCACCGACGGCTCTTTGGTGGGCGCAACACTTGACCGAAATGGTCTTCGCCCAGGCCGCTATTTAGTAACTGAAGATGGGCTAGTTGTTCTAGCTTCAGAAATTGGCGTAGCCCAAATTGATCCAAGCAAGATTGTTCGCAAGGGTCGTTTGCAGCCGGGGCGTATGTTTCTCGCCGACACGGTAAACGGCCGACTAATTGACGACGACGAAATTAAAGCCGAGATCGCCGCCCTAGAGCCATGGGGCGAGTGGCTTCAGAGCAACCGCATTAACCTTAAAGACCTTCCTGAGCGCGAACATATCGCGCACACTGCATCTTCTGTGAATCGCCGTCAGCGCACATTTGGCTACACCGATGAAGAACTTCGCATACTTCTGGCTCCAATGTCTCGAAACGGTATTGAGCCATTAGGTGCAATGGGATCAGACACGCCAATAGCGGCCATATCAGACCGCTCACGTCTTCTGTTCGACTACTTTGTTCAGCAGTTTGCACAAGTCACAAACCCACCACTTGACTCAATTCGCGAAGAAGTCGTCACTTCGTTGAGCACAGGAATTGGACCAGAGCGAAATCTTCTTGCTGCCACACCAGAGCACGCACAGCAGGTAATACTTAATTTCCCAGTTATAAGCAATGATGAACTGGCGAAAATTCAACACATCGACGAGCGCCCAGGGGTTGGTCAAGCGTTCACCGTTCGCGGAACTTACAGAGTTGATGGGGGAGCAGAATCACTTGCCGCTCGCATTCGCGAAATTTTTGATGAGGTTGAACACGCAATCAACAGTGGTGCAACCTACTTGGTTCTATCTGATCGTGACAGTAACCGTGACATGGCACCCATTCCATCACTTTTGCTTACTTCGGCGGTTCACCATGCACTCATCCGTGCCGGTCTGCGCACTCGCGTTGGCTTGGTTGTCGAAGCCGGAGACGTACGCGAAGTTCACCACGTAGCTGCTCTAATCGGCTACGGTGCGGCGGCAATCAACCCTTACCTTGCTCTAGAGTCTGTTGAGCAAATGGTGAAGTCTGGTCAGATTGCTGGAATAGACATTGAACACGCACAGAAGAACCTAATCAAGGCTCTCGGCAAGGGCGTTCTTAAAATTATGTCGAAGATGGGTATCTCAACAGTCTCATCATATTCCGGAGCTCAATGCTTTGAGGCAATTGGTCTAAGTCAAGAATTCATTGACACCTACTTCACCGGAACTACCAGCCAATTGGGTGGTATCGGAATTGAAGTAATTGCGCAAGAAATTGCCGACAGGCACGCCAGCGCCTACCCGGTAGACGAAGCGCTGAACCCACACCAGTCGCTGGAAACCGGTGGAGAGTATCAGTGGCGTCGTCAGGGCCCACCGCACCTTTTCAACCCGGAAACAATTTTTAAACTTCAGCACTCAACTAAGACCAAGAGCTACGAAATCTTCCGCGAATACACCAAGAGTGTTGACGATCAAGCGGAAAACTTGATGACCCTTCGAGGCTTGTTCACCTTGCGTGAAGGCGTGCGACCAGCTGTGTCGCTTGATGAAGTGGAACCGGTATCTAGCATCGTGAAGAGATTCTCGACCGGAGCAATGTCTTACGGTTCAATCTCACCGGAAGCACACGAGACCCTTGCGATTGCAATGAACCGACTCGGAGCTAAATCAAACACTGGTGAAGGTGGGGAAGACGTTGAGCGCCTTCTAGACCCAACACGTCGTTCGGCCATTAAGCAGGTTGCGTCTGGTCGTTTTGGTGTGACAAGCATGTACCTAACCCACGCCGACGATATTCAAATCAAAATGGCACAGGGGGCAAAACCAGGTGAGGGTGGGCAACTTCCGCCGAACAAGGTCTACCCGTGGATTGCTAAAACTAGACACTCGACTCCGGGTGTCGGTCTAATTTCTCCACCTCCACACCACGACATCTATTCAATCGAAGACCTAAAGCAGTTGATCTTTGATGTGAAGCGCGCAAACCGCTCAGCCCGTGTACACGTGAAGCTTGTTTCTCAGGTTGGCATTGGAACAGTTGCGGCCGGTGTTGCAAAGGCCAAGGCAGACGTCATCTTGGTGTCTGGCCATGACGGTGGAACCGGAGCCAGCCCGCTGAACTCGTTGAAGCATGCTGGCACGCCGTGGGAGCTTGGTCTAGCCGAAGCTCAGCAAACACTGCTATTGAATGGTCTTCGCGACCGTGTGTCAGTTCAGGTTGACGGCCAAATGAAAACTGGTCGAGACGTTGTAATAGCAGCGCTACTTGGTGCAGAGGAATTTGGTTTCGCAACCGCGCCCCTTGTGGTTGAAGGTTGCATCTTGATGCGCGTTTGCCACCTTGACACTTGCCCAGTTGGCGTTGCTACACAAAACCCAACTTTGCGTTCAAGGTTCACTGGCCAGGCTGATCACGTGGTTAACTTCTTTGAATTTTTGGCTCAAGAAGTTCGCGAATACTTGGCTGTTCTTGGTTTCAAGACACTTGATGAGGCAATTGGCCACAGCGAGCTGATCGACGTGAACCGCGCAATTCAGCACTGGAAGGCTGACGGCCTTGACCTGTCTCCAATTCTTGCCACACCAGCAATTCCAGCTGGGGCAGCTCGCAGACGCATCACAGTTCAAGACCACGAGCTCGAGAAGCACTTTGATCACAAATTGATTGCACTGGCAGCTGACGCACTAGAAAACTCAAAGGCGGTATCTATCGAGCTGCCAATCACTAATGTTGACCAGGCTGTTGGAACAATGCTCGGAAATGAACTAACCAAACGCTATGCAGCAGATGGTCTACCTGAAGCAACTATCAACATCAAACTAAAAGGCTCTGCGGGGCAATCATTTGGTGCGTTTGTACCAAAGGGAATAAAACTCTCTCTCGAGGGTGATTCAAATGACTATGTTGGCAAGGGCCTATCCGGCGGATCAATAGTTATCCAACCAGATCGCGCCAGCGTATTTGCTGCCGAGAAAAACATCATTGCCGGAAATGTTATCGGTTACGGTGCAACCAGTGGATCAATGTTCCTGCGCGGTATCGTTGGCGAACGATTCCTGGTTCGAAACTCAGGTGTAACTGCAGTTGCAGAAGGCTGTGGCGACCACGCACTGGAGTACATGACCGGTGGCATTGCGGTAATTCTAGGACCAACAGGTAGAAACCTTGGCGCCGGCATGTCAGGCGGTGTTGCCTACATTTATAAGCTGCGGGCAGACCATGTGAACCACGAAGCGCTTGCCGCTGGTGAACTTCACCTAAATGAATTAAATGAAAAAGATTCTGTGCAGCTGAAGTCATTGCTTCAGCGCCATTCTGAAGAAACTGGTTCGGCTCTTGCAAACTCATTGCTCGAAAACTTTGCAACTGAAGTAGGTAACTTCACATGTGTTCTTCCTCGCGACTACGCAAACGTATTAGCAATACGCGCTAAAGCTTCTAAGAACGGCATCGACCCAGACAGTGAAACAGTTTGGCAAGAGATATTGGAGGTCACAAATGGCTGATCCACGTGGATTTCTAAAAACCACCGAACGAGAAACTGCAACTCGCCGTCCGGTGTCTGTTCGCATCATGGACTGGAAGGAAGTCTATGAAAAACGCGATGGAGCTGTTGTAAAAACTCAAGCTAGTCGCTGCATGGACTGCGGTGTTCCTTTTTGCCACCACGGTTGCCCACTTGGAAACCTGATTCCTGAATGGAACGATCTGACCTGGCGCGGCGAGGGAATGAATGCAATTGAAAGATTGCACGCCACAAATAACTTTCCAGAATTTACCGGCAGGCTTTGTCCAGCGCCTTGCGAGAGCTCTTGTGTTCTAGGCATCAACCAGCCGGCAGTCACCATCAAAGAGATTGAAGTATCAATCATTGATGAGGCATTCGACAAAGATTGGGTTAAGCCACACGCACCTGAAAGACTCACCGGCAAAACTGTGGCTGTGGTTGGTTCCGGTCCTGCCGGTTTAGCGGCTGCACAGCAGCTAACTAGAGCGGGCCACACCGTTGCAGTGTTTGAACGTGATGACAAAATTGGCGGCCTGCTTCGCTATGGAATTCCAGACTTCAAGATGGAAAAACATCACATTGATCGCCGACTGGCGCAAATGGAAGCGGAAGGCACTAGGTTCCGTGCCGGAGTCAACATCGGCACAGACATAACCTGGGAAGACCTGCGTTCAAGATACGATGCCGTTTTGGTTGCTACCGGAGCCACAAAGCCCAGAGACCTAACAATTCCTGGTCGAGAGCTAAATGGAGTGCACTTTGCCATGGATTACCTAGTTCCAGCAAATCAGGTTGTTGCCGGGTTGTCAGTAGAGAACCAGATTCTTGCAGACGGTAAGCACGTTGTCATTCTTGGAGGCGGAGACACCGGCGCAGACTGCCTTGGCACAGCCACACGCCAGGGAGCAATTTCTGTAACGACGCTTGCCATTGGCAAGCAGCCACCCGCAGAGCGACCTGGTTCACAGCCTTGGCCAACCATGCCAACGCTTTTTGAAGTAGCCTCTGCCCACGAAGAATTTGGTGAGCGCAGCTATTTGGCCTCGACAGTTGAGTTTGTCGGCGAAAACGGGCAAGTCACCGGTGTAAAAGTTGCCGAAACTGAGTTTGTCAATGGAAAGCGTCTTCCAAAAGCAGGAACTGAAATAGTAATTCCTGCCGACCTTGTTTTGCTTGCCCTTGGATTCACCGGGGTAGAGGGTGATGAAATTTCTAGCCAATCTGCAGTTGCATTAGACGAGCGCGGAAACGTTGCTCGCTCAGCCGATTGGTCTACAAACGCCGATGGAGTGTTCGTAGCCGGAGATGCGGGTCGTGGCCAAAGCCTAATTGTGTGGGCTATTGCTGAAGGTCGAGCCGCTGCAGCAAGCATAGACGAGTACCTTGAAGGCACAACGGAACTGCCAAGACCGGTTAAGCCAAACGACAGACCAATTTCTATCTAATTTTTCAAACCAAAAAACAAACAAAGGGATCAAATGAGACGCGCAAAGATTGTTGCCACACTAGGACCGGCAACTTCGAGCTACGAAAACATTCGTGCCATTATCGAGGCTGGTGTAGACGTTGCACGCATGAACTTGAGTCACGGTAGCTACGACGTGCACGAGGAGATTTACCGCACTGTTCGAAAGGCCGCCGCAGATCTAGATAAGCCAGTTGGAAT
>JBJOJI010000077.1:0-3072 GCA_046046665.1 Actinomycetota bacterium
CGTTGTAATCATCAACGCTGAGAAGGTTGCTCTAACCGGTTCAAAGCTAAAGCAGAAGAAGGCTTACCGTCACTCTGGTTACCCAGGTGGTTTGACTGCTACTACTTATGCAGAGCTTCTAGAGAAGTCACCTGAGAAGGCTGTAGAGAAGGCAATCAAGGGAATGCTTCCTCACAACAAGCTAGGTGCAACCCAGCTAAACAAACTTAAGGTTTACGCAGGTGCAGAGCACCCACACGCTGCACAGCAGCCAAAGCCTTTCGTCAAAAGAAACCGTAGAAACCACTCCAGAGAGCTACACCACAGAGACTCCAGCGGCTAAGGCTGCACCGGTTAAGTCACGTGGCCCACTGACAACTCCAGGCGCAGGCCTTGGTCGTCGTAAAGAAGCAGTTGCTCGTGTTCGCATCATGCCAGGCACCGGTGTTATCAAGGTGAACGGTCGCGAACTTGCTGACTACTTTCCAAACAAGTTGCACCAGCAGCTAATCACCGATCCATTCACCGTTCTTGATCTAAAGAACGCATACGACGTTATCGCTCGTATTCACGGTGGTGGCATCGCAGGTCAGGCCGGCGCACTTCGTCTAGGTATTGCTCGTGCACTAAACGAGATCGACCGCGACAACAACCGTCCTTCACTAAAGAAGGCTGGCTTCCTAAAGCGCGACCCACGTGTTATCGAGCGCAAGAAGGCTGGTCTTAAGAAGGCACGTAAGGCTTCACAGTTCTCGAAGCGTTAATCTTCAACTTCTAGCTTTCAAAAGCATAGGCTTACGAAATGGCGAGACTCTTTGGCACCGATGGTGTTCGAGGTCTCGCCAATCGTGATTTAACGGCAGATCTCGCAATAAGCATTGCTCAAGCGGCAGCGGTTGTGCTTGGTGAAGATGCGCGCGCACGTGGCATAAAACCAAAAGCAGTTATTGGTCGCGACCCAAGAGTCTCTGGCGAATTTCTTGCAGCTGCAATTTCTGCAGGCTTGGCAAGTTCAGGCGTAGATGTTTTTGATGCCGGTGTATTACCAACACCCGCCACTGCATTTCTTACCGATGACCTAGACGCCGATTTTGGTGTGATGATTTCTGCATCGCACAACCCGGCACCAGACAACGGAATTAAGTTCTTTTCACGCGGCGGTCACAAACTTCCTGATGATATTGAAGATCAAATTGAAGCCGCAATGTCAGGACCAAAGCTAACTCCTGTTGGTGGCGCGGTTGGCCACGTGCAGCGTTTTGCAGACGCCGAAGACCGCTACATAGTGCACTTGCTTCGCTCGCTGCCGAACCGTCTTGATGGTTTAAAGGTTGTTGTTGACTGTGCCCACGGCGCCGCGGCTGGTGTATCGCCGCAGGTTTTCACCGATGCCGGCGCCAAGGTAATTGCAATTGGTGCCGACCCAGATGGCAACAACATCAACCTGGGTTATGGCTCTACCCACATGTCTGCGCTGCAGTCAGCGGTGCTTGAACATGGTGCTGATTTTGGTATCGCACACGACGGCGATGCCGACCGCTGCCTTGCGGTAGACGCCAACGGCGCAATTATCGACGGCGATCAAATCATGGCAATTCTTGCGCTTTCACTAAAAGAGCGCGGTCAGTTAGCCCGCAACACCTTAGTTGCAACCGTGATGTCAAATCTTGGTCTTCGCATTGCAATGAAAGAAAACGGAATTGAAATGATTGAGACCGCAGTGGGTGACCGCTACGTTCTTGAAGAGATGCGAGCGGGTGGCTACACACTTGGTGGCGAGCAGTCTGGTCACGTAATTTTTGCGCAATACGCAACCACCGGAGACGGAATTCTTACCGGTCTCAAGATTGGTGCCGAGATGGCACGCACCAAAAAATCTTTGGCCGAACTTGCCACCGTAATGAAGATTTACCCACAGGTGCTAATCAATGTTCCTGGTGTTGACAAGACCAAGGTTGATTCAGATGCAGAATTGCAAAAAGTTGTAGCTGAAGCCGAGGCAGATTTACATGGCACCGGTCGCGTACTGCTTCGCGCATCTGGCACAGAGCCTCTGGTTCGTGTAATGGTTGAGGCCGCTGAGGCCGGCACTGCCCAGTCATGGGCCGAGCGCATCGCCCGTGTTGTTGAAAAGCAGTTAGCCCTCTAATGCCCCAGAATTTTACAGTTGTAGATTTCCCAGCAAGAATTCTGATTGGCAAGAGCGCAGAGTTTTACGGTGCCATGTCTCCAAAATTTAATGGCCAAGAGAAGTTGGGTCCGGTCTGGGGTTTGATGCAGGCCAAAAGAATTGAGCTTGGCTTACCCGAGGGTTCGATGATGATTGGCGCAACCCAACCAGCAGATTCACAAGAAGCTGCGAATGGTTTATTGAAACAATTTGTCGGCTGTGTTGTAGATGAAATTCCTGCGGATCTCTTGGGTCTTGATGTATTTGAAATTTCTAGCGGCAGCTACGCAACTTGTGAGCATGTTGGCGGCATGGAATCTCTTAGTGACTCGATTCAAGAGTTTTACTCGCAAATGATTCCGGCCGCTGGCTGCACCCAGCGAAGCGGACTTCACCTAGAAATTTATGACGAACGTTTTGACTTAACCAAGCCCGACTCAGTAATGGTCATCGCCGCTCCCATTCAATAGGAACGTAAAGAAATGGGCCCCCGTTTCCGGAGGCCCATTTGTTTTTGGAGTTGATGAATCTTTATTGCTTAGGCGTCTTTGAATTCTGCCTTGGCGAATTCCTTGTCATCTTCTGCTGACTTGATACGAGCGATGCTGAAGATCACTAGACCAAATAGACACTTAGCTAGTACGTCAGCGATGCTGTAGCCAACTTCGCGAGCTACGAACTCGCTTGCGTTGAATGCGCCACCTGCTGGTGTGCCCATTGCCAAGATGAAGGTGATTGGGTAAACGCCCCAGGTTGCGATTAGCAATAGGCGAAGCAACTTAACTTTGCGCTGCACTGCCTCTGACTGGCGAGTCAAGCTCTTGCCAAGTTCGATGAACAATACGTACAGGATGTAAAGGAAAGGAATGGTTGAAAGTAGACCCCATACTGATGGTGCAATGCCAAAGATGTCTAGCTTTGCG
>JBJOJI010000031.1:0-11989 GCA_046046665.1 Actinomycetota bacterium
GTGCGCTTGGAGGGACTCGAACCCCCAACCTTCTGATCCGTAGTCAGATGCTCTATCCGTTGAGCTACAAACGCCGAGTGGGAAACAAATAAGAGCAAAGCTCTTAATTTGGTTTTCCAAGAGGCGTTTGCTGGAATTCGCAGAATTTCAGACAATCGCGAGGTGGAACACCCACGGGACTTGCTGGTTGGTACTTGTTGCCGAGGCAACTTCCCTATCTTATCCGCTTTGCTAGCTGCGGTCTAGGGGTTGTTCGTGGCGGAGACGAGAGGATTTGAACCTCCGAAGGGCTTTAACACCCTTACCTCATTAGCAGTGAGGCGCACTCGACCGGGCTATGCGACGTCTCCACGAACTATGCGACGTCTCCACGAACTTAGCCAGTTTAGCCGAATTTGCCCCTAGGCAGAAACCCCGATATTTGCCCCAGTTATTGGAATGCCGCTAGTTAGAGCAAGTTGTGGTGCCGGCGTTGGTTCCAACGATTGATTCAGGCAAAGCACTTGCCGCAGCCGATGCCGATGCCGAAGCAGACGGGCTTGGGCTTGCACTTGGGGCTGGCGAGGCAACAACCGCACCCTGACCGCCATTGGCCTTGGCCAAAATAATTGGCTCGTCTTTCTGAAGCTTTTCAAAAATCAGATTCGCAGTTTCATAAATAGGTGCAACTCGGCCAGAGTACGGCGCCGGCAGTCCGCCGCGTGATGGCACCTGCAAGAAAGTCATCTTGTCTAGCTCTACATCTTTTAGCGCACCAGCAAGCGCAACCATTACACCAATATCGGTGAGGCTTTCAGATAGCTTCATGTTTCGAGCAGCTGCACTGGCAAGAGAGTAAAGGTAAATTGGGTTTCCAAGTACTCCGGCACTTTTTACTTTGCGAACAAGTGAGGTTAGAAAAACCTGCTGATTCGAAATGCGCGAAAGGTCTGAGCCGTCGCCAACACCGTGGCGGGTGCGCAAGAACTGCAGCGCCTGTTTGCCTTTTAGTGTGTGGTTTCCAGCAGGAAGATCTAGGAACGTGTATTCGTCTTTGATTGGCTTAGTGGTACAAACATCAACACCGCCAATTGCGTTAGACATTTCGATAACACCCTTGAAGTCAATCATGGCAAGGTAAGGAATCTTTAGGCCAGTAAGTTTTTCAACCGTAAGCAAAGTACAACCTGGGCCGCCGTTGGCAATGGTTGCATTTATCTGACCAAGAGACTGCGGCAAGTAACCCGGACCCGGGGGAGTTGAGGTGCTTGGGCAGGCAGGCCATGGCACTAGTAAGTCGCGAGGAAAACTCATTGCGGTTGCATATTTACGATCTGCAGAAACGTGCAGCAAAATAATTACGTCGGCAAGTTCAGAGGTGTCGTTTCCGTAGCCCTTGCCCTGCCCCTTACGAGTATCACTACCAACCAAAAGCATGTTGATTGGGCCAGCAAGATCTGCCTCGGTGATTTTGGTTGAACCGGCAAGAACAATTCCATTAGCTTTGATGCTGTTTGAAAGTTCGGCAATTGCGATTCCAGAGACCGCAACGCTAACTCCAAGAATTAGACCAAGACCCTTGAAAACAAGACCCCAGATAGCGCTGGCTTTGGTCTGCACTTTAATGCGACCGTGTCGGGGGAATTTGTCTTTAGCCATAAGGTCCTAGTTTAAGTGAAAACCCCCAGTTGAAACCTGTGAGTTTATTAGGAAACAGAAAACCCCAGTCAAAGACTGGGGTTTCAAGTGGAGGAAGCGGTGGGATTTGAACCCACGGTAGCTATTAACTACGACAGTTTTCAAGACTGTTCCGTTCGGCCGCTCCGGCACGCTTCCGTACCCGACTACTTTACCTGAGACTGGGCTGTAGAGCAAAGGCATGTGTGATTCGGGGCTACAGCAGTATCTTTGACCCATGCGCAAACTACCTATCGGCACCTGGATTCTGATTGCAATCTTCACTGCCAGCGGGGTACTGCACCTGGTGAACCCATCGGCCTTTGAATGGCTGATGTGGCCCATGGATGCGGGCCTGATGACCGGGCTGATTATTGCATCGGGTTTTGCGGAATTGGTTTGCGCAATAGGTTTGCTAATGCGCCACCCCTGGGCAGGGCGCCTTACCGCAGTTACCCTGTTGGCAATTTGGCCGGCAAATATTTGGTACGCATTTGACGTAATTGCCCAAGGCTCAGAAACCTGGTTGATTATCGCTGCGTGGGTTAGGTTGCCGATTCAGATTCCACTGATTTGGGCCGCCTGGAAATCGCCTAGAAAATACGGGCGAAACCAAACTATTAAATATCTGCAGTAAACAGAATGCCTTCGAAGCCAGCCAAAATTGCAGCTACGCCGTCTTCTTCAACGGCCGCGGTTACCGCAGTTGCAGCTTCTTTAACTTCTTCTGGGGCTTGGCCCATTGCAAAGGCATAGCCGCCAAGTTCGCGTGCCCACTCAAACATTTGAATATCGTTTCGGCCATCACCAATCGTGATTACCTGTGACGGCTTAATTCCAAGTTCTGTGCGTTGCTTTTCAAGCGCTGAAGCCTTGCTTACCCCGCTTGGTGCAATATCCAGCCAAGCCGTGTAACCAATTGCATAGGTCACCGAATGCAACCCCAAGCGATCAATCATGGTGCCAAATTCTTCGGCATCGTGCTCTGGTGAAAGAACAACAATTCGGCTAACCGGGTGCTGGGTTAAATCTTGCAGCGGTGCCTCGTGGTTCTTGTCGCCAAGTGCATAAGCCGGAAACTCACGGTGAAATCTGTAAGTGCCATCTAAGTCTTCAACTGCAAAGTGTGCGTTAGGTAGCGCCGAAATTAATTCGCCAAGCACCGGTGCCGGATCAAAAGAAATTACTTCGTGATGTTCAAACCCGCGTTCGTGCTCTTGAAGTAGCTGAATGGTTACTGCGCCATTTGAGCAAACCGCAAACCCCGATGAAATACCAATATCTTTAATCACCGGAAAAGCATTTGCCGCACTGCGCCCAGTTGCCACAACTACTTCGTGGCCGAGTGCCCTAACCCTTGCAACCTCATTGATTGTTCGTTGTGAAAGAAAACCATCGTCGTGAACCAGAGTGCCATCAATGTCGATGGCAATTAGCCAGCGATCATCTCCGGTTGCAAGTGTCATTACTTAAGCGCGTGATTTTGGAGCGGTAATGAACTCTTGACCACCAAGGTAAGGGCGAAGCGCCGCGGGAATCTTTACCGAGCCATCTGCCTGCTGGTGGTTCTCAAGAATTGCAACCAACCAGCGAGTGGTAGCCAAAGTGCCGTTTAATGTTGCAGCGGTTTGGGTCTTGCCTTCTGCATTTCTAAAACGCACATTCAATCGGCGTGCTTGATAGGTAGTGCAGTTTGAAGTTGAGGTTAGTTCGCGGTAAGTCTCTTGAGTTGGCACCCAAGCCTCGGCGTCAAACTTGCGAGCTGCACTTGAACCAAGATCGCCAGCAGCGGTATCAATAACTCGATACGGAAGTTCGCAGGCCTGCAGCATTGCTTCTTGGAATGCCAAGAGCTTTGCGTGCTCTGCTTCAGAATTTGCCGGGTCAATATAAGAAAACATCTCAAGCTTGTTGAATTGGTGCACTCGCAAAATGCCGCGAGTATCGCGACCTGCAGAGCCAGCTTCGCGGCGGTAACAGGTTGACCAACCCGCGTATCGCAGTGGCCCGTTTGAAAGATCAATAATTTCGTCGCGGTGGTATCCGGCGAGCGCTACTTCTGATGTGCCGGTTAGGTATAGATCATCGGCAGGTAGGTAGTAGATTTCGTCGGCGTGCTCGCCCAAGAAACCGGTACCGGCCATTACCTCTGGGCGAACCAGGGTTGGGGTGATCAGTGCGGTGAAGTCGTTCTTGCTGGCGTAGTCAAGCGCCATGTTCATAAGGGCAAGCTCAAGGCGTGCGCCCCAACCCTTTAAGAAGTAAAACCGTGAACCGGCAATCTTGGTGCCGCGTTCGATATCGATGATGTCTAGTGACTCACCAAGGGCAACGTGATCTTGAGCTTCAAAATCAAAGTTTGGCTTGGTGCCTACCTCTTTAACCACGGTGAAGTTTTCTTCACCACCGGCAGGTACGCCATCAATTACAACGTTTTCAATCTTCCAGATGATTCCATCTAGGTGCTTTTGGGCTGCATCTGCAATTTCGTTGGCAGCTTTTACCTTCTCGGCCATTACCTGACCGGCAGCAATTAGGCCTGGGCGTTCCTCTTTACTGGCAGCACCCACTAGCTTGGCGGCAGCATTCTGCTCGGCACGTAGAGCCTCGAACTCTTGAATGGCCTTGCGCCACTTGGCGTCGGCAGCAACGGCTTCATCAACGAGCGATTCGGCGTTACCGCGCGCGCGCTGGCTGGCCTTGATGGCATCTGGGTTTTCTCGAAGCAAATTTGGGTCAATCACAGGCTTAAGCCTACCTTCTGCCCCCTTACATCTGGCCGGAACGCGAGTTAGTCTGGGCTTATGAGCACAATCGGGGGCAAACAAAAGCGCGCCGCCATCATTTACTTTCCGGGCCGCATTGATCGCAAGAAACTTGAGGCGGCTGTTGGCCTTACCCTTTCTTCACTATCTTGGGAGCCACCACTTTGGCTGCCCACCAACCCCGATGAAACGGGCGGAGTTCAGGCCCTGCGGGCCGTGGCTCAAAACGCCACCCACATTCTGATTGCCGGTGGCGATGGAACCGTGCGCGAGGTGCTTGATGCGCTGGCCCGCGAGAATGTGACCGGCGTGACCGTGGGCATCATTCCGATTGGTACCGGAAATGCTTTGGCTAAGAACCTGAAGCTAGACATTGTTAACTTGAACGCCTGTGTGAAGCGCGGGCTGCTTGGTAATCGTCACGAAATTGATCTTGGCCTTGCCAAGGTAATTCGCCCAGATGGTGAACGCGCTGAGTTTTATTTTGCAGTGATGGGCGGCATGGGTCTTGATGCAAAAATTATGCAGGCCACGAACCCGAAGTTGAAAAAAGCAATTGGTTGGGTTGCCTACTTTGAAGGCGGCATTCGTGCTCTGCCAACGCTCTTTGAAAAAATGTGGGTGTCTGTTGATGGCCGTGAACCGCGCAGGCTAAAACTTGTTTCGCTACTAATTGGTAACGCTGGTTGGCTGCCAGGAAATCTTTCGCTAATGCCAGATGCAAAACTCGATGACGGCCTGCTTGATGTTGCCGCTGTGGGCCCAAGACGCTTTTGGAACTGGATTGATTTTTGGGGCCGGGTTGCCTTTGCAAATGAAAACATTCGCCCAAACAAAATTGGTCGTCAACTTATGGATGCGGCGGCAAATGTTAAGACACTCGAAAACCTGACCGGTTCAAAAATTCGCGTGACGCCAGACAACCCGGTGCACCTGCAGCTAGATGGCGATGTGCTTGGAATTGTTAGCGAAGCGGAATTTGTGGTTGTTCCGCGAGCAATTACTTTTAGGGTCTAGTTATTTAGACAATTAGCCCTTTAGTTTGGCAACCCACTTTTCGGCAGCGGCAAAAGATGCGTTGGTGTTATTGCCCTCGTGCACAGATTTCTTTTTGTCGGCACGCGGGTATGAACCCAAGAAAATAACTTTTGGTGAGAAGCGGTGCAACCCCTTAAGCGCATCGGCAACCGGTGCGTCATCTAGGTGACCTTCAATATCAATATTGAAGCGGTAACGACCAAGCTGATCACCAATTGGGCGCGATTCAATTCGTGAAAGGTTCACGCCACGAACGGCAAACTGCTCAAGCATTTCAAGCAGGGTTCCCGGTCTGTCAGTTGGTAGTTCAACAATCACAGAAGTTTTATCTTTACCGGTTGGCTTTGGTGTTGAATTTGCCAAACCAATTTGCAAGAAGCGGGTCTGTGCATTTTTGTTATCGCCAATGTTTTTGGCAAGCACTTTTAGCTTGTAGTGCTTAGTGATTGTTGATGCAGCAATTGCGGCGTCGGCACTTTCGCTAATTAGCAACTCTGATGCAGCAGCAGCGGTTGACGTTGCAGGCAAGTGGCTGTGCTTCTTTAAATTCTTTGATAGCCAAGTGCGGGTTTGTGCATAGGCAACCGGGTGGGTTGACACCACCTTCACATCGTTAAGCGTGGTGCCAGGTCGCGCAACCAAATCAAAAGTTACCGGCACAAGGTACTCACCATAGATTCGAATGTTTGAGTTCACGGCAAGCGCGTCAGAGGTTGCGCTAACGCCACCCTCGACAGAATTCTCAACTGGAATGATTGCGCGAAAGGCGCGGCCGGCTATTACGTCATCGATTGCCTCTTGCACATGGCTTACGGCACGCCAGTTTGCGCCCTTGGCCTCGGCCACC
Source organism: Actinomycetota bacterium (assembly GCA_046046665.1). Taxonomy (GTDB): domain Bacteria; phylum Actinomycetota; class Actinomycetes; order Actinomycetales; family Microbacteriaceae; genus Rhodoluna. The sequence goes on from JBJOJI010000031.1 coordinate 6,307, forward strand.
TGGGCTAGGGCAAGCTCGGTAAAGGTGCCAACAGGGCCTAGGTATGAATAGGTCTTCTTTGCTGAACCGTTACTTGTTTTTGATGACATAGATAAAGGTTACGAGCAAAATAGGTCTATGAGCGAGCGCGCTGGCCAAAAAGCCCAAGAAAAAGACCTGATCAACATTGAAAAGTTGATTGATGCCTATTTTGAGATTCACCCCAATGTCACAACCCCTGAACAGAAGGTCGCATTTGGCACATCGGGTCACCGTGGCACCAGCCTGAACGGGTCGTTCAACGAAGACCACATTGCCGCCATCACTCAGGCCATCGTGGAATACCGTCGCAAAGAGAACATTCACGGTCCCATATATGTAGGCAAAGACACCCACGCGCTTTCTAGCCCGGCCGAACAAACCGCGCTTGAGGTACTAGCTGGCAACGATGTTGTTGCCATGGTTGATGCCGAAGGTGGCTACGTGCCAACCCCTGCGGTTTCGGTGGCAATTATTAATCACAATGAAGGAAAACTTCTGGGAGATCGCACCATGGCTGATGGCTTGGTAATTACCCCCAGTCACAACCCGCCGGGCGATGGTGGTTTCAAATACAACCCACCACATGGCGGCCCAGCAGACTCTGACGCAACCAACTGGATTGCCGCTCGTGCGAACGAAATTATTCTTGGTGGGCTGCGCGAAGTGAAGCGCGCGCAAATTTCACCCACCAAATTTCACTTTCGCGAAAATTACATTTCGCAACTTGGTGAGGTGCTAAACCTTGAGGCAATCCGAGACAGCAACGTCTCAATCGGTGCAGATCCAATGGGTGGCGCATCGGTTGATTACTGGGGTGCAATCGGCGAGCGGTACAACCTGAATCTCACCGTGGTAAATCCAAATGTTGATTTTCAGTTTGGTTTTATGAGCCTTGACTGGGATGAAAAAATTCGCATGGATTGTTCATCTCCTTTTGCAATGGCTTCGCTAATTGAAGGCAGAGACCGTTTTGATATTTCAACTGGAAACGATGCCGATGCCGACCGTCATGGAATTGTCACACGTGATCACGGTCTTATGAATCCAAATCATTTTCTTGCAGTCAGCATTGATTACCTTTACCGCAATCGCCCAGACTGGAGTGCATCAGCGGCGGTCGGCAAAACAATGGTTTCTTCAAGCATTGTGAATCGCGTGGTAGAAAAACTAGGACGCAAATTAATTGAAGTACCGGTGGGTTTCAAATGGTTCGTGCCCGGTCTGATTGATGGCTCAGTTGGTTTCGGCGGCGAAGAATCCGCTGGCGCGTCTTTCTTGAGATTAGATGGCACCGCATGGAGCACCGATAAAGACGGGTTGATACTGGCACTGCTTGCCGCTGAAATAACTGCTGTTACCGGCAAGACCCCTTCGCAGCGATATGCAGAGTTGACTGAAGAGTTTGGTGCACCGGCCTACGAGCGAATAGATGCACCGGCAACAATTGAACAAAAATCTAAACTTGGAAAACTTTCTGCCGATGCGGTTACCGCATCAGATCTTGCTGGCGAGAAAATCACAGCGATACTTACTCACGCACCCGGCAACGGTTCAGCGCTTGGCGGGCTAAAAGTTGAAACAGAAAATGCGTGGTTTGCGGCTAGACCATCGGGCACAGAAAATGTTTACAAGATCTATGGGGAATCATTCAAGGGCGCCGAGCACCTGAAGCAAGTGCAGGCCGAAGCAAAACTCTTGGTTGACGCAGTGCTCAACTAATTAGAACTTGGGAGAGCCCTCAATACTTGGGTGCGTTTGCAAGTGCAAAATACTCTTCAAGAGTCTTTATGTTTTTTGCCTGCATATCTGCTGCTAGTTCAAGACCCACATAGCGCAAGTGCCAAGGTTCCCAAACGTATCCGGTGACTGCTGTTTTGCTATTGCTTGGGTAGCGCACAATAAATCCGTATTGCCAGGCATTTGCCACCATCCACTTTGAGGCCTTGCTAGAGCCAAAGCTGCCAATGCGGCAACTAAGTGCGGTGGTCGAGATATCGATGGCCAAACCGGTTTGGTGTTCAGAGAATCCCGGGCGGGCGGCAAGTTTCTCACCGGCTGTTTTGCCAAGCTGGCTAACCCGGGCTGCGTGAATTGCTTTTTGACTAGAAAAACTTCGATATCCGCTATTGATGCACAAAGTGCCAAGTTTCTGCTCTAAAACGGCTGCCTTTAACTGCTTATATGCGATTGCTGTCGACGGGGCCAGATAAATACCCCCAACGGTGGTGAGCTTTGGCTTATAGGTAATAGGTATCAGCGGGCGCGTCTTATTAACCACAACTGTTAGCGAACTGGCGGTATCGATGTCATAAATCACCGGCTGCGGATCTACGGGGGTTTCAGGGCTTGGCGATGGGCTTGGTGACACCGATACTGTGGGCGATGGCGATGGGCTTGGGCTCTCGTCTGCCGCTTGAGCATAGCCGGGGAATAGAAGTGCGGCCACAACCATTGAAGTTGTTAGAACAACTTTCCAATAAGCGGGCGTAGGCTTGCTTTTAGGCAGGTGCATCTCACTAGCCTAACTTTCCTCAATGAATAGAGACCCATCATGGCGCGCGCAGAACGAAAAGCAGCAGCAGCAGAATCAGCAAAAACCGGAGTGATGACTCACCGTCAAATCATGTTGGTGCTGGCAGGACTGATGTCTGGAATGTTCCTATCGGCACTTGACCAATCAGTGGTTGGTAGCGCCATGCGCACCATCGCCGACGACCTACAGGGTCTTGAACTTCAGGCTTGGGCAACCACCGCCTACCTAATCACTTCTACTGTGACCACACCGCTTTATGGAAAGCTTGGTGACATTTTTGGTCGCCGTCGTTTGTTTATTTTTGCAATTGCAGTTTTTGTAATTGGTTCGGTTGCCGCAGCATTCTCGAACTCCATGTATGAACTAGCAGCATGGCGCGCATTCCAAGGAGTTGGTGCGGGTGGTTTGTTTACGCTTTCGCTCACCATTCTGGCCGACATCGTTCCACCACGTGAGCGTGCTCGCTATCAGGGAATGTTCATGGCTGTGTTTGGAACATCTTCTGTACTTGGCCCGCTTATTGGTGGTTTATTCGCAGACATCGATACCTTTTTGTTTGTTGAAGGTTGGCGCTGGATCTTCTTGATCAATTTGCCAATTGGAGTTGTTGCAATGATGATGGTGGTCAACTTCTTGCACGTGCCACACACCCCTCGCAAATCAAAAATTGACTGGATGGGTTCAGTGGCAATCATTGTTGCCGTTGTTCCACTATTGCTAGTTGCTGAATCTGGCCGCGACTGGGGCTGGGATAGCTCACTTGCAATCAGCATGTATGCAATCGGTGCCGCAGGTGTTATTGGGTTCCTAATTATTGAACGCAAAATGGGTGACGACGCAATCTTGCCGCTCAAGCTTTTCAAATCACGCACTTTCTCTATGAGCACCGGCATTGGTGTAATTGTTGGCGTTGGAATGTTTGGTGGAATGATGACCATCCCACTTATCTTGCAAATCGTTAAGGGCGCTTCACCAACAGAAGCGGGACTACTAATGATTCCAATGACTATTGGAATGATGACAGCATCAATGGGTTCTGGAATCATCACCGGTCGCACGGGTAAGTACAAAATCTTCATGGTGCTTGGCACCGCAATGATGACTATCTCTTACGTGTACTTTGCCCAGATGAAATATGACTGGAGCATCTGGCAGATTTCTGCCGGCATGGTTGTAATGGGTCTTGGTTTGGGTCAGCTGATGCAAACGCTAACCATTGCTGCGCAGAACGCAGTTGAGCCACGTGATATTGGTGTGGCAACATCATCTTCAACCTTCTTCCGCCAGATGGGTGGAACGGCCGGTGTTGCGGTGTTCCTTTCAATTTTGTTTGCGACTTTGGCTGAAAAGGGCTCATGGATTGGCGAACAGATCAAGTTGGTTCTGATGGCTAAGCCTGAGTTGTTGACTTTGCCAGAAAACTCCATTTTGAAGAACACAGAAGTTGGTGGCATTGCCGACATGGTTGCTACCGACTCCTCGTTCTTGCAGAAGATCTCACCAGAGATTTCCGAGCCAATCCTGATTGCCTTTACAGAGGCTGGGGTATCGGTGTTTTCCGCTGCTGCCGCAGTGATCTTTATTGGCTTTGTGCTTACCTGGTTCGTAAAAGAGGTACCGCTTCGCCAGATGTCTGGCGTTGCAGCCAAGGCCGAAGAAGACGCCAAAGCCGCAAGCATGCACTAACTTAGAAATACACGGGAGCCGGGTGAACCCAGCTGAGAGGAAGACAACCAGTCTTCGACCGTTGAACCTGTTGGGTAATGCCAGCGAAGGAAGGATGCTCCATTGTTTAACCTTAAGAAATCTGTTGCTCTGTTTGCGGCGGCTGCCCTTGCCACACTGAGCCTGGCCGGTTGCTCATTGACTGGTGAGATCAATAAAGAGGTTGTGGTTGTTACCCACGACTCTGTGGTCTTCACCGACGAAGTAATTGCCGAGTTCAAAAAACAAACCGGCATCACCATTAAGCAAATCAAGGCTGGCGATGTTGGCGCCATGACGAACAAGTTGGTGCTGACCAGAGAAAACCCAATTGGTGATTTGGTCTACGGAATTGACAACACTTTTAGCCCTATCGCAATCGAAAGCGAACTAATTGATGGTGCGCTTGAACCGGTTAGTTACGGAGATGTCTGCGTGAATTACGACAAGGCTTGGTTTGCAAATAATGAACTAGCTGCGCCCGTTTCAATCAGAGACTTAACCAAACCACAGTTCAAGAGCCTCACCGTTGTCACCAACCCAAACACCTCTTCACCGGGTCTGGCCTTTCTGTCCGCAACAGTATCGATGTTTGGAAGCAATGGGTGGGAACAATACTGGCGCGCATTGAAAACAAATGATGTGAAAATTTCGGCATCCTGGGAAGATGCCTACTTCACAGATTTTTCTGGCTCAAGTGGCAAAGGAGAATACCCAATTGTCTTGAGTTACTCCTCTTCACCAGCATACGAAGTTCGTGACTCTGGTGATTTTGCAGGTGAATCTCAGACCGCGAGTATTCTTGACGGCTGCTTTAGACAAACAGAGTATGTTGGTGTTTTAAACAAGGCTAAAAACAGCGATGCGGCAAAAAAACTTGCACTATTTTTACTAAACGATCCATTCCAAAGCACAATCGCTGAAACCATGTATGTCTATCCAATTTTGGAAAGCGTTGAACTTCCTAAGGACTGGCAAGAATTTGCCCCAAGTGCAACAAATACTTTTGGTGATCAATTAGACATCGCCGCGAATCGTCGTGACTGGTTGTCTAAGTGGTCAGAAATTATTGACGTCAATTAGTTAAATGCCCAAAAAACTTTTGCTGTGGGCAGCACCGCTACTTTTTATTGGAGTGCTGTTCTACTGGCCGCTGCTAAAAATTGTTGAGGTTGGGTTATCGGCAAATTGGTATGAAATATATTTTGAATCCGAAACTCTTGAGGCAATCTGGTTCACAATTTGGCAGGCCGCTTTATCGACTCTAATTGCATTGCTAATTGGTATCCCGGGCGCATACGTGTTGTATCGAAAACGATTCTGGGGTCAACGCTGGATGCGTGCGCTAATTACCGTGCCGCTAGTATTGCCGACCATTGTTGTTGCCATTGTGTTTTCAAACTTTCGATGGATACCAGCCATACC
>JBJOJI010000032.1:0-11586 GCA_046046665.1 Actinomycetota bacterium
GATCGCTGTAAATGACATCGGTTCTGCAGAAGACTTCCTTGCAGCAGTAGAAGCAACCCTGAAGTTCTTCAACGACGGCGACCTAATTGCTGGAACCGTTGTAAAAATTGACCGCGACGAAGTGTTACTAGACGTTGGTTACAAAACAGAAGGTGTTATTCCTTCTCGTGAACTTTCAATCCGCCACGACGCAGATCCTTCAGAGATCGTTTCAGTTGGCGACACAGTAGAGGCACTTGTTCTTCAGAAAGAAGACAAAGAAGGCCGCCTAATTCTTTCTAAGAAGCGCGCGCAGTACGAGCGTGCTTGGGGCGACGTTGAGAAGATCAAAGAAGCCGATGGCACTGTCAATGGTGTTGTTATCGAAGTTGTTAAGGGTGGTCTAATCGTCGACATCGGTCTTCGTGGCTTCCTTCCTGCATCACTTATCGAGCTTCGTCGCGTTCGCGACCTCGGCCCATACCTAGGCCAGAAGGTTGAAGCCAAGATTCTTGAGCTAGACAAGAACCGCAACAATGTTGTTCTTTCACGTCGCGCACTTCTTGAAGAGTCACAGTCTGCATCTCGCAGCACCTTCCTTGCAGACCTTGCAAAGGGTCAGATCCGCACCGGTGTTGTTTCATCTATCGTGAACTTTGGTGCATTCATCGACCTTGGTGGCGTTGACGGACTTGTGCACGTTTCAGAGCTTTCATGGAAGCACATTGAGCACGCGTCAGAAGTTGTTGAAATCGGTCAAGAAGTTACCGTTGAGGTTCTTGAGGTTGATCAAGAACGCGAGCGTGTATCACTTTCTCTGAAGGCAACTCAAGAAGACCCATGGCAGGTATTCGCCCGTACTCACGCAATTGGTCAGTACGCGCCGGGTAAGGTCACCAAGCTTGTTCCTTTCGGTGCATTCGTTCGCGTAGCAGACGGCATCGAAGGCCTAGTTCACATCTCAGAGCTTTCTTCAAAGCACATCGAGTTGGCTGAGCAGGTCGTTGCAGTTAACCAAGACGTTTTCGTGAAGGTTATCGACATCGATCTAGACCGTCGCCGCATCTCGCTTTCACTAAAGCAAGCTAATGAAGAGGTTGACCCAGAGGGCACCGAATTCAACCCAGCCCTTTACGGTATGGCTGCTGATTACGACGAGAACGGTACGTACAAGTACCCTGAAGGTTTTGACCCTAAGACCAACGAATGGAAGGCAGGCTTCGAAGAAGCCCGCGCCAAGTGGGAAAAGGAATACGCCGAGGCACACGCTCGTTGGGAAGAGCACAAGAAGCAGGTGAAGGCAGCAAACGAGGCTGCGGCCAAGCTTCCTGATGCACCAGCAGCGCCAGCTGAAACTCCAGCAGCGTCGAGCTCAAGCTACTCAAGCGAATCATCAGAAGCCGGAACACTGGCAGCCGATGAGTCACTTGCAGCGTTGCGCGACAAGCTAAAAAGCGCTGAGTAATTCATAAAGCATCAAAAGGAGGTCAACCGCAAGGTTGGCCTCCTTTTTGTTTAGGCTAAGGGTATGTATCTAGTTGGGCTCACCGGTGGAATTGCTTCAGGCAAGTCAACTGTCGCTTCCGAATGGGTTGACCTTGGAGGCATTGAAATTGACGCCGATCAATTGGCCCGCGAAGTTGTTGAGCCTGGTACTCAAGGGTTCGAATCTGTGGTTCGAGAATTCGGCAACCGTGTGGTTACAGATGACCGGTTAGACAGAGTGGCACTTGGCCAAATTGTTTTCAGTGATGTTTCACAGCGCGCAAAGCTTGAGGCTATTGTTCATCCACTGATTAAGGCTCTTGCGAAAGAACGTATCAAGAAGCTTCCTTCAAGCAGCATTGTTATCTACAACGTCCCACTTTTAGTAGAAGCCGGTGTGGACTTGAATTTTGACAAGGTTGTCACAGTTGAGGCGCCAGCTGAAAGGCAGTTGGAAAGACTGATTAACATTCGCAAAATGAATGCGGCTGAAGCTGCGGCACGCATTGCCTCTCAAGCAACCCCTGCCGCACGTGCCAATGCCGCAGATGTAATTTTAAATTCCAATCAAGACTTGCATTTACTACTTAAAGACGCTCGAAGAATTTGGCAGCAGATTGAACTTGAGGCAAAAGAAAAGGCGAGTTCAAATGGAAGCCACTAGATCTTTTGCTCCATTTAAGGTTGTCTCTGAATTCAAGCCTTCTGGTGACCAACCAACTGCAATAGCCGATCTAGCCCAACGCATCAACGCTGGCGAAACCGATGTGGTTTTGCTTGGAGCAACCGGAACTGGAAAGTCGGCTACCACCGCTTGGCTGATAGAGGCAGTTCAACGCCCAACACTTGTTTTGGCACACAATAAAACTTTGGCCGCCCAGTTGGTGAACGAGTTTAGGGAGTTGCTGCCGAACAACGCTGTCGAATACTTTGTGAGCTATTACGACTACTACCAACCCGAGGCCTATGTTGCGCAGACTGATACCTTCATTGAAAAAGATTCTTCGATTAACGAAGAGGTAGAGCGGCTCAGGTATTCGGCAACAACCAGTTTGCTCAGCCGTAGAGACGTGGTTGTCGTAAGCACCGTTTCATGCATCTACGGATTAGGAGCTCCAGAAGAGTACCTAAATAGCCGAGTGACCTTGCAGGTGGGCCAACAGATTGATCGCGATCATCTAATTCGACAATTGATTGGCATGCAGTACAACCGAAACGACTACGAATTTAGCCGAGGTAATTTCCGCGTCAAAGGTGACACCATTGAAATAATTCCCGTGAACGAAGAGATGGCAATTCGCATTGAGTTCTTTGGTGATGAAATTGAAGCCCTTCATACACTGTTTCCACTAACCGGCGACATAGCCCAGCAAATTGCTGCCGTGTCGATTTTTCCTGCATCTCTCTACATGGCGGGGCCCGAGCGCATGGGCAAAGCAATTGAAGGCATCGAAGAGGAACTGGTTTGGCGCCTAAAGGAACTGGAACAGCAAGGCAAGCTGCTTGAGGCGCAGCGATTGAAAATGCGAACCACCTTTGACCTAGAGATGATTAAGGAAATAGGTTTCTGCTCTGGAATTGAAAACTATTCAAGACACATTGATGGCCGAGATCCAGGTTCCGCTCCCAGCTGCTTGCTTGATTATTTTCCGGAAGATTTTCTTACTGTCATTGATGAATCACACGCAACGGTGCCACAAATTGGAGCTATGTACGAAGGTGACTCTAGTCGCAAGAGAACGCTTGTAGAGCACGGATTCCGCCTGCCATCTGCACTGGATAATCGTCCGCTTAAGTGGAACGAATTTAAGGAGCGAGTAGGTCAAACCGTTTATCTTTCTGCAACTCCAGGAAAATATGAGATGGGATTGGGTGCCGGGGTAGTTGAACAGATCATTAGACCAACAGGCTTAGTTGACCCTGAAATTGTCATAAAGCCAAGTTCTGGTCAGATTGATGATCTGTTGGAAGAAATTAGGGTTCGTGCTGCAAAAGACGAGCGTGTTTTGGTAACTACACTCACAAAGAAGATGGCTGAAGAGCTAACCGAGTTCTTAACTGAAGCAGGAGTAAGAGTTCGATATCTTCACTCGGACGTTGACACCCTTAGGCGTGTTGAACTCTTGAGGGAACTGCGTAGTGGCGTATTTGACGTACTAATCGGTATCAATTTACTGAGAGAGGGTCTTGACTTACCCGAGGTTTCCCTGGTTTCAATTCTGGATGCAGATAAAGAAGGTTTCTTGCGCTCGACAACCTCTTTGATTCAAACAATTGGCCGTGCGGCAAGAAACATCAACGGTCAGGTACACATGTACGCAGATAACCTAACTGACTCAATGAGGCGAGCAATTGACGAGACCACCCGCCGCAGAGAAAAACAGGTTGCCTACAACAAGGAACGTGGGGTAGACCCGCAGCCCTTGCGCAAAAAGATTGCCGACATTACGGATCAAATTCTTCGCGAAGAGCAAGACACAGCAGAACTACTTGAGAAGGCCGCCAAAAACAAAAAAGTAAGAGACGGCAAGTCTGTTATTCCAATCCGAGCCCGCAAGGGCATCGCCGGGATGGCCTATAACGAAATCTTGGCCATTGTTGTGGACCTTGACCAACAGATGAAAGCAGCAGCGGAAGAGTTGAAATTTGAACTTGCAGGCCGCCTACGAGACGAAATCAGCGAGCTGAAGGGCGAATTGCGGCAAATGGAGAAGGCCGGCCACGCATAGACTTTTAAAGTGCCGAAACCTGTGAAAAAAAACGATGACAAGCTCATAATCAAGGGCGCTAGGGTTCATAACCTTAAGAACCTTGACCTAGAGATTCCCCGTGATGCCATGGTGGTATTCACCGGCCTCAGTGGTTCAGGCAAATCGTCATTGGCGTTTGACACCATTTTTGCTGAGGGCCAAAGGCGGTACGTGGAGTCACTCTCTGCCTATGCCCGGCAATTTTTAGGGCAGGTAGACCGCCCAGATGTTGATTTCATTGAAGGATTGAGCCCGGCTGTATCAATTGATCAAAAATCAACCAACCGAAACCCGCGTTCAACTGTTGGCACAATAACTGAGATCCACGACTACCTGCGTTTGCTGTGGGCAAGAATCGGTGTTCCATACTGTGCTGAATGCGGCGAAAAAATTGTCAAGCAAACTCCACAGCAGATTGTTGACCAGATTCTTGAACTTCCCGCCGGCACCAAGTTTTTGGTACTAGCCCAAGTAGTTGACCAGAAAAAGGGTGCCTTCGAAGAGCTCTTTCGCGATCTGAATTCACAAGGCTTCGCAAGAGCCGTCGTCGATGGCGAAATGATTCAACTTGCAGAAGCTAAACCGCTAAAGAAAACTTTCAAACACGACATCTCGGTGGTGGTGGATCGTTTGGTCAACAAGCCCGACATCATTGGGCGCCTCACCGATTCAGTAGAGACAGGATTGAAACTAGCAGGCGGCAGAATCCTGATCGAGCTTGTTGATGCCAAAGAAGGAACAGGCAAGACACGTGTTTTTAGCGAGAAAATGTCTTGCCCTAACGAGCATCCGCTTAGCCTCACCGAGATTGAGCCACGCACGTTTAGCTTTAACGCACCCTTTGGCGCTTGCCCAATTTGTTCTGGTTTAGGAGTAAAGCAAGCAGTTGACGCAGAACTTGTTATTGGCGACCCAGATGAATCCATTAATGGTGGCGTCATACTTCCTTGGTCTACTCAAGGCAAGGGGCTATTTCACTACTTCTCAAGAATGCTTGAAGGTCTTTCCACTGATCTTAAATTCTCTTTAGACAAGCCGTGGAAATCGCTACCCGATGAAGTTAAAGAGGCAGTTCTATACGGAAACAACTTTGACGTTCAAGTCAAATGGAAAAACCGCTATGGCCGCGAGATGAAGTACACCACAGGATTCGAGGGTGTCCTTAATTACATCGAAAGAAAATATCTAGAGTCCGAGAACGACTACTCAAGAGCTAAGTGGTCTGACTTCTTGCGCGAAGTTCCTTGTCCAGCCTGTGCAGGGCAAAGACTAAAGCCGGAGGTGCTAGCCGTAAAGGTTGCCAATAAATCCATTGCCGAGGTTGCTGCCCTCAGCCTGGGAGAAACGGTTAAGTTTTTCAAAGACATTTCACTAGACAAGCGCGACATAAAAATTGCCGCACAAGTACTGCGTGAAATTCGAGGCCGACTAGATTTCTTGATGGCAGTTGGCCTTGACTACTTAAGCCTTGAACGCTCGGCGGGAAGCCTATCTGGCGGTGAGGCGCAAAGAATTCGTTTGGCCACTCAAATTGGAAGCGGCCTTACCGGTGTGCTTTACGTTCTTGATGAGCCAAGCATTGGTCTACACCAGCGAGACAACAGAAAGCTAATTGAAACCCTTATTAAGCTTCGTGACCTTGGCAACACCTTGATTGTTGTTGAACACGATGAAGACACCATTAAGGCGTCGGATTGGATTGTAGACATAGGTCCTGGCGCTGGAGTGCACGGTGGTGAAGTAGTGCACAGCGGTACCTACTCTGAACTATTGAAGAATACCAAGTCAATCACCGGTGACTTCATGTCTGGCCGTCAGAAAATACAAACACCCACTAAGCGAAGAGCAATAGACAAAAATCGCAAGATTAAGGTGGTCGGCGCTCGTGAAAATAATCTGAAGAATGTTGACGTAGAGTTTCCGCTTGGCACCCTAACTGCGGTGACTGGCGTAAGTGGCTCTGGCAAGTCTTCGCTGGTAAACGACGTACTGTATGAAGTTTTGGCTAACCGACTTAACGGCGCTAAAGGCGTTGCAGGAAAGCACACTCGAATTGAGGGGCTGGATTTATTAGACAAAGTTGTTCACGTTGATCAGAACCCAATCGGCAGAACACCCCGAAGCAACCCGGCGACCTACACCGGCGTATTTGACCACATTCGAAAACTATTCACCGAGACTCAAGAATCAAAGGCTCGCGGTTACCAACAAGGCAGGTTCTCTTTCAACGTGAAGGGCGGTCGGTGCGAAGCATGCTCTGGAGACGGCACGCTGAAAATTGAAATGAATTTTTTGCCAGATGTTTACGTTGCTTGCGAGGTTTGCCACGGCGCCAGATACAACCGGGAAACACTGCAAGTTAAGTACAAGGGTAAGAACATTGCCGAAGTGCTCGAAATGCCAATTGCCGAGGCGGCGGAATTCTTTGCAGCAATAACTTCGATTGCTAGGTACCTGGAAACGCTAGTAGAAGTTGGCTTAGGTTATGTAAGGCTTGGTCAAAGTGCAACAACTCTTTCAGGTGGTGAAGCTCAGCGCGTGAAACTTGCCACCGAATTGCAGCGACGCTCTAACGGCAGAACCATTTATGTGCTTGATGAACCAACCACAGGTTTGCACTTTGAAGATGTTCGAAAGCTCTTGCTGGTGCTAAATAGCCTTGTTGAAAAAGGTAATACCGTTTTGGTAATCGAACACAATCTTGATGTGATCAAGTGCGCAGACTGGATTGTTGACATGGGTCCTGAAGGTGGCTCTCGCGGTGGTGAAGTTATTGCAGTTGGTACTCCGGAGCAAGTGGCAAAAAATTCAAAAAGCTTCACGGGTGGTTTCCTCAAGGAAATGCTTAAGTAAATGGCAAACGAGCTCTCTTTCCGCCCAAAAACGGGGGAGATACCAACCCAGCCAGGTGTCTACCGCTGGCTGGATGCAAGCGGTCGCGTGCTCTACGTGGGCAAGGCCAAGAATCTAAGAGCCAGGCTGAGCAACTACTTTGGACCACTAGATTCGCTGCACGAGCGCACCAGAAGAATGGTCACATCGGCCGCCGATGTTCAATGGACGATAGTAAAAACCGAGTATGAAGCGCTACAACTTGAATTCACCTGGATTAAAGAATTTGACCCACCGTTCAATGTTCGCTTCAAGGACGATAAGTCTTACCCTTACTTAGCTGTATCTGTCGGGGAATCGGTACCACGTGCTTTCATCACGCGCAATCGCGAGCTAAAGGGCGTTAAATACTTTGGCCCTTACACCCAAGCTTGGGCCGTTCGAGAAACCCTTGACACCCTGCTCAAGGTCTATCCGGTTAGATCTTGCACAAAAGGTGTTTACCAAAGAGCTAAATCGTCTAACCGGGCCTGCCTTCTTGGTGACATTGGAAAATGTTCCGCGCCGTGTGTTGATCGTGTATCGGCAGTTGAGCACAAAGCTATAGCTAAACAATTCGTAGACTTTATGGCTGGCGGAGACCTGAAACATGTTGAAGTTTTAAGGCAGAAAATGAAACTTGCCTCAGAGACTCAACAATACGAATTGGCTGCTCAATATCGCGATGGCATAGAAGCGCTTGAGACAGTTCTAGAGAAAAGCACTGTTGTATTCAGTGATGAAACGGACGCCGATGTATTTGGAATTGCTGACGATGAACTAGCTGCCGCGGTATCTATGTTTATTGTGCGTCGTGGTCGAATCCGAGGTGTGCGCGGCTGGGTGATTGACAAAGAACTTGAGCGAGACCTTGGCGAATTGGTTGAGTATGTTATGCAAAACGTCTATGCGCCCATAGATGGCGCTGAGCCTCAAGATGTGCCAAAAGAGGTAATTGTTCCCGTTTTGCCAGAAGATTCAGCAGAAGTATCAAAATGGCTTTCTGAACTTCGCGGTAAAAAAGTTGACTTGCACATTGCAAAGCGTGGCGATAAAGCAGCTCTTGCTAGCACCGCACTAACAAACGCCAAGCATGCATTGATGCTCTATAAAACTCGCAGGAGTGCGGATTTCACCGCCAGAGCTGAGGCGCTTTCTGGAATCCAGCGTGCACTGAACCTGACCGAAGCGCCACTGAGGATTGAATGCTTTGACGTTTCACACCTGAGCGGAACAAATGTGGTTGCTTCCATGGTGGTCTTCGAAGACGGACTTCCTAAAAAAGATCACTACCGCCGATTCTCAATTGAGAACACCACAGACGACACTGAGTCTATTCATCAGGTGCTAAGTCGCCGCCTAAAGTATTTGCGAGAACCAAACACCGATGAAAGTCAGCTAGAAAACGCGTCTAAATTTGCCTATCGACCATCGCTGTTGATAGTTGACGGGGGATTGCCACAGGTCAACGCGGCTCAACGGGCAATAAATGAATCTGGTGTTCAAGGTTTAACCGTAGTTGGTTTGGCAAAACGACTCGAAGAGGTTTGGCGCCCTGGTTCTGATTTTCCAGTTATTTTGCCAAGAGCAACCGACGAACTTTTTCTACTGCAGCGCATTCGAGACGAAGCACACCGCTTTGCAATTACCTATCAAAGGCAAAAACGCTCTACCAGCATTGCCAGTACCCTGAGTGAAATACCAGGTCTGGGTGAGAAGCGAGTTAGCGCTCTTTTGAAACGATTCGGCTCTGCAAAACGCCTCAAGCTGGCTAGCGCAGATGAGATCTCTGAGGTTGCCGGAATTGGCCCGGTTTTGGCGCAGGAAATAGTTCAAGCACTGTTTTCTTAAAACCCGTCCTTCGGCGTGTCGCAAGGGGCTAGACTTCAAGCATTCCGCGTCAGAGCGGGCAACACGCCGTAAAGCTTGGGGGCCTTATGAGTAATAGCAGGAAGCACGAGCTTCTGATCGTTACCGGCATGTCTGGCGCTGGCCGCTCCACCGTTGGCAATGCCCTTGAAGACCTTGGTTGGTACGTTGTCGACAATCTGCCGCCACAAATGCTTGGGCCAATTGCTGACTTGTTCACCCTTACCAAAAATCCTCTGCCAAGATTGGCCGTGGTAATTGATGTTCGCGGTGGTGAGTTTTTTGGGGAGCTAAACGAACACCTAAACTCTCTGCGCACCAGAAGCTTAAATCTGCGCGTGCTTTTCTTAGAAGCCACCGATTCAACGCTGGTGAGAAGATTCGAATCTGTTAGACGCCCACACCCGTTGCAGGGAAACGGCACAATCCTTGATGGAATAGCCGAAGAGAGAGTCAGGCTACTTAGCCTTCGCGAATCGGCCGATGTAATTGTTGACACAACCGATCTAAACGTTCACCAGCTTTCAAACAAGATTGCCGACGGATTTTCGCTGGAACAAACCCGAAAACTTTCAATAACGGTGATGTCTTTCGGGTTTAAATACGGACTTCCATCAGATGCCGATCTGGTAGCAGACATGAGATTCTTACCAAACCCTTTTTGGCAAGAATCATTGCGTCCATTCACGGGTGAAGACCAGCAGGTTTCCGAATTTGTGCTTTCACAACCAGGGGCACAAGAATTCATCGATAACTACTTAGCTGCGCTGACTCCGGTTTTGCGCGGCTACTTGCAAGAAAATAAACGATACGCAACCATCGCAATTGGTTGCACCGGGGGAAAGCATCGTTCGGTTGCCGTTTCTAGAGCTATAGCTGCAGAACTGGCAAAACTTGATGATGTGGCAATCAGCATCAAGCATCGCGACTTGGGCAAGGAATAGAGGAAACAATGGCACTTACGGCAGATCTCAAAGATGAGTTGGCCCGCATCGACATCAATAAGAATGCGGTGCGAGTCGCTGAACTTTCTACAATTCTTCGTTTTTCAGGAGGACTGCACCTTATTTCAGGCAAAGTAGCCGTTGAGGTTGAGTTGGATACAGCCCAACTTGCTAGAAGAGTTAGAAAAGACCTCGCCGAACTATTCGGCATTGACAGTGAACTGGCAATTATCTCAGCAAGCGGCATTCGCAAGAGCAGTCGCTATCAGGTAAGAGTTATCAAGCAGGGTGACGTGCTGGCACGTCAAACCGGTTTGCTTGATTCGCGCGGTCGCCCGGTTCGTGGACTACCAGCCAATCTTGTTTCGGGTTCCATTCCAGAAGCGCAGGCTGTTTGGCGCGGTGCGTTCCTTGCCCACGGCTCACTTACCGACCCCGGTAGATCAGCAGCCTTAGAAATAACCGCCCCAGGCAACGAAGCCGCAATGGCTCTTGTTGGAGTAGCCCGCCGCCTTGGAGTAACCGCCAAGGCTAGGGAGGTTCGCGGTGTTTATCGAGTAGTGGTTCGCGAGGGCGAGGCAATTGCCACCATGCTCACTCAGATTGGCGCCCACACCCAGGTGCTTCGCTGGGAGGAAATGCGCCTTCGTCGTGAAGTTCGCGCAACCGCAAACCGTCTGGTCAACTTCGATGACGCCAACCTTCGTCGCTCGGCTCAGGCTGCAGTAGCTGCTGGCGCCCGTGTTGAACGAGCTCTCGAGATTCTCGGCAACGACATCCCAGACCACCTGCGTTACGCCGGCCAGCTTCGTCTTCAGCACAAGCAAGCTAGCCTCGATGAGCTCGGCCACCTAGCCGAACCGGTGATGACCAAGGATGCAATCGCAGGCAGGATTCGCCGACTCTTGGCCATGGCCGATAAGAAGGCAGAGGAGCTGGGCATCCCTGCAACCGATGCCTTCCTGCCAGACGATCTCGACGAGTGACCCTCGGAATAAATAACTAAACAAACTCGGTTTTACTAAACACAACTCAAACAGGAGCTAAAAATGAGCAAGTACGTACTCCCAGAACTCACCTACGACTACGCAGCGCTAGAGCCATCGATCTCGGCCCGCATCATGGAGCTGCACCACTCGAAGCACCACGCGGCCTATGTTGCCGGTGCAAACGCAACCATTGATGCTCTCGAAGAGGCTCGCGCCAAGAACGACTTCACCTGGGTAAACAAGCTCCAGAAGGACCTCGCCTTCCACCTTGCCGGTCACATCAACCACTCAATTTTCTGGAAGAACCTTGCACCGGTAAATTCAGACCGCCCACAGGGTGAGCTAGCAGCGGCAATCGAAGAATTCTTTGGTTCATTCGAGGCCTTCCAGGCACACTTCAACGCCAGCGCAATGGGCATCCAGGGTTCTGGTTGGTCATTCCTAGCCTGGGATGTCATCGGTCAGCGCTTGATCATCGAGCAGCTTTACGACCAGCAGGGCAACATCGTCGCCGGCAGCGTTCCGTTGCTAATGCTCGACATGTGGGAGCACGCTTTCTACCTTGACTATGTCAACGTAAAGGGCGACTACGTAAAGGCTTTCTGGAACATCATCAACTGGGCAGATGTTGAGGCGCGTTTCGCTGCGGCTCGCGCGTAAACGCTTCCATTCCTGCTAGTCTGGGACTAGTTTTTCCAC
>JBJOJI010000078.1:0-2813 GCA_046046665.1 Actinomycetota bacterium
ACCGAACATGAGGAGTCAACCATGAATGAAGCGGAACTAATCCGACTTTGGCAAAAATCTCGTCAGCAAATCATCATCGCTCAACTGGCACCGACTTTCTTGTTGATCACCACCGCTGGTTTAGTCGAGCAGGTTCGCGAAGCCGGGCAGATGACAGTCTGGGCCGTTCTTGGAATCTTGCTTGCATCTGGAATTCTTGGTGCATTAGCTGAATACACCGCAGCCCATGAGGCTCAGGCTGTGGCCAAAGACATTTCCGCACTGAAAGCCAAGTCAGCCCTAAGCGATTCAATCGTGAAGACAGCACCTTGGATGCACGTGGTCAAGTATTTGACCCCAGCAATTTTTGTGGGAATCTTTATCGCCCTGTTTATTGCTCTAACCCAGTAATCAAGTTTTTCTTAAACGAAAACCCCCAGCCAGAGAAGTGGCCGGGGGTTTTCTAATTTGAGACGAATTAGTGCTGAACTGCCTTACCGATAGCCGCACCAGTCATTGAACGTACTTCTAGCTCTGCGTACTTAGCTAGGTTGCGCTCGCTTGAGGTAACTGTTCCAAGCCATCCGAATAGGAATCCGAGTGGAATCGAAACGATACCTGGGTTAGCCAATGGGAAGTAGTCGAAGCGAACTCCGCCTTCCACAAACGGGATAAGGCTGGTAGCTGCACCTGAAACGTTTGGTGAGAACACCAAAAGAATCACAGCTGAGAACAAACCACCGTAGATTGACCAAACGGCACCACGGGTGTTGAAGTTCTTCCAGAACAGTGAGTAGAGAACGGCTGGCAAGTTACCAGATGCAGCAATCGCAAACGCAATTGCAACGAGGAACGCCACGTTCAGACCCTGTGCACCAATCGCAAGAACGATTGAGATACCACCGATAACCACAGCAGAGATCTTTGCAACTCGAACTTCTTCAGCTGGAGATGCGGTTCCCTTCTTGATTACGTTTGCATACAAGTCGTGTGCGAATGATGAAGAGCTAGCCAAGGTTAGACCAGCAACAACAGCAAGGATTGTTGCGAAAGCAATCGCACCAATAACTGCAAGCATGATCGCGCCACCGGTTGTGCCCTCGCCACCACCAAGGAACTGTGCAAGCTGAGGAGCCGCAACGTTACCTGATGGGTCAACTGGAACCAACAAAGCCTTAGCTTCTTTAGTAAGTGTTGATAGGCCGTCAAGTGGAGTACAAGCTACGTCGCCGCTAGCAATTGCATTTCCCTTTGCATCCATCAAACATCCGTTTGCGTCCACCTTGAAACCACGGAACAAGGTTGCACGGCTAACCAATGCAGCTGCACCAAATCCAAGTGCAATTGTCATTAGGTAGAAAGCACCGATGTTTCCGATTGCCCAGTTCACAGACTTACGAGCAGCCTTTGAAGTTGGAACGGTGTAGAAACGAATCAAGATGTGAGGAAGACCTGCAGTACCAAGAACTAGGGCCATACCAAGTGAGATCAGGTCAATCTTGCTGATCAGAGTCTTCACTGGGTCAATTGCCATAGTCACGGGGTCAATGATGTCCTTACCGAACTTCAAACCAGGCTGTAGGAAGGCATCTCCCTTGCCAGATGCATCACGTGCCGCACCTAGTAGGTCTGAGATGTTGAAGCCGAACTGCCAAAGCACCATCACGGTTAGCAAGATCGCACCGGTCATTAGCAAGAATGCCTTCACGATCTGAACGTAGGTTGTGCCCTTCATTCCACCAACAGTCACGTAAACAATCATCAAAATACCAACGCCACCGATGATCCAGTTTTTTGCACTTGGGTCATTGATACCTAGCAATAGTGAAACCAGCGCACCGGCACCCACCATCTGAGCCATTAGGTAGAAGATTGAAACTACGAGTGTTGATGTTGCAGCTGCACCACGAACCGGACGCTGTCTCATGCGGAATGCAAGAACGTCACCCATGGTGAAACGACCTGAGTTGCGAAGAGGCTCAGCCACTAGAAGTAGCGCTACCAGCCAGGCAACCAAGAAACCGATTGAGTAAAGGAAACCGTCGTAACCGAAAAGTGCGATGGTTCCGGCAATACCCAAGAACGAAGCGGCCGACATGTAGTCACCGGCAATAGCTAGACCGTTCTGGAAACCAGAGAAGCTGCCACCGCCGTCGTAAAAGTCAGAAGACTGCTTGTTCGAGCGGCCCGCACGGAACACCAAGACAAGGGTGAAAAGTACGAAAGCTACGAACAGAATTGCGCTAAGTGTTGTTGAACTCATTACTTGCTCAACTCCTTGTCTACCTTGTCACGCAACGCGTCAGATGGACCGTCTAGTGAGTGTGAAGAGTGACGCTCGTAGAGCCACATGATTAGGAAGGTTGTTGCGAATTGAAGCAAACCAAGAATGAAAGCAATGTTAATGTTGCCAACTACCGGGGTGCTGATCCATTCACGCGCGAATGCGGTGAGGATTACATAAAGGAAATACCAAACCAGGAAAGCCACGGTTAGGGGGAATGCAAAGCCCCTAAACTTTCGCTTTAAATCCTGGAACTCTGGGCTGGCCTGCATGTCAGACCAAACCTTTTCGTTCTGCGAACTCATCGAACTCCAATGTTCAAAAGTGAACTTGGCACCTTTGCCAAATTCAGGGTGTTTTCACACTCTGTTCCTGAGCCTAGCGATGGAACTTTCTTCTAATTCCAAAAATTCCCTATGTAACCATTTCGTTATTGAGAGGTTATTTAACTGCAGTCTGGGTCTTCGGTTGGGACCACATTTTTGATGAAGAAATCGTCTACAGCCCCATTGATGCATGAGCTCTGCAGGCCATAGGCGGTATGGCCCTC
>JBJOJI010000004.1:0-59821 GCA_046046665.1 Actinomycetota bacterium
CCAAATAAAAAGGAACCACAGATAGCTTGATTCGCACTGCGATAAAGGCTGCGATTCCTAATCCCAGAAGAACTAAACCAATTTCAGTTAAGGCCAAACTTTGAGTCACCGAGGCATTCGCGGCAGTTAAAAAGTTCCCCATGCCCCGATTATCCCCTAGAAACGAAGCGATTAGGCTAGCAACATCAACTACACCGATGTATGGAGAGACAATGCCTGGAACAAACCTGACACGCTTGGAGGCTCAAGAGCGGGCATCTTTAATCAAGGTTTTAAGTTATGAAATTCACCTAGACCTAACTACAGGTGAGAAAAACTTTGAATCAACCACGATAGTAAAATTCCAGGCAAATCAGTTGGGTTCAAATACCTTCATTGATGCAATCACCAACAGCGTTAAACGCGTTGTACTAAATGGCAAAGAGCTTGACCCAAAGCAAGTTTCTGATGGCGTGCGTATTCAACTCAACGACCTGGCCGCCGAGAACGAGCTGTTGGTTGAGGCAACCGCAAACTATATGAATACCGGAGAAGGACTGCACCGATTTGTGGACCCAGTTGATGACGAGGTTTATCTCTATACACAGTTTGAAGTTCCAGATTCACGTCGCGTATTTGCTGTTTTCGAACAACCAGACCTAAAGGCTACGTTTCAGTTCAACGTCACCGCACCGGCTCACTGGAAAGTTGTATCGAATCAGGCAACCCCAGCCCCTACAGTGCTTGAAAACAGCAAATCAACTTGGAAGTTTGCTCCTACTCCAATCATTTCCAGTTACATAACTGCACTAATTGCAGGGCCTTACGTGGAAACCCGAAGCGAACTCACCAGCTCGAGCGGCAGAGTAATTCCACTTGGTGTATTCAGTCGCGCATCACTGGCTCAATACATGGACTCCGAGTACATTTTTGAAAAAACGAGACAGGGTTTTGAATTCTACGAAAAGCATTTCAAACTGCCCTACCCATTTGAAAAATATGACCAACTTTTTGTTCCTGAGTTCAACGCTGGAGCCATGGAAAACGCTGGAGCCGTCACTTTCACCGAGAGCTACGTATTCCGCGGCCAAGTAACTGATGCAATTCGCGAACGCCGCGTAGTAACCATCCTTCACGAACTTGCACACATGTGGTTTGGAGACCTAGTGACCATGAAGTGGTGGAACGATCTTTGGCTAAACGAATCATTTGCCGAGTACGCTTCAACGTTGGCAACAGCTGAAGCAACAGAATGGCACGGTGCGTGGACTACCTTCACTGCTCTGGAAAAATCTTGGGCGTACCGCCAGGACCAATTGCCATCAACTCACCCAATCGTGGCCGAAATCAACGACTTAGAAGACGTTCAAGTAAATTTCGATGGAATCACTTATGCAAAAGGCGCATCAGTTTTGAAGCAACTTGTGGCCTGGGTTGGTCAAGAAAAATTCATGGCTGGTGTTGCCAGTTACTTTGCCAAGCACGCTTATTCGAACACTGAGTTGACTGATCTTCTGGTTGAACTTGAAGAGCAATCTGGGCGCGAACTGCGCAGCTGGTCAAAACTCTGGCTTGAAACTGCCGGAGTGAACACATTGCGCCCGATAATAAAAACCAATGAGCAGGGGTTTATTGAATCTTTTGCTATTTCACAAACTGCAATTGCGGAACAGCCCACTCTTCGCCCACACCGAATGGCTATTGGCTTTTACAACTTGGAGGATGGCAATCTTAAGCGCGTTCACAGGTTAGAGCTTGATGTTGATGGGGCCACTACGAATGTCGAAGAGTTTGTTGGTATGGCTAGGCCAGATTTGATTCTCTTGAACGATGACGACCTTGCTTATGCCAAGATTCGCCTAGATGAACGTTCATGGCACACCGCCCTAGAGCACCTATCTACGTTTGAAGACTCACTGGCAAGAACTCTGATTTGGGGTGCAGCCTGGGACTCAACCAGAGACGCAGAGGCAAGCCCACAGGACTTCATTAAGTTGGTACTAAATAACATCGCCGAAGAGACAGAATCAACAACCAT
Organism: Actinomycetota bacterium; assembly: GCA_046046665.1. Taxonomy (GTDB): domain Bacteria; phylum Actinomycetota; class Actinomycetes; order Actinomycetales; family Microbacteriaceae; genus Rhodoluna. Next base: position 2,018 of record JBJOJI010000004.1, read on the forward strand.
GCTGACTTTGCTTCGTCAATTAGTTACTACAGCAAATTTGTATGTTTCTGAAGAGAAGCGAACATCAACAATCTCTTCTATTGGCTCTGGTTTGCTTAGCTTGGCGCGCAATGCCAAGCCGGGCTCAGATGCTCAGCTTCAATTCACCAAGTTCTTTGCCCTATTCGCAAACACTCCAGAACTGCTTGACGATCTAGAGAACATTAGACATGGCAATGAAAAGCTAACTGGGCTAACAATTGATGCAGACCTTAATTGGGAGCTACTTGCCGGCCTTGTAGTTGGAGGCCGTGCAGACGACGCAGAGATTGACCAAGCGCTAGCCGCTGATAACACTTCTAATGGGCAAAAGGCTGCCGCAGGAGCTCGTGCTGCGCTTCCAACTCCATCGGCTAAACAAAAAGCTTGGCACACACTTACACAGACACATGACCTGTCCAATATTCTGGTTGATGCTGCCAGCCTCGGCTTTGTTCGCGTTCCAGATGCAGCACTGCTTGAACCTTATGTTGATCTGTACTTTGAGAACGCCGTTCGAATCTGGAATGAAAATACATTCAAGATTGCCGAATACCTTATGGAAAACCTTTATCCACTGCCGCTTGCTAGCGAGAGCCTAGTAGCCAAGACTTCTATTTGGATCGAGAGACCTGAGATCAAGGAAATCCCTGCTTTGCGCAGAATTCTGATTGAAGCAAGAGCAAATGTTGAGCGCGCATTGGCAGCGCAAAAATTTGATTCAAAGGACAAGAAGTGAACTTTTTTGAAACTATTTCAAACTGGCTAGCAATGGTTTGGCAGGATTGGTCAACCTTAATCAGGATTTCTTTGATTGTGATTGGTGCAGTTATTTTGCGTTCAATTTTGCTTGTTTCTGTTCGCAGAGTGGTAAAAGGCATAGTAGGTGGAGCTCAAAACAAGTCAGATTCAAACGGCACCCTTGCACAAGCAAGACTTGTGCAGCGAGCAAGAACAATGGGCTCAGTTCTAAGCAACCTAATCACTTGGACTGTCTACACAATTGCTATCACAATGTTGCTAAGCGAACTTGGCGTTGCCGTTGGTGCTCTAATCGCCGGAGCCGGAATTATTGGCGCCGCTCTTGGATTCGGCGCACAAAACCTAGTGCGTGATTTACTCTCCGGATTATTCATTGTTCTTGAAGATCAGTATGGCGTTGGTGACAAAGTTGATCTTGGCGAGGCCAGTGGTGTTGTTGAAAACGTTGGACTAAGAGTCACACAGCTGCGCGATTCAAAGGGAACACTCTGGTACGTGCGCAATGGTGAAATTCTGCGCGTTGGTAACTCGTCTCACAAGAATTCGGACTCTAAAGGCAAAAAATGAGTAATGGCTTTGAAGATGCTGCGACCGTTGAGCCCATAAGAATTCGTAGCCTAAACGGAGAAACCGTAGGTGGCAACTTCTATGAAAAAGTTGGCGGCAAGGAAACCTTCAAGAAAATTGCCGAGAAGTTTTATGAAGGTGTGGCAACTGATGAAATTTTACGTCCCATGTATCCCGAAGAAGATTTAGGTCCGGCAGCCGAGCGACTACAGCTATTTTTGGAACAGTATTGGGGTGGACCAAGTTCGTATCAAGAACTAAGAGGTCACCCGCGCTTGAGAATGCGCCATAATCCTTTCAAAATTAACCCCGAAGCAAGACAACACTGGCTCAGTCACATGCGAGCAGCGGTGGTTTCTGTAAATTTGCCACCTCTGCTTGAAGCAGAACTTTGGGCCTATTTGGACCGCGCTGCGACGGCCATGCTAAATACTTTCGAAGACTAAAACTTAGTCGCTGACTTAGCCAGCACGTGGCCGTGCTCGCTACTTAGTCGCACCCAGCCATCAGCGTGATACAAACCAACTTCTTCGTTTTCGGTGAGAAATCCAAGCCCGGCAGCTGCGAATGCGGCACCAGTCGGCACGCGCGTCTCAAGATCAATTCCTCGGCCCCAAATTTCACCGCGAATTCTTGCCGCTATGGGTCCGCCCACAGATTCTGGAAGCGAAGCCGCCACCTCGGCTATTCCATCTCGTGCAATTTGAGTGAGTCGGGTTTCATTGATTGTGCCCATAGCTTGCCACCCTTGTCTGGGTGGTGAAATGCCCGCCCAGGGCGCTCGTTGAGTTTCAAGAAGCTGAATCTTGAGCTCTGTTCCTTCTGGCTCGTTCAATAATTTGGCAAGCCGCTCTTGAACCGCGGCAATTGGAACCAAGGCATCCACTTCGGCTGAGCTAGCCAATTCACAAGTTCTTAGGCCCAGAACTGTAGGCCCCGAGTCCATGAGGTTTCCAGAATAGATAGGTGCAACGTAGGCAGCCATAACCTGACCAAAAGCTCGCAACCGCACTAATCCGTCTGGGTCTAGGCGTTTAGCGCGAAGTAAATAGGACTGCAGATCGGCAGCGGTTTGCTGATCGGCTAAAACAAATGGGTTAATCATGACCTGTCTAAACTAGCCTGATAAAGGCAATGTTGCCCTAAAGAATTGAGCAAAATCTTGAATCCTCAGATTCCCGCCAACCCACTGGCCGAGATGATTAGCACCCTAGACCTTGCCAAAATCGATGACCCCAATTCTCGCGAGGATATTTTCGAGGGCCAAAGTCAGTGGATGCCCCACGGTCGTGTCTTTGGCGGCCAAGTATTAGCCCAGAGCCTGGTGGCCGCATCGCGCACTATTGAAGACAGATCTGTTCATTCGATGCATGGCTACTTTTTAAGACCAGGTGACATAAATCTGCCGGTTACTTTTTCGGTTGACAGGCTTCGCGACGGACGCTCATTTAGTACAAGACGTGTGCAGGCATTTCAAAAAAATGAACCCATTTTTTCAATGATTGCCTCTTATCAAGAACTTGATCCGGGTCTTGAGCACCAAGACGAATTTCCAAGTGACATACCAGATCCGGAATCGCTACCCAGCGCAGCAGATTTAATGGGTGATAACCCACACCCTGTTGCACAGTACTGGTCAAAGGCAAGGCCGTTTGACATGAGGCACGTGCCTTCTCCAATTTATTTCAAAGTAGAGGGTGAACCAGTTGCGCATCAAGCGGTCTGGTTGCGCTCACTTGGTGAATTACCCGATAACCAGCAATTGCACACGGCCGCTTTGGCCTATGCAAGTGATTACTCAATTCTTGAAAGCATCTACCGCAGACATGGAATTGCTTGGTCACACCCGGGGCTTAAATCTGCCAGCCTTGACCATGCGATGTGGTTTCACCGCCCCGCCCGAGTAGACCAGTGGATGCTTTATGTTCAGGAGTCCCCCAGCGCCCAAGGCGGCAGAGGTTTGGCAATAGGAAAAATATTCAGCAGTCGTGGTGAATTATTAGCCACGGTGGCTCAAGAGGGAATGGTTCGCATTCCAGAATTGGCAAAATAGAGAAATGATAAACAGAGAAAAGCTTGCAACATTGAACCTGCGCGAGCAACAGGCTTACCAGACTAGAAACCCAAAGTCGAAAGCCGCATTCGAAAAAGCAGACCACCTATTTGGCAAAGTGCCAATGACTTGGATGAACAAGAAGGCTGGCGGTTTTCCGATTTACCTAGATAAAGCGGTGGGCAATCGCATCTGGGATATAGACGGCAACGAATACATTGACTTTGCACTAGGAGACACCGGTGCAATGGCGGGTCACTCTGCCCCCGCAGTAGTTGAAGCAATTGTTGATCGAGTCAAGAATCAGGGTGGCCTCACCACGATGCTCCCCACCGAAGATGCCGAATGGGTTGCGAAAAATCTGACTGAAAGATTCGGTATGGCCAAGTGGAGTTTTTCACTCACGGCTACGGACGCAAACCGTTGGGCAATTCGCCTAGTGCGCGCGATAACCGGAAAACCAAAAATTCTCTTTAATGCTTACTGCTACCACGGTTCGGTTGATGAGGCGCTGATTGTGGTTGGTCCTGATGGTGAGGGCATGAGCCGCCCAGGCAATGTAGGTTCCCCCGTTGATGTGACCATGACTTCCAGAGTTGCAGAATTCAACGACTTAGCAGGACTTGAACGTCAACTTAAAAATGGTGATGTCGCAGCCGTACTTATGGAGCCTGCGCTAACCAATATTGGAATCGTACTTCCCGAGCCAGGATATCTGGCGGGCGTTCGCGAACTTACTCGCAAATATGATGCGCTGCTGATCATCGACGAAACCCACACGTTCTCTGCGGGTTACGGAGGAATGACAAAGCGTGAAAATCTTGAACCAGACCTATTTGTAATTGGTAAGGCAATCGCCGGAGGAATTCCAACCGGAACTTACGGACTTAGCGAACACCTTGCAGAAAAGATTTTGAGCCGCACTGACTTAGACCTAATAGACATGGGTGGCGTTGGCGGCACATTGGCCGGCAATCCGCTGCAGGTTGCTGCAATGCGTGCCACTTTGGAACAAGTTCTAACCGAAGACAACTTCAAATACATGATTGACTTGGCAACGGTCTTTACCGATGGCGTGAACGAGTTGTTTCTCAAGTACGACTTACCCTGGTCGATTAATCAACTTGGTGCTCGAGCCGAATACCGGTTTGCCAAGCCATACCCAAAGACAGGCACGGATGCTTACCACGCGGCCGATGCCGAGCTAGAGGATTTCCTTCACGTTTATTTGGCCAATCGTGGAATTATGCTCACGCCTTTTCACAACATGGCGTTAATGTGCCCAACTACAACTTTGGCAGATGTTGAAAAACACCATGAGGTATTCGAAGAAGCCATCAAAGAGTTAGTTGGCTAGTCATTAAAAGTAAAACCCCACCAGTTTGGTGGGGTTTTACTTTTTTGAGTTCTAATCGCGGGTTAGGCGGCGATAGGTAGATCTATGCGGCTTGGCAGCATCTGGCCCAAGTCTGGCAATTTTGTTTTCTTCGTACGCTTCGAAGTTTCCCTCAAACCAGTACCAGTTATCTGGGTTATCGTCGCTGCCTTCGTAAGCAAGAATATGTGAGGCCACGCGGTCCAAGAACCAACGATCGTGCGTAATGACCACTGCGCAACCAGGAAACTCAAGCAGTGCGTTTTCAAGCGAGCCAAGTGTTTCTACATCTAGGTCGTTAGTTGGCTCATCAAGAAGCAAAAGATTGCCGCCCTCTTTTAGGGTAAGCGCAAGGTTCAAACGGTTTCGCTCACCACCGGAAAGAACTCCCGCTGGCTTTTGCTGATCAGGGCCCTTAAAACCAAATGCAGCGACATAAGCTCTGGAAGGCATTTCTTGGTTTCCAACTTGAATGTAATCCAAGCCACCTGACACAACTTCCCAAAGCGACTTATTTGGATCAATTCCGCCACGAGATTGGTCTACGTATGAAATCTTTACAGTCTCACCAATTTTTAGGTCTCCGCCATCTAGCTTCTCAAGGCCAACAATGGTTTTGAAAAGAGTTGACTTACCAACACCGTTTGGACCAATGACTCCAACAATTCCGTTTCTGGGAAGGCTGAACGAAAGATCTTTCATTAGTGAACGGCCGTCAAAACCTTTTTGGATATTCTTTGCTTCAATAACGATGTCACCCAAACGTGGACCCATAGGAATTTGAATTTCTTCAAAATCCAATTTTCTTGTGCGGTCAGCCTCAGCAGCCATCTCTTCATACCTAGCCAAACGAGCCTTTGACTTTGTTTGGCGTGCTTTTGAAGATGAACGAACCCAATCAAGTTCGTCGCTCAAACGTTTTGCTAGTTTCGCATCTTTCTTTCCTGCAACTTCAAGACGCTCACGCTTTTTCTCTAGATACGTTGAGTAGTTTCCTTCATACGGATACGCGCGACCGCGGTCCAGTTCAAGAATCCATTCGGCAACGTTGTCCAAGAAGTATCGGTCGTGCGTTACGGCAAGAACCGCGCCCGGGTACTTGGCTAGGTGCTGCTCAAGCCAAAGAACTGATTCCGCATCAAGGTGGTTGGTTGGCTCGTCAAGTAGCAATAGGTCTGGTTTTTCAAGCAGCAACTTGCAAAGCGCAACGCGGCGGCGCTCTCCACCGGATAGCGCCGTTACCGGTGAATCGCTCGGCGGACAACGAAGTGCATCCATGGCTTGCTCTAGCTGTGAATCAAGATCCCAAGCGTCTAGGTGGTCAATCTGCTCTTGCAGCGTTCCCATCTCAGCCAACAGAGTGTCAAAATCTGCGTCAGGCTCAGACATCAGGGCCGATATCTCATTGAAGCGATCTAGCTTTGCTTTTGTGTCTTTTACGGCAAGTTCAACGTTGCCTAGTACGGTGAGCGACTCATCAAGTGGTGGCTCCTGCATCAAAATTCCAACAGTGTATTCCGGGCCAAGGCGAGCCTCGCCGTTTGAAGGCGTATCTAGGCCGGCCATAATCTTTAAGACGGTTGATTTTCCTGCGCCGTTTGGCCCTACAACTCCAATTTTTGCTCCGGGGATAAACGCCAGAGTCACATCATCAAGAATTACCTTGTCACCGTGCGCTTTACGCGCCTTGATCATCTGGTAGATGAATTCAGCCATAGAAAACTAACCACTTTCGGTATCTTTAGCAGCAGCCTCGAAAGCGTGAGAATGGCACCCTCTAACACCTGGCTTGCTATGGGTTTAGTTTACCCAACCAATGTGGCCCACTTTTGGGCCTAAAAATGCAAGTAAGTGCAGAGGGTGCCGGACCTCCGTGAAGAGGTATTGAGCTGGATGCCGGCATTGGTTTCAACGAGGGGTGCTGAGTGGCCAAGCCAGCATCCAGCAGTCTAGAAATTTACTTCTTCTTTGCGCCTACCAGCTCTGGCTCAGGCTCTAGCTCAGACTGATCTTCTTCGGGGTCTGGTTCTCGAACCAACACAGTTCTGGTGAACACAGAACTACCCCAGGTCATATCGTGACCAAGTGAATCAGCTTCAACCTCTACCGAGGTTCCAGCTCGCTCACCATTGTCCCAGTCGCGCACGCGCAACTTTCCAGCGACTACTAAACGATCACCTTTATTTATTGAGCCAGCCGAGTTAATGGCAAGCTGGCGAAATGCTGTGACTGTGAACCAATTAGTTTCACCATCAATCCATTTATTCTGATTTCGATCAAATCTTCGCTGTGATGAAGCTAACCGGAAAGAGGTAATTGGTAGGCCATCTTGAGTAACCAAGTGGCGAGGTGTGGTGGCAACCAGACCGGTAACCGAAAGTGTTTCTGACATGAAATGCCTTTCTCAAAACTTGAACCACGGAATGTGGTGTGTTTCGAGTTTGGCCAGAGGGCGAGCCTATCGGTGTTGAAAATCTAAAACTGTGGATAACTGACTATTGCGCGCGAACGAAGGAAGAAAAAGCCTTACGAGTTTTAGCCATTTTCGGAGCAACCACTGCGTTGCAATAACCCTGATTTGGGTTTTTGGCAAAGAAATCCTGGTGGTACTCCTCGCCCACCCAAAACTGCCCCGCTGGGGAAACCTCGGTCACTATTTCGCCATCCCAAACAGCTTTGGCGCGTTCAATTGCGGCCAAGAAAAGCTCACGCTCCGCATCACTGCGATAAAACATAGCGGTGCGGTATTGAGTGCCCACGTCATTGCCTTGACGGTTCACCTGAGTTGGGTCGTGCAAGGTAAAGAAAATATCCAGAATTACATCGGCAGGAATTACATCTTCATCAAAAATGATCTCGGCAACTTCGGCGTGTCCGGTGGTTCCGTTGCAAACTTCTTCGTAGCTAGGATTGGCTTTCTCGCCACCCATGTAACCAACCACGACGTCAGCTACGCCTTCAAATTGCATATAGGAACTATCCAGGCACCAGAAGCAGCCGCCTCCAAGAACAAAACTCGTCATGTCTCTAGCCTAGGCTTCTCTTATGGGTTATCAAGCCGCGGAAGACCGCTACAAAAGCATGAATTATCGCCGAACCGGAAAGAGCGGCCTGCTGCTGCCTGAAATTTCACTTGGACTTTGGCACAACTTTGGCGACAAAGACTCTATGGCCACCCAAAAAGCAATTCTGCGCAAAGCCTTTGATCTTGGAGTGACGCATTTTGACCTCGCGAATAACTATGGCCCCTCAGCAGGGTCGGCAGAAAGAAATTTTGGTGTGCACTTTGCTCGCGACTTTCAGCCGTACCGCGATGAACTGATTATTTCCACAAAGGCCGGTTATGACATGTGGCCCGGGCCATATGGTGAATGGGGTTCTAGAAAATATCTTCTAGCATCACTTGATCAGAGCCTTTCTCGCATGGGGCTTGACTACGTAGATATTTTTTATTCACACCGATACGACCCCAATACTCCGCTTGAAGAGACAATGGGGGCCCTGGCGACCGCTGTGCACTCGGGTCGCGCGCTCTACGCCGGAGTTTCCAATTACGACGCACAGCAAACGCGCGAGGCAAAAAGAATTTTGGAATCCAGAGGCGTTCCACTCCTAATTCATCAGCCTAGGTATTCAATGTTTGACCGCACTCCTGAGGCATCTCTGTTCGACACAATTGGTATTGAAGGAATTGGTTCAATTGTTTACTCGCCACTTGCCCAAGGCCTTTTGACAAACCGCTATCTGGCTGGCGCGGTTCCAAAGAATTCGCGTGCGGCAAAGAATCATTTTTTGAAGCCAACCCAAATTTCAGAAGAATACCGCCAGCACGCCATCGCACTGAATGAGATTGCTGCAAAACGTGGCCAAACCCTTAGCCAGCTGGCCCTTTCCTGGGTGCTTCGTCAGCCAACGGTTACCTCTGCTCTAATTGGCGCAAGTAGCGTAAAACAGTTGGAACAAAACCTGGCCGCTGTTAGTTCACCTAAATTGAGCCTCGATGAACTTAAGGCGATAGAACCGCACGCAATCCACGGATTAGCGATTTAAAGTAAGGGAAGCATGGCAACCATAGAACTTAGTGCAGCAACATTTGGTGACACCGTTGTGGCCGAAGGTATAACCATTGTTGATTTCTGGGCTGGCTGGTGTGGCCCGTGCATGCAGTTTGCCCCGGTCTACGAGGCCGCCTCAGAGAAGCACACCAATATCCGCTTTGCCAAAGTAGACACCGAAGCCGAGCAGCAGTTGGCAGGTGAAGCTGGCATAACTTCAATTCCTACCTTGATGGTCTTCCGCGATGGAATCTTGCTTTTCAATCAAGCTGGGGCACTTCCGGCGCCTGCACTAGAAGAACTTATTCAGGCGGTGTCAGACTTGGACATGGATTCAATTCGTAAAGAGATCGAAGCCCAAGGTGGAGACTTTGGCGATGTATCTGCACCTCAGGCCTAAATGCTAAACATCAAGAACAATTCAATGGCCATGGTGGCAACGATTGCCCTGGTTGGCGTTCTGGCATCGTTGATTGGGCTATTCGACCCGAGCACTTGCGTGCAAGCTCAATCTAACGACTGGACCTCGTGCGAAAGCATCGCCCGCGATCGCCAAATTGGTTTCGTGGCTTTACTAATTCTTTCGGTTATTGGCTTTGCGGTTAGCTTGACGCGAAAGACTAAAAAGAACGATTAGGCAATAGCTTCTACAAGTTCCTGATAAGGCAACTCTGGGAACGCGTGGCGCACACCTGCGTAGGTAACTTTTCCATCGTGGGTGTTCAAGCCTTTTGCAAGTGCCTCATCTGTTGCCAGAGCAGCTTTCCAACCTTTTTCGGCAAGCGAAATCACATAAGGCAAAGTAGCGTTTGTCAGGGCTCGAGTAGAAGTAGCAGGAACAGCGCCTGGCATGTTAGCAACACAGTAGTAAACGCTGTTGTGCACTTTATAAGTTGGCGCGTCGTGCGTGGTTGGCTTTGAGTTTTCAAAGCAACCGCCCTGGTCGATGGCAATATCTACCAAAACGGAACCGGGCTTCATTCCTCTAACCATTTCATCGGTAACAAGTTTTGGAGCCTTCTCGCCTGGAATCAAAACAGACCCAATCACAAGATCGGCATCCTTCAACTGCTCTGCAATTTCATACGCGGTGGATACGCGGGTTTTAATTTCCCCCTTGAACCTGGCATCTAGTTCACGAAGCTTTGGAAGTGAAATATCAATCACGGTCACATCGGCTTGCATGCCAAGAGCAATAGTTGCCGCGTGCTCGCCGGCAACACCGCCACCAATGACAACAACTTTGGCCTTTGGTGTTCCCGGAACACCGCCCATTAGAACTCCAGTTCCGCCTTCGTTCTTCATTAACTGAAAGGCGCCAATCTGGGCTGAAAGTCTGCCGGCAACCTCGCTCATGGGCTGCAGTAAAGGCAAAGCACGATTAGGTAACTGAACGGTTTCGTATGCGATTGCTGTGGTGCCTGCGGCTAGAAGGGCATCGGTGCATTCTCTGGATGCAGCCAAGTGAAGGTAGGTAAAGAGCACCTGATCGCGACGCATCAATGAGTACTCAGCTTTGATTGGCTCTTTTACTTTTAGCAAAAGGTCCCCAACCGCCCAAATCTCTTCAGCGGTTTCCAGCATTGTGGCCCCTTGCGCAACAAATTGGGCGTCTTCGAATCCAGACCCAGTACCGGCACCAACCTGAATAAACACTTCGTGGCCGCGACGAACCAATTCGTGCACTCCCGCTGGGGTGATGGCCACACGGTTTTCGTTGTTCTTGATTTCGGTTGGTATACCTACGCGCATTTCAAACTCCTTAAGATTTAGCTAAATACTGCAGGAATTACATTACAATCGTGTAAAGACCGCAGAATATTCACATAAATTCTGTATATTGCTTATAAATGCATGAATTGATGGGAAAACCGCAATGGTAGCGAAGAATATTCAGGTTGAGTTAGACGAAATTGATCGTGAGCTGCTTCGCCTGCTAGGCGAAAATGCTCGAATGACGAATGCCGACCTAGCGGCCAGCGTAGGTATCGCCCAGTCAACCTGCATTACCCGCGTCAGAGCATTGGTGGCCAATAGGGTGATTTCTAGCTTCAGTGCAAATGTTGATCCCGCAGCCATCGGGTTGGCTAGTCAGGTCTTGATATCGGTGACCCTAAGAGCCGGCGCCAGATCTCATCTTGCCGATTTCATGAAAGAGATGCGCTCTCTGCCTGAGGTTATCCAAGTATTTTTCTTGGGTGGCTCAGAGGACTTCATCGTTCATTTGGCAGTGCGAGACAACGATCATGTAAGGGAGTTTGTGCTTGAAAACCTTTCAAGCAATGCAACCGTTGCATCAACCAGAACAAACATGGTTTTCGAACACTTTCACAAGGGTCCAGTCACTTAGCCGGTGATTAGGCTGGGTACATGAACGAGCCACGCGAAAGCGACATTCCTAAAGTCATGCACCAAGAAGAAATTTTGGTTTTCAAATCATTCAATGAAAAAGATGCCTGGCTGCTGGGTAACTTGATGCGAACTCAAGCCGAAAAATATGACCAAGGTGTTGTAATTGACATCCGTCGAGGCGAAGACGTGCTGTTCTTCACGGCAATGCCAGGTACCACAGCAATAAATGGCGACTGGGCTAGGCGTAAAAGAAACCTTGTTCAGCTGACTCACACCAGTTCGTACCTAACCGGCTTGCAGGTCAATTTTCAAGACGGCAAAGACAAAATAGAGGGCTTAGATGAAGTGGATTACGCCTGGCACGGCGGTTGCTTCCCGATTAAAGTTACCGGCCAAGGTGTCGTTGCCACAGCAACCGTTTCAGGCTTGCCTCAGCGCGATGATCACAAATTAGTTGTAGACGCAATTGCCGAATACCTTGGCATAGACCTGGCCCAGAACTCGCTCTAACTTTTATTTGGCTAGAGATTTCTCTATAGTTTCAACAATCTCTGCTGCATCGGGCTTGGTTGTTGGTCTAAACCTTTTGATTTCACCTGTCGGCAAAACTAGAAACTTTTCAAAGTTCCATAAGACTGGGCCTGCTACCCCGGAACCATCCTTGGTTTTCACAAGTTCTTTATAAAGCTCATGCCTGCCGCGGCCGTTCACCTTGACTTTTTCAGTCATGGGAAAAGTCACTCCCCAGGTGGTTGAACAGTACTCACCAATGGCCTCGCTGCTACCCAGTTCTTGCATGAATTGATTAGATGGCATACCCAAAACTGTGAAACCTTTAGCTCCATATTTCTTTTGCAGGGCCTCGAGCGCCTCATACTGAGGGCTTAGGCCGCATCTTGAAGCTACGTTCACTACCAGCACTGTTTTGCCGGCGAACTCACCGAAGTTTGTCTGGCGACCATCCAGCATGGTTAGTGGTGCTTCATTTAGGCTCATGCCCTTATCAAGGGCTTTTTAGCCAGCATTATTCCGAGTAACCTTGTACCTATGTCTAAGGTTCTTGAATCCCTTCCAATCGGCGAAAAAGTCGGAATTGCCTTCTCTGGCGGTCTCGACACATCTGTGGCAGTTGCCTGGATGCGAGAAAAAGGCGCTGTTCCATATACCTACACAGCAGATTTGGGTCAATATGACGAAGATGACATTGAGTCAATCCCAGACCGTGCCAAAGAATACGGGGCCGAGCAGGGCCGACTAATCGACTGTCGTGCGGCTTTGGTTCGTGAAGGATTTGCGGCTATTGCCTGCGGCGCATTCCACATTCGCACCGGCGGCAAGACCTATTTCAACACCACACCGCTGGGTAGAGCAGTTACAGGAACAATGCTGGTTCGTGCCATGCACGAAGATGGCGTTGATATTTGGGGTGACGGGTCAACCTATAAAGGCAATGATATCGAGCGCTTCTACCGCTATGGTCTGCTCGCCAATCCAAACCTAAGAATTTACAAGCCGTGGCTAGATAGTAGTTTCGTATCCGAACTCGGCGGTCGACACGAAATGTCTGAATGGCTACTTGCCCGCAAGCTGCCATACCGAGCATCAGTAGAGAAGGCATACTCAACTGATGCCAACATGCTTGGTGCAACTCACGAAGCCAAAGATCTTGAACTTCTTAGCTCGTCAATGGAAATCGTGAACCCAATTATGGGAGTTAAATTTTGGGATCCATCGGTGCAGATTGAAAGCGAAGACGTAACCATCAGCTTCAAGCAGGGTGAGCCAATTGCCATCAACGGCAAGGACTTCAAGAGCCAGGTTGAACTTTTCCACGAGGCAAACGTTATTGGCGGTCGCCACGGGCTTGGCATGTCTGATCAGATCGAAAATCGAATTATCGAAGCAAAGAGCCGCGGCATTTATGAGGCCCCAGGGATGGCATTGATATACATCGCTTACGAACGCCTTATCTCAGCTATTCACAATGAAGATACCGTTGCGAACTATCACAACGAAGGGCGCAAAATGGGCCGCCTTCTTTATGAGGGTCGCTGGCTAGACCCACAGACACTAATGTTCCGCGAATCACTAACTCGCTGGGTGGCATCTGCTGTATCCGGTTCTGTAACTTTGCGACTACGTCGCGGTGACGATTACTCAATTGTTGATACCCGTGGCGAGAACTTCAGCTATCACCCAGAGAAACTTTCCATGGAAAGAAATGAAGACTCCGCTTTTGGTCCGGGCGATCGAATTGGTCAGTTGACCATGCGAAACCTAGACATTGCCGATACTCGTCAAAAGTTAGACCTTTACCGCAAACAAGGCCAAATTGATGGCGGCCAGTTTGAGCTGGCTTAACTTTTCAAGAAATAGTTCTACTTAGGAGTACTCTCAAATTAGGCGAAGATAATCTTCCCTAGTCGAAGGAGACCCCATGAAAGTTGCTGGAAAAGTTTTAGTCGTAACCGGTGCCGGAAACGGAATGGGCCGAGAGGTTGCATTAGAGCTTTTGCGACGTGGGGCAAAGGTTGCCGGGCTAGACCTTAAGCCTGAATGGCTTGCGGAAACCGTAAATCTTGCTGGTGAAAACTCTAAGAACTTTGTTGGCTACGAAGCCGACATCACAGACCGAAACCGCGTTTCAGCGTTGCCTGCAGAAATTGAAAAGAAGCTTGGAAAAGTTGACGCCCTGGTTAATGTTGCAGGAATCATTCAGCCGTTTGTAAAAATCAATGAACTTGGGCTGGATCAAATTGATCGAGTAATGGGTGTTAACTTCTTTGGCCCGCTCAACATGATTAAGGCTTTTCTACCGGGCCTATTGAGCAGACCAGAGGCCCACATTTTGAATGTCTCGTCAATGGGTTCTTACGCGCCGGTTCCAGGGCAAACCCTTTATGGTTCAACGAAAGCAGCCCTGAACATGCTGACCGAAGGCTTGCGTTCGGAGCTAAAGGAAACCAATGTGGCCTTGACGCTTGTCTGGCCAGGGGCAATCGGAACCCATATTTCGGAAAATTCCGGTGTTAAGTTTGGCACAGGTGAACTAACCGAAGCCCAAAAGAAAGCGGCCGCCAGAGTTACCGATCCGGCACTTGCCGGCAAGATGATGGTGGATGCTATCGAATCAAAGGCAAACCGCATTTATATCGGCAGCGATGCCAAATTGATGGGGTATCTAAGCCGCCTGTCCCCTGATTTCGCCGCGAACCTTATTTACAAGAACATGAAGTCGCTGCTGGGCTAACTGGCGCCCTCGGTAGGAATCGAACCTACGACCAAAGGATTAGAAGGCCTTTGCTCTATCCACTGAGCTACGAGGGCTTGGTGCCATTGGCGCCGTCTAACAGTCTAAACCGCATGGCTAGATTTTCTCACCCAGGCATTTAGACTTGAGCCACTATGAGCGAATCTGCATACTTTTGGTTTGAAGTTATTTCAATGGTGGTTATCACCGGCATCCTGCTAGGTGACCTTCTGATTGTTTTCAAGAGGCCTCACATTCCTAGCACCAAAGAATCTTCACTTTGGGTTGCGTTTTATGCCGGCCTAGCGGTCATATTTGGAATCATCATTTCTCAGCTCTTTGGAGCAGCTAAAGCCACTGAATTTTTTGCAGGTTGGCTCACTGAGTACAGCCTCAGCATAGATAACCTATTTGTTTTTGTCATTATCATGACTAGATTCTCAGTTCCAAAAAAATTCCAACAAGAAGTACTCATGGTTGGAGTAGTTCTGGCGCTGATACTAAGAGGAATCTTCATCGTGGTTGGTGCTGCCCTAATCGAGCAGTTCAGTTGGATCTTCTACATATTTGGTGCGTTCCTTCTATACACCGCTTATCACCAGGCATTCCGAAGTCACGACGATGAGGAAGAGTCTGAGAGCAAGCTAATTCAGTTGCTTAGAAAGCGAATTCATGTTTCTGATGGATTCGATGGAGCGAAGGTCAGAACCGTTGTAAACGGCAAAAAAGTCTTCACTCCAATGATTGTGGTTTTCGCAGCGATTGCGCTTACAGACGTGATGTTTGCCTTTGATTCAATTCCAGCTATTTTTGGAATCACCACAGACCCATTCATAGTTTTCACCGCAAACGTGTTTGCTCTAATGGGCCTTCGCCAGCTTTACTTCTTGCTAGGCGGCCTTCTAGACAAACTTGAATACCTAAAGTATGGAATCGCGTTTATTCTTGCCTTCATTGGTTTCAAGTTGGTTGCTCACGCTATGCACGTGAACGAGTTGCCTTTTATAAATGGTGGTCAGCACATTGACTGGGCCCCTGAGGTCAGCAGCAATACTTCTTTGATTGTGATTGTTTCGTCAATTGCTGTTTCTGCTGTTGTGAGCGTCATTTCTGCTCGTAAAAAGTCAGCTAAGACAAAATAGGGTCAAAGCACTTTTTTTACGATACTTGACTTCAGGTACATAGAGCCAAAGCCGTCCACTTTGGCATCGATGTCGTGACCGTCAACAGGTGAGATTAGTCGAATGTTTTTAATCTTTGTGCCAACCTTTACCGATGCAGAGCTACCTTTTACCTTCAGATCCTTCACCACGGTCACGGTATCGCCATCGGCAAGTACGTTGCCTGAAGCGTCTTTAACTACCTTTTCCGACTCACTGCTGTCTGCAGGTTCATTACTCCACTCATGGGCGCACTCCGGGCAAACTAGCAAGGCACCCATCTCATAGGTGTATTCGCAGTTGCATTGTGGGCAGTTTGGTAGATTTTCACTCATTTACCAAGCCTAACCCTGCGAGTTTACTGAGCCTTTCATGCTATGGAATAAGCCCCAAAACGGAACGGTTAGCCTATAGGTAGTCCCCTGAAAGAGGTAATTGTGTTTCGTCTTGCCAAATTGAGTGTTGCAAACCGTTCGGTTGTTGCCCTTATCACCGTAATCATCGCAGCCTTTGGGTTCATCTCGCTGGGGTCCCTAAAGCAAGAGCTAGTGCCCTCGTTCGAAGTGCCGCAGGCAGCCATTGTTACTGCTTACCCAGGAGCATCACCTGAGGTCGTTGACAATCAAGTAAGTCAGGTAATTGAAGACGCAGTAAGGCAAATTGATGGCCTGGTTAATTCAACCTCTACCTCACAAAGCAATATATCTATCGTTCGAGTCGAATTTGAATACGGCACCGCCACAGCAAAGGTAACTGAAGATCTTGCCGCCGCCATGGCCAAGATAAAGTCATCTCTGCCATCAGATGTTGAACCAAGCATTTTGTCGGGAAGTTTCGATTCTGTGCCGATTATCGCTCTTGGGGTATCAGCCAATGACGGCAACAACGAAGCAATAGCTCAGACATTAGAAGACGTTGCCGGCCCGCTATTCAGCCAAGTTCAAGGGGTACGTGATGTCACTGTAGCTGGAACCGTAGAAAAGCGAATCAACCTAAAACTCAAGAAATCGGTACTAACGGCAAACGGTCTTAGCCAGCAATCTATTACCTCGGCTCTGCAGGCTAACGGATTTGTGTTGCCTGCCGGAACAATAGACGACTCAAAAGGTTCAATCTCGGTTGAAGTTGGCTCGCCGGTTAATTCACTAGAAGCTTTCAAAAAACTTCCACTCATTGGAACCAAGACTTCCGTTACTACGCCAACTGCACCAAGCTTTACAGGAATCCCTGGTGCATCTCAAATAGGCGCGTCGCAAATTCCTGCTGGCATAACAATTCCAACTTCACCGGTAGTAACCACTAAGACCGTTGTATTGACGGTTGAACAAGTTGCAACAGTTAAGTACGAGAACGCCCCAACCACAAGCATTGCCCGCACCAATGGCAAAGAAGCCCTTTCAATTTCTATCGTTAAAACCCAAGACGGCAACACAGTGGCTGTGTCTCACGGGGTACGAGACAAAATTGCTGAACTTAAGGACAAGCTGGGCGACGTGACGGTAGTCACAGTTTTCGACCAGGCTCCATTTGTTGAGAAGTCCCTTGAAAACTTAAGCACCGAGGGTCTACTTGGTCTTGGTTTCGCAATTCTGATCATTTTGATTTTCCTACTCTCAGTACGCTCCACACTCGTCACTGCCATATCGATTCCGACCTCAGTTCTTATAACTTTCATAGGGTTAGGCCAGTTCGGATACTCACTAAACATTCTGACTTTGAGTGCGCTTACTATAGCGATTGGTCGAGTTGTCGATGACTCCATCGTGGTTATTGAAAACATCAACCGCCACCTCTCTTACGGCGAAAGCAAAAAAGACGCAATCCTCACTGCAGTTAAAGAGGTTTCAGGTGCCATCACCGCGGCAACCATAACCACGGTTGCGGTGTTCCTACCAATAGCTCTGGTAAGCGGCTTAATTGGTGAAATCTTTAGACCTTTTGCCTTCACCTTTGCAATTGCCTTGATTGCGTCACTGTTCGTTTCTCTGACAATCGTTCCGGTTCTTGCTTATTGGTTCCTGAAATCTGCTGAAGACACAAATGCCATAGAGGCACGGGCCGCTGAAGAAGTGAAAGAGCGTAAGAGCTGGCTACAGCGCGGCTACTTGCCAATTCTTTCATGGACTCAAAAGAGGCCAGTAATTACTTTGGTGGCCTCATTCATAGTGCTAATCTTCACATTCGGATTAGTGCCTTTCCTGAAAACAGACTTCATCGGCAGCTCAGGTTCTAACGGCTTTGTTGTAAATCAAACACTGCCAGCTGGTGCAACTTTTGATCAGAAAGATGAAGCCGCTGCCAAACTTGAAGCCTTGATTCTTGAGAACAAAGAAGTTGACGTTGTTCAAACTTCCATTGGTTCATCCGGTGACGGTCGCGTAGCTTTCGGCGCATCCGCTGGAGGCACTTCGGTGCAGGTAACTCTAAAAGATGGAGCCGATGCGGTAGCTATTCAGGCTGCCTTTGAAGAAACTTTTGCCTCAGATACAAGCCTTGGAGAGGTGAAATTTAGCTCAGGCGGAGGACCAGGGTTTGGGTCTTCTAGCACAATCGACATCAAGGTGCTGGCGCCTAGCGATGAAAAGCTTCTAGAGGCAATCAACCTGGTTGAAGACGCTATGCAAGGAACAGCAAATGTTTCTGAGATCACCAACTCTCTGGCAGAAACACAGCGCACACTTAGAGTCACTGTAGACCGCAAGGCGGCAGCGTCTAAGGGACTCACCGAGATTGCAGTGAGCGGAATTGTTGCTTCAAAACTTCGCCCAAGCAGCATCGGCAAAGTAAACCTTGATAACACTGATACTCCTATTTACATTGTGCAAACAGACATCCCAGACACCGTTGCTGAAATAAAAGCAATACAGGTTCCTACAATGTCTGGAACCGTAAGGCTTTCTAGCATCGCAAAAATTGAAATGGTGGAAGTTCCGGTTTCAATTAGCAGCGAGAAGGGTGACCGCACAGCAAAAGTTTCCTTGACACCTGAAGGTGACAACCTTGGAGCAATTAGCGCGGATGTCACAAACCGCTTGAAAGATGCGAAGCTACCATTGGGAACAACTGCAACCCTTGGTGGAATTAGCGCTGACCAGGCTGACTCATTTAGCCAACTTGGGCTAGCTCTTCTAGCTGCCGTGGCAATTGTGTTTATTGTGATGGTTGCAACTTTCTCAAGTTTGATTCAGCCGCTTATTCTTTTGATCTCAATTCCATTCGCAGCCACAGGTGCGCTGGGCTTGCTATTGATCACCGATACCCCTCTTGGCGTGCCTTCACTGATTGGTATGTTGCTGCTGGTTGGTATCGTGGTGACCAACGCAATCGTATTGATTGACCTCATCAACCAGTACCGTAGGCAAGGACGCCCAATTCAAGAGGCCATCATGGATGGTGCACGTCAGCGCTTGCGCCCTATCTTGATGACGGCATTGGCCACAATCTTTGCCTTGACCCCAATGGCACTTGGCATCACGGGTGGTGGTGGATTCATTTCTCAGCCACTGGCAGTTGTGGTGATAGGTGGGCTGTTCTCATCTACAGTTCTGACCCTGGTGATTGTTCCCGTGCTCTACTGGCTAGTTGAAGGAAGAAAAGAACGAAAGGCAGCTCGCCTAGAAAAGAAGGCGCCAAAAGCAAAGAAAGTTGCAGCTACTAAGAAGTCTGCCGCCAAAAAAGGCAAGACCGCGTAATCAGGCGGTTTAGAATAAGGAGGTCCGCGGCAGCTGTCGTGGACCTCCTCTATTTTGGAACGTGATTGAAATTTCCGAGAATCTAGTTTGGATCGACTGCGAAATGACGGGGCTTAACCCTGAGCTTGATTGCCTGGTTGAAGTAGCCGTTGTAATTACAAATTCAAATTTAGAAATTCTTGACCCTGGCTTTGATGTTGTAATTAAGCCTCGCGCTGAATCCTGGGACAACATGAACGACTTCGTGCGAAACATGCACACAGAGTCAGGATTGATCAATGACGTCGAAAATGGCGTGGACTTAGCTGAAGCCGAAAATCAGATTCTTGATTACATTAAGAAGTTTGTACCTAACGCCAAAGAGGCTCCCCTGGCCGGTAACACAATAGGCACAGACCGCATGTTTTTGAACAAGTACATGCCAGCCCTAGATCAGCACCTGCACTACAGAAACATAGATGTTTCCTCTATAAAAGAGCTGTCACGCAGATGGTATCCAAGGGTCTATTTTCAACTTCCCAAGAAAGAGGGCGGGCACAGGGCCTTAGCCGACATTCTTGAATCCATTCAAGAATTGCGCTATTACCGCGAAACCGTGATGGTACCAATTCCAGGGCCAAGCACCGATGAGGCCAAAGCTGCTGCTGAAAACGTCAAGGCAAACTTATAAAATCAACTGCTAGAATTATTAGGTTGTTGTGAGCATTCACATCACATGGTGGGTATAGCTCAGCTGGTAGAGCACCTGGTTGTGGTCCAGGGGGTCGCGGGTTCAAGCCCCGTTACTCACCCCATTGAAAAGTAAATGGTCCCGGAATGAAATTCCGGGACCATTTTTCATTGAGGCTTCTTTCTAGGCATTGGCCATTTCAATTAGCAGCTCGCGCACGCGGCCAGCATCTGCGGAACCCTTCATGGCCTGCATCACTGCACCGATAACTGCTCCCGCTGCTTGCATGCGACCCTCGCGAATAGCATCAAGCACCTCAGGTTGCTTTGCCAACGCTGCTTGGATAGCCGAAATTAAGGCGCCATCGTCAGAAACAACTTCAAGTCCACGTTTAGCCACCACTTCTGCCGGGCTACCCTCGCCCTCAAGCACGTAGTTAAGAACTTCACGAGCCAAACGGTCGTTAATCTTTCCAGCTTCGACAAGGTTTGCAAGTTCTGCAACATAGGCGCCAGAAATCTCTAGCTCAATCACGTCTTTGTCTTGGCTGTTGGCAATGCGAGCCAATTCACCTGTCCACCACTTTCGAGCAGCTTGCGGTTTTGCGCCAGCGTTGACAGTTTCTTCGATCTGATCCATCAGCCCCGCGTTGACCACATCACGGAATTCAAGATCGGCGAATCCCCATTCAGCTTGAACGCGCTTGCGGCGATCAGCAGGTTTTTCAGGCAGCCCGGCTCGAAGTTCTTCAATCCAGTCTTTAGAAGGCTGCACGGGAACCAGGTCTGGCTCTGGAAAGTAGCGGTAGTCGTCTGCATCAGACTTTGGGCGGCCTGAAGAAGTTGCGCCCTTATCTTCATGCCAGTGGCGCGTCTCTTGAATGATTGCAGTTCCTTTTGCAAGCAATGCAGCCTGGCGCTGTATTTCATAACGCACTGCGCGCTCGATAGATCGCAACGAGTTCACATTCTTCGTCTCTGTGCGAGTACCAAGTTTTTCTTGTCCGTGTGGGCGAAGTGAAACGTTTGCATCACAGCGAACGTTTCCTCTTTCCATTTTTGCGTCAGATACGCCAAGGCCCTTCACAATTTCTCGAATGTAACGCACGTAAGCTGCTGCCAACTCTGGCGCCTCTGCCCCAGCACCATAAACGGGTTTTGTAACAATTTCTACCAGCGGTACACCAGCTCGGTTGTAATCAACAAGTGAGTATTCGGCACCTTGAATGCGACCGGTTGAACCACCAACGTGGGTAAGTTTTCCAGCGTCTTCCTCCATGTGAGCACGTTCGATTTGCACGGTAAAGGTTTTACCAGAAGGCACCTCTACATCTAGCGAACCCTCGAAGGCAATTGGCTCGTCATACTGCGAGGTTTGAAAATTCTTGGCAAGATCTGGGTAAAAGTAGTTCTTTCTTGCAAACCTGCCAGTTGGAGCTATTTCACAGCCAAGAGCCAGGCCAATTTTGATGCTTGACTCTACGGCACGTTTGTTAACTGCTGGCAGTGAACCAGGTAGTCCAATACAAATTGGACAAACGTTGGTATTTGGCTCGTCTCCAAACTCATTGCGACAACCACAGAACATCTTGGTATTTGTGTTGAGTTCTACGTGAACTTCAAGACCAATCACAACTTCAAACTGCTCAAGTGCTTTCTCGTAGTTCATTAGTTCATCTTTAGCCATTAGTGCTTAACCTCCAGCGCGGGTGCAAAGTCAATCATTCGTTTGCCCCAAACCTCTTCGTGCATTTTTTCCAATGCGCCACCCACCTGATAAAGACGTGCGTCTCCTCGCGCTGGAGCGAGCAATTGAATACCTGATGGCATGTTGTTTTCAGCAATTCCATTTGGAATCGCCATGCCTGGAATACCAGCAAGGTTCGCTGGAATAGTTGCAATGTCGTTCAGATACATAGCAAGTGGGTCTTCTAACTTTTCGCCAAGCTTGAATGCTGTGGTTGGAGCGGTTGGAGACACCAAAACATCAGCTTTAGCGAAAGCGGCATCAAAGTCGCGTTGAATTAAGGTTCTAACTTTTTGTGCAGCCCCGTAGTACGCATCGTAGTAACCGCTGGAAAGCGCATAAGTTCCCAAAATGATTCGGCGTTTTACTTCAGGCCCAAATCCGGCTTCGCGAGTTGCTGCCATCACACGTTCAATTGTTGGAGTGCCATCTGGAGTTACTCGCAAACCAAACCTCACAGAGTCAAACTTTGCCAAGTTAGATGAAGCTTCGGCAGGCAAGATTAGGTAATACGCGGCAATTGCGTATTCAAAGCTTGGGCATGAAACCTCAACTATTTCTGCTCCGGCATTTCGCAAAAGTTCAAGACTCTCGTTAAATCGCGCTGAAACTTGTGGTTGAAAACCTTCACCAGTCAACTGCTTTATTACACCAATGCGCATTCCTTTGACATCAAGTTTTTTGGCTGCATCGGTCATTGAACCAAGTGATTCAGGCAACGAGGTGCTGTCGTGTGGGTCGTGACCAGCAATCACGTCTTGAAGCAAGGCTGCATCCAGCACGTTTCTAGACACTGGTCCAATCTGATCAAGTGAGCTGGCCAATGCAATCAATCCGTATCTAGAGACCGCACCATAGGTTGGCTTGGTGCCAACCGTTCCAGTCACGAAGGCTGGGTAGCGAATTGACCCTCCGGTATCGGAACCAATAGCCAAAGGCGCCTGAAAAGATGCCACTACCGAGCTGGAACCGCCTCCGGAACCGCCTGGAATGCGATCCAAATCCCAAGGGTTTCTACTTGGACCAAAGGCCGAGAATTCTGTTGAAGATCCCATGGCAAATTCATCGAGGTTTGTTTTTCCAAGAATCGGCATACCGGCTGCGCGTAGCTTCTTTACTACAGTTGCGTCATACTGCGGAATCCAGCCCTCAAGAATCTTTGAACCAGAGGTAGTCGGCGCATCGGTGGTGGTTAGGTTGTCCTTAACTGCAATCGGCAGACCTGCGAGGTAGTGCAGTTTCTCGCCGGCAGAGCGTCTGCTATCGATATCTGCCGCGGCTGCCAGCGCAGCCTCTGGGCCAACGTGCAAGTAGCTGTGTACCGAGGCATCTACCAAGGCAGTGCGGTCTAGGTGGGCTTGGGTTAGCTCCACCGATGAGATCTCGCGCTTATTCAGCAAATCGGCAAGCTCTGAAGCATTCTTGAAAATCAAGTCAGACATGTTCTACTCCTCGTCCAGAATTGCGTGAACTCGGAAACGACCGTCGGCGCTGTCTGGGGCAGCAGAAAGGGCCTGTGACTGGGTCAGCGATGGCTCCACGACGTCTTCACGGAAAACATTCGACATTGGAATTGGGTGGCTGGTGGCAGGAACATCCCCTGCAACGGCCTGCTTAATGGTGGCCATTGAGTCCACAATTAGACCCAGCTGGCTGGTAAACAGCTCAACTTCTTGGTCTGTCACGTCAATGCGGGCCAGGTTGGCAAGATGCCTAACCAGGTCGGGGGTAATTTCAGACATAATTCCACTCGCTAGGCAACAGATGATTGGCTCCCAGTCTACCAAACGCCCAAATGTGGAGTTCCCCGAACAAACAGGCCATCTGCCCCATATTTGCTATGAAATGGGCCAAAAACCCCTGTAAACTCAGACCTGCGTGGCTACCCCTATGGTTGTGCCCGCTCCCCTTAGCAGCGAAGGCTCATTATTTTGGAAAACGAACAGTTCACGATTGCTTTCCGTGGCTACGAAAAAGACGAAGTAGACCGCGTCTTGACCGAGCTACGTGCTGAGCTAGAGCACGTTCGCGAATACAACTACAGCGCCTCGAGCGAGGTTGAGACCCTAAAAGCTGAACTTGAGTCACTTAAGGCAAAAGTTAAAAAAGGTGGCGCTCCGGGCTATGCAGAGTTGGGTGCTCAGTTTGAGCAAACTCTTCGCCTAGCAGAAGACCAGGCTCGCAAGCTGGTTTCTGAAGCCGGCCAAGACGCAATCAGAATTCGTGAAACTGCCAAAGCCGAGAGCGAACAACTTACTCGCAAGGCTCAGACAAAAGCAGATCGTGTTATTGCAGATGCCGAATCAAAACTTAACGAAGCAAGAATTGACGCCGAACGTCTAGCGGCAGAAATTCTAAGTAGCGCTAAGACCCGCGAATCTGAAGCCGCAGAAAAAATTGGTACTGCCCAGCGCGAAGCGGCTGCAATCAAATCTGAAGGTGAGCGTTACGCCGCCGAACTTCGCGCACAGGTTCACCGTGAGACAGAAGAAGCTCGAGCACTAGCTACAGAACTCTCACAAAAGACAGCACAGGCCCGTGTTGAACTAGAAGCCGAAATCAAGGCAAAACGCGATGAAACAGAACAAGAAGCGTTGCGCCTCTACCAGAACGCTGTGTCTCAGGCCCAGCAAGTAACCGATGAAGCAAACGGAACTCTTGCAGAAGCATCAGCACGCGCTGCCCAGTTGATTGCAGAAGCTGATTTAATTTCACGCGATGCTCAAGACAACTCTGCGCAGTTGCTCGAAGACGCCAACCGCACCGCAACTAACTTAATTAACCAATCACGACGTCGCGCAGATATGCTCACCCGCAAGGCTGAGGGATACGCCACCAACGCAATCAAGGACAGTGAAGAAAGACTTTCTCGCATGAAGTCAGAGAAGTCTGAAATTGAGGAATTCCTTGGCACGCTGCGGAACCTGATGACCACAGAGTCAATGGTTGCCGCAGACGAAAACTCAGCCGTAGAGCAACTAGACGAACAGTAAATACTTAAATAAAAAACCTCAGACATTTGTCTGAGGTTTTTTCATTTGGCCTCTAGCCGCCTTCTAAATTCATCTTCGTCAATAATTTCGATGCCTAGCTCCTCGGCTTTTGATAGCTTTGAGCCTGCGTTTTCGCCAGCAACAACGAATGCAGTTTTCTTGGATACAGAAGAGGCAGCCTTTCCCCCGTTTGAAATAATTGCCTCTTCGATTTCTTCACGGGTAAAGCTCTTTAGTGAACCTGTGGCAACAATACTTAATCCGTCGAAGACCCCACCCGCATTAATTGCTCCTGGACCAGAATGTTCGGGGACTTCAAGTAGGACTCCGGCTTTTCTCCATCGCTCAATAATTTCACGATGCCAATCAACTGCAATCCACTCTTTGATTGATTGAGCAAGTGTTTGACCAACACCGTCTACCTTGGAAAGCTCGTCTTCAGTGGCTGTGAAAATCTTATCGAGCGAACCAAAATATGAAGTTAGTGATCTGGCTGCGACAGGCCCCACATGTCTAATAGAAAGTGAAACCAAAATTCTCCACAGTGGTTTAGTTTTTGCCTCTTCAAGATTCTTTAATAACTTGAGAGCCACCTCTGCTGGTTTTCCATCTTTCTTTCTGAAGAAATCAACAACTTTTTGATTGCCAGCTTCATCTAATTTTGGCAACCCTGTATCTGCATCCAAAACTACTGCTCTAATAGGAAGCAGTTTCTCAAGGGTTAGGTCAAAAAGGTCAGCTTCCGACTTTAGCGGCGCGGTCTTAGGGTCTAAAGGTTGGGTTAGCGCACAAGCCGCAACGTAGCCAAGCGCTTCAATATCTAGCACTCCTCGTGAACCCAGGTAGGCAACCCTTTCGCGCAATTGTGCAGGGCAACCGCGTGAGTTTTGGCACCTAAGGTCTACATCACCTTCGCTTGAAGGCGCCAAGGGCGAAGAGCAGTCAGGGCAAAGCTTAGGCATTACAAAAGCCTTTTCGCCTCCGGTTCTAAGTTCCACAACCGGCCCAAGAATTTCTGGAATTACATCCCCAGCTTTCCTAAGCACAATGGTGTCACCAATTAGCACGCCCTTAGCCTTGACGACATCTTGGTTATGCAAAGTGGCAAATTCAACCACGGAGCCAGCAACCTTTACGGGTTCTACTACCGCATAAGGAGTAGCCCTACCAGTTCGCCCAACAGAAACACGGATATCCAAGAGCTTTGTATTTACCTGTTCTGGAGCGTACTTATATGCAATGGCCCAGCGAGGTGCTCTAGTGGTAAAACCAAGTTCAGATTGCTTGGCTAGCGAATCTATTTTTATGACTACGCCGTCTATCTCGTGTTCCAATTTGTGGCGATTTTTTTCAAACTCTTCAATGTATTCAAGAACTTGTTCAACATTTTGAACAACTCGATACTTATCAGTAATTGGCAAACCCCAATCTGCAAGCAAATCATATAGTTCAGACTGATTTAACACCGGGGCATTCGGCCAGGCACCAATACCATGTACTAGCATTTGCAGCGGTCTTGAAGCAGTTACCTTGGAATCTTTTTGCCTTAATGATCCAGAGGCAGAATTTCTGGGGTTTGCGAACGGAGCCTTCCCTTCAGCAACCAAACCTTCATTTAGTTTGGCGAAATCTTCTACACCAAAAAATATTTCACCGCGAATCTCAACCTGCTGTGGGTGATTCTTTCCAAGCAACTTTTTCGGAATATCCTTAATTGTTAGAACATTTTCTGTTACATCTTCACCAACTACGCCGTCTCCCCTAGTGGCTGCAGAATTAAGTTGCCCGTTTATGTAGCGCAGATTCACAGCTAGGCCATCAATCTTTAATTCGCATAAATATGGGCCAGAGCCAACTTTTTCAACCCAAGCCCTAAATTCATCAAACGAAAATACGTTATCTAGGCTCATCATGCGATCAAGGTGTTCAACTGGAGCAAACGTTTGATTCGCTGTACCGCCCACTGTTTGAGTTGGGCTATCACCGGTAACTAACTCGGGAAATTGATTCTCTAATGACTCAAGTTCATTCAGCAACGCATCATATTCGGCATCACTTACTAATGCAGTGTTGCCTTCGTAGTAAGCACGACGGTGTTTGTTGAGCTCATCTACTAATTCCGAAACTCTTGCAGCTGCGGTCTCGTGAGAATCTTTTTTCAACTCAAACCTCGGAGCCGGAAGAAACAGGAACGGCACTAACCGTGCGATCAATAGTTGTTTGACCCAATACCCTAGTCCCCAAATACAAAACAGCAGTTTGCCCTGGCGCAACTCCAAGCAGTGGCTGCTTTACTCGAATTCGCATTTCACCTGAATCAAGCTTAAACTCGGCCTCAATCGCGTCACCGTGAGCCCTAACTTGCACAAAAATTTCAGACCAGTTATTTGTTTCAGTGGGTGCATTCCCGCACCAGGTGTATCGGGTGCCAACCATCTCGTTGATGGCAAGCGCTGCCTGCGGTCCAACAATAACCGTGTTGGTTTTTGGGCTTATTTCAAGAACATACCTTGGCTTACCGTCTGCAGCTGGGCGGCCAATAGATAGCCCCTTGCGTTGACCAACGGTGAACTCATGGGTGCCCTGGTGATCACCTAGTACGTTCCCTTCGCGATCAATAATTTGGCCCGGAGCCTTGCCCACTTTTTCTGAAAGCCAGTCTTGAGTGTCACCCTCGGGAATGAAGCAAATGTCATAACTGTCAGGTTTATTTGCAACCGACAATCCGCGTTCGTTTGCTTCGCGGCGAATATCATTCTTTGATGCTGTGGCTCCAAGCGGAAACATTGAATGCTTCAACTGCTCGGCCGTTAGCACACCAAGAACATACGACTGATCTTTAGCCATTTCATTGCTGCGGTGAAGCTCGAGGTTTCCAAATTCGTCAGTTAGCAATGACGCGTAGTGCCCGGTGCAAACAGCATCAAAGCCAAGGGCAAGAGCTTTTTCTAAAAGTGCAGCAAATTTAATTCTTTCGTTGCAGCGCATACAAGGGTTAGGGGTTCGGCCAGCTTGATATTCCGCAATGAAGTCATCTACAACGTCAGTCTTAAATTTTTCAGAGAAGTCCCATACGTAGTAAGGAATTCCCAAAATATTTGCTGCGCGTTGGGCATCCATAGAGTCTTCAATCGTGCAACACCCGCGCGAGCCGGTGCGAAGAGTGCCAGAGTTTCTTGACAGCGCCAGGTGCACGCCAACAACTTCATGCCCTGCTTCAACCGCACGGGCGGCGGCAACAGCTGAATCAACGCCACCAGACATGGCCGCTAAAACTTTCACGCTGCTCGCACCTTCATACTTATAAGTCTACTTTTGCTACTTTGAAGGCAAACCAGCTTTTTTGGCACCGGCATAGGCATTTGGGAACGCCGCAATAAACGCGTCAACATCTTCCTCAGTGGTCGTGTAGCCCAGTGAAATTCTTAGGCTGCCCCTGGCTTGATCTTCTGTTCTGCCCATCGCAATCAATACGTGAGACGCCTGTGCCACCCCCGCGCGACAGGCCGACCCAGTCGAGACACTAACTCCGGCGGAGTCCAGTAAAAATAGCAACGAATCCCCACTACAGCCTGGAAAAGTGAAGTGTACGATTCCCGCAAATCCTTCGTGCTCGCCCCTTGTAAAAATGGCATCAGGGGCCATGCCCAGTATCGAATTCTTCAATTTTTGAGCTAACACTTCTAGACGGCCCGAAACCTGCTCTAGTTCAGCTACGGCGAGCGCCGCAGATGCACCAAGGGCAAGGGCCAGCGGGGCGCTAAGTGTTCCCGATCTAATACCGCGTTCTTGGCCGCCGCCGTGGCTGGTGATGGCCAATTTTGCATCTCGAGCCACAATCAGAGCGCCGGTACCAACTGGGGCACCAAATTTATGACCCGATACCGCCATGGTGGCTAGTCCGCTCTGTTTAAAGCTGACTGGCACGTGACCAAAAGCCGCCACTGCATCAGAGTGAACTGGCACCCCGTGCTTGGCTGCCAACCTGGTGATTTCGGCAATTGGCGTGATTAGGCCGGTTTCATTGTTCACCCACATTAGAGAGATAAGGGCCACTGAGCGGCCGTGTTCGTCTAGGTACTCAGAAAGCGTGGCCAAATCAACAACGCCAAATTCATCTACAGGCAACCACACCACCTGGGCACCTTCTGATTGCTCTAGCCACTCAACTGGGTCAATACCTGCGTGATGTTCAGTTCCGGCGGTCAATAGCACCTTGCGCTGGGGGTCACGCCTCACTGCTTCAAGAAACAAGCCTTTGATGGCCAAGTTATTGCTCTCGGTGCCTCCAGAGGTAAACAGCACCTCACTTCTGTGACAGTCAACCGCTTTGGCAACCTGATCTCTGGCATCTTCAACGACCTGGCGTGCTTTTTGGCCCTGACTGTGCACCGATGATGGGTTGCCCAGCACCTGCAACTGGGCAAGATAGCCCTCAATTACCTGTGGGCGCAACGGAGTTGTTGCCGCGTGATCTAGGTAAATTGCCATAGGTATAGCCTACTTTGGCCATCTGGCCGCGAAATCTGCCGGAAACCCCACTCTGGTTAGGATTGGGGAATGTCCTATTCGCAGCTTCCGGCCCCCGGTGAAATGGGTGTGTCTATTTCCAATGGAGTTGGCACAATTCGGGTCTATTCAGAGACTGCGTCTTCTATCGAATTTTGCATACTTGACCCAGAAAACACTCGAATTGTTACTAGGGCTATCTCTCTTGAGCGCGGCGATAACGGGGTTTGGTCAGCTTCCGATTCTCAAATTACGGTTGGCACCAAATATGCCTTGGAAGTTGACGGTCCCGAAGGGCCTAAAAACAAGTTCAATAACACCCTTTTTCTAATTGACCCTTACGCCCGAGGTGTAGTTCGAGAAAGCGCTCGCGAGTATCACTGCGTGGTTATTGATGGCGGTTTCGATTGGCAGGGAGTCTCAAAGCCAAACATTCCGCTTGACGAGCTGGTTATCTACGAGGCACATGCCAGAGGCCTAACCAGAGGCAATAAAGATCTACCCGATGACCTTCGCGGCACCTATGCAGCGTTGGGCCACGAATCTACCATCGCGCATTTGAAGAAAATTGGCGTGAATGCGGTTGAGCTGCTTCCGATTCAGATGCTAATTTCTGAGCCGCACCTGCTGAAAAATGGACTCATAAATTACTGGGGCTACAACACCATTAACTTTTTCTCCCCACACCACCGCTACGCAACTACAGCCGCGATTCAAGCCGGGCCAGAAGCCATCATCGCCGAGCTGAAGACGGCTATTCGCGAGCTGCACCGCAACGGCATCGAAGTGATCATGGATGTTGTTTACAATCACACTGCCGAAGGTGGCAGCGGCGGACTCACCTACTCATACCGAGGAATCGATAACGCCAGCTACTATCGCCAAGATGAAAACGGCCACTACCACGACACAACCGGCTGCGGAAACTCTCTAAATTTTGGAAACCCCCACGTCATTCACATGGTCATGGAGTCGCTACGGTATTGGACCTATGAGATGCAAATCGATGGCTACCGTTTTGACCTGGCCACGACGCTTGCTAGAAATGAGATCAATCATTTTGATCCAAATCACGAACTTCTGCGTGCAATAAACGATGAGCCCGGCTTTGCAACAACAAAGATGATCGTCGAACCGTGGGATGTGGGCCTTGGAGGTTGGCAAACTGGCAATTTCCCAGATCGCTTCAGCGAGTGGAATGACCGGTTCCGAGACAGCGTTAGAAGATTTTGGCTCAGTGATATAGCTTCGGCTAGAAACAGCGGCCATCACTGGAACGGAGTTGCCGATTTGGCAACTCGATTGGCGGGCTCTAGAGATATCGTTGACGGCCCATCTGGGCCTATCGGTGGTTTGAATTTCATCACCGCGCATGATGGCTTTTGCCTTAAAGATCTGGTCAGTTACAACGTGAAGCACAATAATGCCAACGGTGAAAGCAACAGAGATGGCGCAAACAACAACTCGTCTTTCAACCATGGGCATGAAGGCGAAGGAGCCACAGAAGAAATAAGAATTCAAAGACGCAAAGCAGCTCGAAACCTTATGGCAACGTTACTTTTCTCGGCCGGTATTCCAATGATTACCTCGGGTGATGAACGCGGCAAGAGTCAAAACGGAAATAACAACGCCTATTGTCAAGACAACGTAATGACCTGGCTGAACTGGGATTTAACTCGCCAGCAACAGGATCTAGAAGACACAGTTGCCTACCTGGCACAACTTCGACGCGAGAATCCGGTTCTTCGGCCTAAAACTTTTGGTGACTTCAATGAAGCAAATATCGAGCATGATTTAGTGCGCTGGTACAACAGCGCTGGTGAAATTATGTCTGAAGAAGATTGGCACAATCAGGAATGTCGAACTATTGCTAGGTACAGCCAAAGAAATAACGGTCAAGATTCAAACTCTGTCTTGCTGATAATTCACGGATCCGAGGCCAGCATTGAGGCCACGTTGCCTTCACCAGATGGAGTAATTAAATACGAACTCCTCTGGAATAGCGCTTTTGAATCGCCAGAGCAAGAATCAGTTAGCCTGCCTGCCGGAAGCACAATTGTCTTATCTGGCACATCTATGCAACTTTTCAGAGCAAAACATTGATTGTGATTATCTAACAACTATGTAAAGCCTTGGCATTCGAGTTCAGAGCAGACAAAAACATCACTAAGTTATGAAGTGTGAGCAAATTGACAACTAGCAGCAAGTCCGGCCAGCACAAATTTGGCCGGTTGCCGATTTTGAGCGTCATG
Organism: Actinomycetota bacterium; assembly: GCA_046046665.1. Classification (GTDB taxonomy): domain Bacteria; phylum Actinomycetota; class Actinomycetes; order Actinomycetales; family Microbacteriaceae; genus Rhodoluna. The sequence goes on from JBJOJI010000004.1 coordinate 33,472, forward strand.
CCAACCGTCGAGGCTGGGCGGTGGCCGGCTAAGGCCTATGTGGGTGAGGTTGTTCCCTTTAGTGCCGTTGTTTTCCGTGAGGGGCACGATGCGCTGGGCGTGGAACTTCTAATCACGGCACCATCGGGCACGCATTTTGTGCATCGCCTTTCTGCGGGCGCTCCTGGTTCTGACCTTTGGCATGGGCAAGTCTTAATTCGCGAACAGGGTACGTATAAGTTCTCCATTAGAGCGTTTAGCGATGAATACGAAACATGGCACCACAATGCAACTGTCAAGCTAGCAGTTGGGGTTGACGAAGAGCTAATGATGCTTGAAGGCGTAGCGCTTTTTACCAAGGCATCTGGTGAGAAAGTAAGAACCAAAGCAAACAGCAAGGTTCTAATTGCCGCCACAGAGATTTTGAAAGATACAAAGCGCACTGCAGAAGAGCGGTTCAAACTTGCAGAGTCAAGCGAGTTAATAGCGGCAGTAACTGAAGAACCAATTAGAAACCTAATCACCTTGAGTGAAGAATTTGAAATCATCTCTGAACGTGAAAGATCTGGGGTTGGCTCTTGGTACGAATTCTTCCCACGCAGCGAGGGTGCACAATTCGACTCAAAGACTAAAACCTGGACTTCAGGTAATTTTAAGACAGCAGCACTTAGGTTGCCGGCTGTCGCCGATATGGGTTTCAACGTGCTCTACATGCCACCAATTCATCCAATCGGAGTTGCATTTAGAAAAGGGCCAAACAACTCTCTCACCGCTGGACCCCAAGATCCTGGTTCCCCCTGGGCAATCGGATCCTCGGACGGTGGGCACGACAAAATTCATCCAGACTTAGGCACCGATGCCGACTTCAAAGCGTTCATTAGAACTGCAAACGATTTAGGAATTGAAGTTGCCATGGATCTGGCTCTTCAAGCATCTCCAGATCATCCCTGGGTTATTTCAAATCCCGAATGGTTCACAACCCGTGCCGATGGGACCATTGCCTACGCAGAAAACCCTCCAAAAAAATATCAAGACATCTACCCAGTAAATTTCGATAACGATCCGGATGGTATTTATCAAGAAGTACTTCGTGTCGTAAAACACTGGATTTCATTTGGAGTGAAAATCTTCCGCGTAGATAATCCGCACACCAAACCGGTTGCTTTTTGGGAATGGCTGCTTGCCGAAGTTAGTAGAGATTTTCCTGAAGTTGTCTTTCTTGCCGAGGCCTTTACCAGACCCGCAATGATGCACGCCCTTGGAAAAGCTGGTTTCCAGCAGTCGTACACCTACTTCACCTGGCGAAACACCAAATGGGAACTCGAAAGTTACCTAAAGGAACTTTCACACGAGAGCTCGGCTTTTTTTAGACCAAACCTTTGGGTAACCACTCCAGACATTTTGACTGAATATCTTCAATTTGGCGGACCGGCGGCTCACAAAATTAGAGCGGGAATTGCGGCAACTGCATCGCCAAGCTGGGGAATGTATGCCGGTTATGAACTTTGCGAATCTGTTGCTAGACCAGGTGCAGAAGAGCACATAGACAGCGAAAAATATGAATACCGTCCTCGTGACTGGGCTGCTGCCGAAAAGTCTGGAAAAAGTATTGCTAAGTACATCACCAGGCTTAACCAAATCCGAGCAGCTCACCCTAGCCTTCGACAGTTGCGAAATATTGAATTTCACAGCACAGACGACTCGGCAATTATTGCCTACTCAAAATTTCTTGCGGCTGAGCACAGCCCAACAGCAAAATCAGATGCCGTGCTAGTCGTTGCAAATGTTGACCCGCACGCAGTACGTGAAACCGTTGTACACCTAGATTTGACCAAGCTTGGCATTGCGAACGGCTCTAGCTTTGAAGTTACCGATCTAATTTCCAATCAGAGCTACACCTGGTCGGCTGATAATTTCGTTCGACTAGACGCGTTTATTGAGCCAGTGCATATTTTCAAAATCGGCAAGGTCCTTTAGGTAAATACGATGGGCATCATAAGAAAGAAGAGTCAAATAAACCTTCCAGAATTACCTAGCGAATTCATAAGCAGGGTGGCAACCGGCTCGCACCACGATCCGCATTCACTGCTAGGTGTGCACCCAGTTGATGGCGGATGGGTGATTCGAACTCTCAAGCCTCTAGCTAAGTCAGTGACGGCCCTAGTCGATGACAAAATTGAGTTGCCTTTAGAGCACTTAAGTTTGGGCATCTGGCAAGGGGTCTACCAAGACAAAAAGTTACCAAACTACCGAATCTTGGCCAGGTATGAAGGTGATGCTCAAGAAATTGAATGGCGCGTTGACGACCCATACCGTCACCTTCCTACTCTTAGCCAATTTGACCTCCACCTAATTAGCGAAGGTCGTCACGAAGAACTTTGGCGGGCACTGGGCTCTCACCTGGTTACTCTTGATGCGATTGGCGGACCAGTTTCAGGAACCAGGTTCGCTGTGTGGGCGCCAAACGCTATGGCGGTCAGAGTTGTAGGAGATTTCAATAACTGGAATGGCATAGCCAATGCCATGCGTGTAATGGGAAGCTCTGGCGTTTGGGAAATCTTCATTCCGAATATTGGCTCCGGTGCAAAGTACAAATATGAAATTCTCACCAAAGCTGGAACGTGGATAACAAAGATTGACCCCCTGGCTCGAGCAACAGAAGTGCCGCCGTCAACGGCCTCTATTGTGACAGATTCCAACTACGTTTGGAATGACCAAATTTGGCTGGACAAGCGCAGCAAGCGCGACGCCCTGAAGTCTCCGATGTCAATCTATGAGCTGCACGCCGGTTCCTGGAAACTTGGACTCGACTATCGAACCCTAGCCCAAGAGCTTATTCCGTATGTTCAACGCTTGGGTTTCACCCACGTTGAATTTATGCCGCTTGCAGAGCACCCCTACGCCCCGTCATGGGGCTATCAAGTAACTGGTTACTACGCACCAACATCAAGATTCGGAACTGCTGACGATCTTAAATACCTGATCGATCAACTACACGCTGCAGATATCGGGGTAATTGTTGACTGGGTTCCAGCGCACTTTCCCAAAGACGAATGGGCACTGGGAAGATTCGACGGCGAAGCTTTATACGAGCACCAGGATGCGCGGCGTGGTGAACACCCAGACTGGGGAACTTACATCTTTGACTTTGGCAGAAATGAAGTAAAGAACTTTCTAGTTGCCAATGCCCTCTATTGGCTTGAAGAATTCCACGTTGATGCACTCCGCGTAGATGCCGTTGCCTCAATGCTTTACCTTGACTACTCTCGCGAAGGCGACAACTGGTTGCCAAACGAATTTGGTGGGCGTGAGAACCTTGACGCAATCAAGTTCATGCAAGAAACCAATGCCACCGCGTATCGTCGCAATCCAGGAATCATGATGATTGCCGAGGAATCCACTAGCTGGGGTGGCGTAAGCGCCCCAACAGACGGTGGCGGCCTTGGCTACGGTTTCAAATGGAACATGGGCTGGATGAATGACACATTGCAATACATCCAAAAAGACCCTGCCTACCGCAAATACCACCACGGCGAATTAACTTTCTCAATGCTCTACGCATATGACGAGAAATTCATTCTCCCTATCAGCCACGATGAAGTCGTGCACGGTAAAGGTTCTTTACTCAACAAAATGCCTGGCGACCGCTGGCAGCAATTAGCTAACGTTCGCGCATACCTGGCGTTCATGTGGGCGCACCCAGGCAAGCAGCTGCTATTTATGGGTTCTGAATTTGGTCAGCAGTCCGAGTGGTCACAAGAACGCGGGCTTGAATGGTGGATTCTTGACCAACCAAGCCATCAGGGTCTGCAAAATCTGGTGGCAACCTTGAACCGCCTTTATGTTGAGAACTCAGCAATGTGGCAATTAGATCACGATCACCGGGGATTCGTTTGGATAGATGGCGGAAACTCTGATGCCAATCTGCTTTCATTCTTGAGATACGACGAAGATGGCTCCCCTATTGCTGTGGTGATAAATTTTGCTGGTCACCCTACTTTAAGTTGGGTTTGCCCAAGCCAGGCAAGTGGATAGAAATTTTGAACACCGATGCCGTTGAGTTTGGTGGCTCAGGCGTCGGCAACTTTGGATCAATCAATGCAAATTCTGATGGCTCTCATGGGCAGCCGCACTCGGCGATTATTTCAATTCCACCGCTTGGAGCAGTTTGGTTCAAACCGCTTCAGTAAAGTAGCGCTGCTAACGCTTTTCTGGCTTGAGCCAACTCAGGCAGTTCAGGCGGGGCAACCAAAAACAGTTCCAGCAGGTGCTTACGAAGTTTCTCACGCTCTTCTTTATCGGCATTTGCAAAACGGGTCAAAATAGTTTGGAAGCCTTCGCCCATATGACCAACAGCAACACACGCATCGGCTTTCTTTATGGTTGATTCATAGTTTGAAGGTGCTGAACTTAATGCTGATTCAAAATCAAGATCTTTGGTTCTGACAAGCAATTTAGATTGCGCCAAACCAGCTACTGCAACGGCATCTGCAGGATTCTCTTTTAGAGCGGCCTCGTATGCGGCCACTGCCGCTGGATAATCACCGGAGTCAATTGCGGCAAAAGCTTCTTTATGCTTGCCTGCCAGTTCCGGAATCTCCGAGTTGGAAAACTCTTCTGAAACTTCAAGAGTTGCGGCAACTCCATTTTCAGCAGCAACCTGAAGCAATCTATCCAAGACGGTTGTAATGGTCTCTGCAGTCTGGTCACCTTCAAATAAAGGTATTGGTTGCCCTTTAATCATGGCAATGACGCTTGGAACTTCTTTCACGCCAAAAGCTTGGGCCACAGTAAGGGCTGTTTCAGTATCTACCCTTAGTAGAAACATCTTTCCCTGCAGTGCTCGCACGCCCGCCTCAAGCTTGCTACTCAACTGCAAGCTCTGTTCTAGGTCTGAGGCAAAGAAATCAATCAGCACTGGAACTGCTTGGCTAATGGTGACAAAGTTTTTGATGTTTACCTCAGTGCCCAGCGCAACTAGATCAGGCACTTTTAGAGCAGGAACATCTGTAGCCGTCGAGGTTTTTGCAGCTTGCTCAATCGAATCTGGTTTTCTGAGTCCGGATAAGTCCACTGCCCCAGAGAGATTTGCTCTTGATAAAAAATCAGACACTTCTAAAGACTCCTAACGCTGACTAGGCCCTGAGAAACCCCAAGTAGCCTGATCCGCTCAGTATCGCTAAGTGCCGGAACGTAGAACAACAACATGTCACCATAGATACTTTTCACACCGCGGGTTGAGCCATCAGCACCCAGCATGATTTTTTCCTGTCCCGAGACCGCAACAGCAGAGCCGCGTTTTTTCGGCTTGATCTTGTAGGTATCTGTCATATAAATAGCGACCAAAGCACCAGCAGTACTGGTGGCAAGCGAAATCACGTTCTTTTCACCAAGCGAGTGGCTGAAGGTAATTTTTCCGGTGGCCAAATTGGCTACTTGAGACTTTTGACTTTCGGAAACTTGTTTATAAAACTCGTCTTTCTGGATATCAAAAAGACCGGAACTTAGACTTGCGGCGCCATTATTCAATAGGTCGCCGTAGCCAGAGACAATGTCTTTGGGCGCTAATTTCAAGAACAGCGAGTCACCTTCTACAGGAATAGCACCTGTTTCAGCGGCCGGTACTTCTGGAATCTTTGCTCCCGGCATAAGTCTTATGTTGTACCAAAGCAAATACTGACTTCGTGGGGTTTGCTGCTGCATAACTAACATTTGAGGCAAAGCATCATCGCCCGCTTCATCGGTCACAACCATCAAAGTCCGCGGCCAGGCATCAGTGGCAGCAGGCAGGCTAAATGAAACCGGGTTGGCAACAATTTTAGGAAGCGCAGGAATTTTCGTTGATCTGGTTCTAAGAAGGTAGTGGGCGGTGCGCTGCTCAAGTGCAGGGCCGGTGAATCTGGATACCAGCACTTTCTTGTCTGAGGTCAAATCAGCATCTGCAGCAACTTGTTGAACTTCAATTAAGATTTTTTTGATTTGGTCGCTAACCAGTGCTACCGGCGCAACCGCTGCGGCACTTGCCGAAGGTGAAGGGTTTTCAGTTGTTGCTTGCTGATTTGAACAACCGGCCGATGTGAGCAGAATAGACGTAGCCACTGGAATCGCAATAAAAGCCCTGCGAGCAGACCTTCGTCCGCGAACTGGAGCGTTAGCTTTGTTTCGCTTTACCTTATAACGAGGTGGTTTTGGTGGGGTTGGAGTTCTGCGTCTTGGCCCTCTTGATTTACGCAAGTGCTGATAAGCAAGAAAATTCATCACAAACGCTGCAATAAGAAATGCGCCCCCCACAATAAGGGCAATGTTTGAGAGAGTCAGATCATGTGGAATTGGCCAAACAATTCTTAAGTTTGTGGGCACCGGCCTAATCCCGTCGCTTGCAACAAGAACAGCACCCTGCTCCACAGTTGATGCATTTATTCGGGCAAGCCCCTCTACAGTGACCTCTGATCGCCAAAGGTCAGATCCAAGTGGGCTATCTAGGTTCTCAGAACCTTCAATACCCAATTGCATCAGGTTCTTTCCCTTGTCGTCGAATTGAACCTTGGAATACCCAGCGGTTCCAATCCAGGCCAAGATGTCAGACTCCCTGCCTGACGCCAAAAAAGCTGTCTTGGCCCCATTCGAATAAATGGTTGGGGTTCCCGGATGTTTAGTTAGAACCTCATTAGGAATAAGCAAGAGGGACTTAGAGGACTGAATTTCCAGTTGCTCAGAGAAGTTTGCTGGCGGGGCCCAAATTGTGCGTTCTGCCACTCCAAGCAATAAGCCAACTAGCGAGATTAGGAATAACGCGGCAGCAATCAAGAAGCGCATGCGATATCCAATCAGGGTAAACTTGGGCTTGGCAGGATTGCCTTCATTATTCTAACCAAGTGCCTAGGAGCCCCGTTTTGTCAGGCGAAGAGACCCAATTTCCCGTAGTCATGCGTGGCTACGAGCGTGGCGCTGTCGACGACGCAATTCTTGACCTACGCAAAGAATTAATGCACCTTTCAGCCCAAAATGCCCAACTAGCCAATGAGCTAAAAACGGCTCAAACCCAGCTTCTAGAGGCCAGAACAGCTCTGTCAGAGGCCGCGGACCCTACTTATTCAGGGGTTGGCGCCAGAGCAGCACTAATTTTGAGCACAGCCGAAGATCAGGCTCAAAACCTTACCCAAGATGCTCAAAGAGAAATCGAGCGCCAGCGCAGAATTCTGACTGAAGAAATCGATAATCTTCGCGGTGAAGCTAAGGGCTACTACGACTCTCTAGTAGCAGAGGCCCAGCGACGTGCTGACCGCATCTTGGTTGCCGCCCGCAGCGATTACGACGACATGCTCTCCCAGGCCCGCTCAGAGGCAACTCGAATCAGCGAAGAATCTATTCGCGAGGCAGGCTCAATTAGAGGAGCAATTTCTACCGAAGTAGCGCGAATGAAGGCAACCGCAAAACGTGAAATTGAAGCACAAAAAGCAGCTGTAGATCGTGATTTGGCCGAGCGCAAGTTGATTGCATTTCGCGAAAATTCCCTTGGGCTTGATTTTGACTCAGCAAATGCGCTTCTCACAGAACAATCACGAATAGATCTTGAGTTAGAGCTAACAGCACGTCGCCAAGAGGCTGAAGCGGAATACCTAAGAAAACATCAAGAGGCTGTTTCAGCAACCCAGCGCTACTTAGACGATGCAAACGCGCAACTTTCAAGCGCAATTACTCGTGCAAATGCCGCTCGACTTGAAGCTGAAACTCTCGAGGCCGCTGCGATTTCTATCAATCAGCAAACCACCGAAGCTGCCAGAAAAAAGGCAGATGCCATAATTTCGGCGGCTGAAGCGGAAGCTCGCAGCGTAAATGCCAAGGCTCAAGAAGAACTCGAGCAACGCTACTTACGAGCTAAAGATGACCTAGAAAAGATAAAGTCCGAGCGTGAATCGGTTGAGGTCTATTTGAGAAACCTCAGAAATGTACTGCAAGGCCAGTCAAATACTGGCCAAAATCTCTAATTAAGCACCCAAAGCGGTAAGTTTGCTTATATGCAGGGTAATTTCAGAATCAGCAACGCGTTCCAACTTGGCCTTCTTGGCGGTCTTGGAGTGCTTACAGCTCTTCTAATCGGTGGCGCAGTAACCACTTTGGCAAATGTCATAACCTACGTGGCAGCTGCAATTTTCATCGCATTGGGCTTAGAGCCAATCGTCACAAAAATCACTACATTGGGCGTCCGTCGCCGATTTGCGATCTTAATCGTGATGGCAGTGCTTCTCACGGTAATCGCCGTCCTGATCGCCTCAGTATTTCCGACCTTAGCTTCGCAAACCGCAAATTTCATAAAAACTGCTCCGACCGTTCTTTCGGGAGTAAACGACATTCCCCTAGTAGTACAACTCGATAACCAATTCGGAGGTGCTATCTCTGATGCCCTGGTAAACGCGGGAGCCTATTTAGGCGATTCAAGCAATTGGCCAAAAATGCTTGGCGGGGTGGTTCAAGTTGGACTTTCCATTTTCAATGGTTTCTTTGGGGCCCTAATCGTTCTAGTCTTAAGCCTCTATTTCATGGCGTCAATGTCAAGTTTTAAAAAGTGGCTATACAGTTTGGTAGCCGACAGCAAGCGCGAAAAATTCGCAGATATCGCAGAGCAAATTGCGAATTCTGTTGGTAGATACGTTATGGGTCAAGTATCAATCGGATTCATCCAGTCTGCTTTGGTCTTTATTTTGCTATCTATAACCGGAGTTCCTTTTGCCTTGGTTATTTCTGCGCTTGCATTTCTGCTTGGCCTTATCCCACTAGTAGGAACAATCACGGCAGCTGTAATCGCATCCCTCGTAGCGCTCAGTGTTTCGCCAACTACCGCCATAATTGTGGCTGTCTTCTACATCGTTTACATGCAAATTGAGGCCTACGTTATCTCCCCTCGAATTATGAGCCGAGCGGTAGAGGTTCCTGGTGCGGTTGTAGTTGTAGCTGCATTAGCCGGAGGCGCCTTGCTGGGCGTTCTAGGGGCCTTGGTTGCAATTCCTATCGCGGCATCAATAATCTTGATTATTCGCCAGGTTTTGGTTCCCTACCAGCAGCAAAGGTAGTTAAAGTTTTGGTTGCCAATGATCTGGCAACGGATAGGCCGCCGGATTCACGCGCCTAACAATCTCATTCAAAACACGGGTTGTCGCGCCTTCGCCAACCCACAGGTGCTTAGCTCCGTCAACTCCAATTACTTGCATGTGTTGAATTTTGGAAAAACGTTCTTTTGCTTCCCTTGGTTGCAAATAGTCGTCAAGCTCTGGCACGAGAGCAATTAATTCCCTAGAGTTTCCCACCCATTTATCTAGATCAGATTCAGTCGCCCGATGAAGCGGTGGTGACAAAAGTATTGCGCCAACGACTTCTTTGTCATGGCCATATTTCAAAGCTAATTCGGTTCCAAAAGACCAACCAACTAACCAGATATTTGGTAATCCTCTTGATATTGCAAAATTAACAGCTGCTTCAAGATCGTGTTGCTCTGTGACGCCTTCACCAAACACTCCCTGGCTGGTTCCTTGCGGCGATGCAGTGCCTCGAGTGTTGAATCTAAGTACAGCTATGTCTGCAAGCTCAGGCAACCTATTTGAGGCCTTGCGATAAATATGCGAATCCATGAAACCACCATGGGTAGGCAGCGGATGCAGGGTCACTAATGTGGCTACTGGTGGTTTACCCACCGGAAGAGCAAGTTCGCCAATTAATTCAAGCCCATCCGCAGTTAAGAGAGTTAGTGCCTCCCTAGTCGATGGGAGCTCAACTGCAGATCTGATTTCTATTGATTCACTCATAGCAGTGGCCCCTGGAATGACTTCCAGCATGAATTATGAAAATGACGCCTTGTTTCAACTCCGCGAACAGAATCCCAAGCCACTATGTGGTTCACGCCCTTGGTGATCTGCAAATGACAATGTGGACAAACCCACGCCTTGTCATCTTCGGCATTTGCTCCAATGCTGGTTTGCGTCGTATAGGAAACGCCGCGCTTGGTTTCTTCTCTGCGACTGCCCATTCGAAGAGCCGATAAGTCCAACTCCACATGTTCCACTGCACGCTGACCGCGCTTAGGGCGGTTATTGCGTGGCATTAGTACCAGCCAAGCTTGTCTGAGTGTGCCAGCGCGCCACATGGTGAACCGTAGCGACCCTTGACGTACTTCACTCCCCAACGAATCTGTGTTTCGGGGTTTGTGAGGTAGTCAGGACCTTCAGTGGCCATTTTTGTTGCTGGCAAAGACTGAGGGATGCCATAAGCGCCTGATGATTTATTTCTTGCTGTGTGCCGCCAGTTAGATTCGCGATTCCAAAGCTTCACTAAGCATGAGTATTGGTCCTCACCGAACCCCATTGACTCAAGCAACCCAAAAGCATAGGCCTTTGCAGTTCCAGGGTCTGGAACTCCGGCCTCCTCGACGAACATCGCCGCAGCGTCATCGCCGGTAACTATGTTGAAGCCGCCTCGCGAATAAGAGATTTTCTGAGTGCTGGAATAGCCGTATGTCTGCTCTACAGTTGCGGCGTCTAGGTCATACACCTGAATGGTGTTAGCGCTGGCCATAGTGCCCGAATAAGGATCCACAACGGTTACAAGAATAAACCCAACTGAAAACAGGAATCCCCACATTGGGCGGAATGCGTGCTTCTTCAGCTTTGGAAAGTGAGGCCTAGAGAATTTTGAATTAACCAGCGCTTCGTCAACTGCGCCAGCAAATCGATGCGACAGAGTAGGCCTTTCAGCCTCGTACCTGCCCATTTGACGCCTTTCACACTTTGTTTACCTGTACCCAAAACTCCAGTTTACCGTTGGCTTCTTTTATGCGCCATAGCTACCCAATTGGCAGTTTCTGTTTGCTGCAGCCGTTCAAAATGGCTTTCATCGCTGCTTTTTCAGGCTTTGACACCCAGAGGTGATATTTAGCCTTGACCGCAACCTGCCTCGCCACATAGTGGCATCTAAAGGATTTATTGGGAGGAAGCCAGCTGGCAGCGTCACTATCGCCTTTACTTGAATTAGAAGGTCCATCAACCGCTAGCAAATTCAACGGATCGTTATAAAGAGCCTCTCGCTGCATCGATGAAAGTTTCTGAGCACCTTTTTGCCAGGCATCACTTAGCGCAACCACGTGATCTATTTGAACCGCAATAGAGGTGCCAACTCCATATTTAAAATAAATAATTCTGCCAGTGTATGGATCGTTCAAAATTCCAGTGTTGACCACGCAGGAATCGCGAAAGGTCAAACTGCTCAGGTCTCTCTTTAGAATGTAATTTCTAACCGTGCAGCCACCGATATTCGACCAACCATCGCTAAACCTTGAACGTTCATATCCTGTTTTAGCCGCTCTGCCCTTAACTGATAGCTGTTCTAGGGCTACCGTAGCCAAGGTTGCGCTCGATGCCTGCGCCAGAGGCGGAACGGCACCAAAAGTTACCGACACCGCCAGAAGACTGGCGGTAAAGAAGCACCTAACGGTTCTTTTCAATTTGCAGAATCTCCACGACCCTGTCAATGAATGCGTCAACTTGACTTTCTACATAGCCGCCGCGTTTAGCTTTGAAAATTGACCGTCGAATTGTATTGATTTGCAAGGGTTCTTTTTGACTCAAGTGATTTTCAATTAGAAGGCATAGTTTGTCCACTTGTTTTTTGTCATATCCGCGATATAAATAGTTGACTCTAGAAAATCTCTTGCCCTTAGGTCGCTGCAGGCGCCCTCTGACGATTTCGGTTACACGCTCTAGGCGGTCAGTTACAGCAAACTCACCACGAAATAGTTTTTGCCTTTGAACCTCACGCGCTGCAAACGCATCTTCAAGGCGGTCCATTGCGGTGTCAACCGCCGAAACCAGATAACCGCCAGCGATTAGATCGAACTCAGTATTTCTAATTAAGTTTGAGGTCACCAATTCAAGACTTGAATCTGCAAATTGCACCCTGGCAAGCTCTACAAATTCATCAACTTGCGGCTTTAGATAGCCAAGTGCCTTAGCGTCGGCTGAGGGAAAAGAGTAATTCACAGAATTAGTCTAGATTGCTAAAAAGACCTGGGTGAAAATGTAGGTGATAAGGGCCGAAGGAAGAATCGAGTCCATTCTGTCCATAATTCCGCCATGCCCAGGCAGCAGGCTGCTCATGTCTTTCACGCCTAGATCCCTTTTGATTAGAGATTCGGCAAGATCGCCGAAAACCGCTGCCAGCAAAAGAACTGCCGCCAATAAGAAACCCATCCACCAAGGGAACTCCCAGAATACCCTTGTAAAAATAACGGCTGTTACTGTTCCAGCAGTCACTGAAGCAACAAGACCCTCCCAGGTTTTCTTTGGGCTAACCCCGGGCGCAAGTTTATGTTTTCCTAGCTTTCGACCAACTAGGTATCCTGCTGTATCAATCATGGCGACTGTGACTACAAACGTGATTACCCACTCGGCCCCGTCTTCACGCCTAAGTAGCAACATGGTGAAACTTGTCATTAGCGGTAGGTAGATAACCACGAAAGCTGAGGCTGCAAAATCACGAAGGGTGTGAATGAAAGCTTGAGCTGGCGCTTCACGTCGTTCCCAAATCAAATGAACTGAACGCCAAGCAATTAGCGCAGCAACTATGCCCAACGCAACAAGCCATTGCAGTTCTGCCCCGCCGTAAAAGGCTGCAGGCATAATCAATACGGAACCTACAACCGCAGGAACCCGGGGCACGTACCAACCTTTTAGTCGAAGCGCCGAAGATAACTCCCATGCCCCAACGCCCGCTGCTGCAGCGGCCAAAAGCATGAAAAGTTCTTTATAAATTAAAACGGAAAGTAAAAATAAGCCGCCAAGCAGAAGTCCAACGGCCACAGACTTTGACAGACTGCGGCCACCGGTAACTGGAATAGACAAACTAAACCTCTAGAAGTTCTGCTTCTTTGCGCTTTAGCGCTTCATCGATGGCATCTACATGAGTTTTTGTAAGTGCATCAAGCTCTTTTTCGGCGCGAGCGATGTCATCATCTCCGGCTTCGCCGTCTTTCTTTAGCACCGCAAGATCGTCGTTTCCTTTGCGGCGCAGGTTGCGCACAACTACACGGTGGTCTTCTGCTTTACCCTTAACCAGCTTCACGTACTCCCTGCGACGCTCTTCAGTTAGGTCTGGCAGCGTTACGCGAATCAGGTTGCCGTCATTTTGAGGGTTGGCATCAAGATTTGGCATCTCGCGAAGTGCAGCTTCGATAGCCTTCAAAGCACCTTTGTCGTAAGGTGTGATAACAATGGTGCGAGCCTCTGGGTTAGCAAGCTGCCCAAGTTGACCAAGCGGTGTTGGGGTTCCGTAGTAATCAACCATTACTTTTTGAAATAACTGCGGGTTTGCTCTTCCGGTACGCACACCAGAAAAATCTTCTTTTGCTGAATCAACGGCTTTGGCCATCTTTTCGCTTGCAGTCGCAATAATTTCCGAAATCATTTGTTCTCCTGTTGTTTCTAAACCTGTTTGCGCTCTCGAAACTATGCAGTTACGAAAGTTCCTATTTTCTTACCCTTGATTGCATCGGTAATGTTTCCCTTACCCTGCATGCCAAATACGCGCATCGGCATTTTGTTATCCATGCACAAACTAAAAGCGGTAGAGTCAACGACTTTTAGCCCCTGAACCAAAGCATCTTGGTAGGTAATTGAATCTAGCTTGGTAGCCTTTGGGTCAATCTTTGGGTCCGCTGTGTAGACGCCGTCTACACCGTTTTTTGCAACCAGCACTTCATCGGCTTTAATCTCAAGAGCCCGCTGTGCCGAGACGGTATCAGTAGAGAAATAAGGCAAACCGGCACCTGCACCAAAAATAACTACGCGACCCTTTTCGAGATGGCGAATGGCCCTAAGTGGAATATAGGTTTCTGTAACCTGTGACATTGTGATGGCCGACTGTACACGCACATCAACCCCAGCCTGCTCAAGAAAATCTTGAAGAGCCAAAGCATTCATTACTGTTCCAAGCATTCCCATATAGTCAGCGCGAGAGCGTTCCATGCCACGCTGCGATAGCTCAGCACCTCTAAAGAAATTTCCGCCACCAACAACGATTGCAACTTCGGCGTGCTTTGCGCCCTCGGCAATCTCTTTTGCCATGGCAGCAACAATGTCAGGGTTGACACCAAGGGTGCCACCACCGAATGCTTCACCCGAAAGTTTTAGCAATACGCGGCGCTTTTTTTGTGGCACTGGAACCCTCCTGAATTTTCCCTGGATACTGCTTCTATCCTAGGCGTGGCAGTAAAAAAGGCCCGGCCGAAAACGGCCGAGCCTTTCCTAAATTTGGCTTAGGCGCCTACGCGGAAGCGCAGGAAGCCTGAAACAGTAACGCCTGCGTTTTCGAGCACCTTTGAAACAGTCTGCTTGGTGTCTTTAGCAAAGTCCTGCTCAAGAAGCACGTTCTCTTTGAAGAAGCCAGTTACGCGGCCTTCAACGATCTTTGAAAGCGCAGCCTCAGGCTTACCTTCATTGCGTGCTGTTTCTTCTGCAATACGGCGCTCGGTGGCCACTACATCTGCATCAACGTCTTCGCGCTTTAGAACGCTTGGAGAGAATGCTGCAATATGAACGGCCACGTCGTGGGCGGTATCTGCATCTGCACCAGAGAAAGCAACCAAAACACCAACCTGTGGTGGAAGATCCTTGCTGGTGCGGTGCATGTAAGCGTCTACGGCTGCATCCTTTAGGGAACCAACCTTGCGTAACTCAACCTTTTCGCCCATGATTGCGGCTTCATCGTTGATTGCATCCTGAACACTCTTGCCAGCTAGATCTGCTGCAAGGGCAGCCTCTAGTGTGGTTGCACCTGCAGCTGCGATTGCATCAGCGACCTTGTCAGCAAGTTCGATGAACTTTGCAGCCTTAGCTACGAAGTCTGTCTCACAAGCTAGCTCAACGAGGTATCCGGTGCCACCGTTTACACGAGCAACGATCAAACCATTGCTGGTTGTGCGTCCTTCGCGCTTGGTAACACCCTTCAAACCCTTAAGGCGAAGAACTTCCATTGCCTTGTCTAGGTTGCCATCTGCCTCGTCAAGTGCTGACTTGCAGTCCATCATTCCAGCACCGCTGCGCTCGCGCAGGGCCTTTACATCTTGTGCTGTGTAATTCGCCATGTTTACTTTGCTTCCTCTACTGCAACTGCGGTTGCATCTTCAGTCTTGCCCTGCTCTAGAAGCTCGCGCTCCCATTCAGCTAACGGCTCGGCTGCTGCCTCTGGCTTTGAGTGGCGGGCGATTAGACCTTCAGCCACTGCATCTGCGATAACGCGAGTTAGCAACTGAACTGAACGAATTGCGTCGTCGTTTCCAGGAATACCGATAGTTACTTCATCAGGGTCACAGTTGGTGTCCAAGATACCGATAACTGGAATCCCAAGCTTCTTAGCTTCGGTAATTGCTAGGTGCTCTTTGTTGGTGTCTACAACCCAGATCGCTGATGGAGTCTTGGTAATGCTGCGGATACCGCCTAGTGCCTTCTCAAGCTTGTCCTTTTCACGGCGAAGAATAAGAAGTTCCTTCTTGGTTAGACCAGTTTTGGTCTTACCGGTGAAGTCCATAACTTCTAGTTCTTTCAAACGTGAAAGACGCTTCTGGATGGTCTGGAAGTTGGTCAAAAGACCACCCAACCAACGCTGGTTGATGTATGGCTGACCAACACGAAGCGCCTCAGAAGCGATTGACTCCTGAGCTTGCTTCTTGGTACCAACAAAAAGAATGCTGCCGCCGTGAGCGACTGTTTCCTTAACGAAGTCATATGCTTTGTCAATCAAAGCCAGTGACTGCTGAAGGTCAATAATGTAGATGCCTGATCGGTCGGTCAGAATGAAACGACGCATCTTTGGGTTCCAACGACGGGTCTGGTGCCCGAAGTGTACGCCGCTGTCTAGCAGCTGGCGGATTGTTACTACTGCCATGAGCAGTGTCTCCTTTTTTGGCGCGCCAAGGCGCCACTCAGTTAACTGTTTCAATCGGTTGATTGACACACCTGGTGCCGGACCCCTTTCGCCAAATTTCTTTGGACTGAGTGAAAGGTAAATCTGATTCGACACGCGAAGTCGGCATGCTTTAGAAGGCCTCAAATTGGGGATTTCGCGAGCTTGCCGCTATCTCAAATTCTAGCAGCGCCGTGGTGGGGTTATCCACTGTTTTGCCAATGTTTATCTGGGTTGACGGAGCGGCATGCAATCTAGTTGAATGAGAAAATTTGCACCCAAACTGGCCCTTGCCGGTCTGTTTTCTAGTCTCCTGCTTGGCCTTTTTCAAACTGCCCAAGCCTCAGAGCCTTCCCTACCCGTGAACACCTGGAACCCTCCACTAGAAACGCCAATTCGCCTGATAAATCAGTATCGACAACCCAACAGTGACTTTTCGGCCGGTCATCGAGGGGTGGACTACTTGGTTGAACCAGCTCAGCCAGTTTTTGCCCCAGCCTCGGGGCAAATTTGGTTTGTCGGCAAGGTAGTGGATCGGAATTTAGTCACCATAAAGCACTCAGGCGGCATCGTTTCGGAATTTGAGCCCGTTTGCACGAATTTACACAGGGGGCAAACGCTCCTTGGCGGTCAGCCCTTTGGTGAAGTATGCGAGGCGGAGCCCGGATACCGGCAGCACTGTGAATCGGCTACCTGCATGCACTTTTCAATTCGCAAAGACGGGGCTTATTTATCACCGTTGTTTTTGCTGGGTGGCTTAAACCCAAGCCGGCTTCTACCTACGCCCTAGGGTGTGCATTTTTGTAACCATCTCTTAAACGTTCTATTGAAACGTGTGTGTAAATTTGGGTAGTTCCTAAACTGGCGTGACCAAGAAGTTCTTGTACGGCTCTCAGGTCAGCTCCCCCATCAAGCAAGTGGGTAGCGGTGCTGTGCCTAAGTGAGTGAGGTCCGGCAGCTCCCGTAGGTGTTGCCTCAAGTAGTTTGGCGACCAGACCGTAAACTTGCCGAACACCAATACGTTGACCACGAGAATTCAATAGCAGAGCTCGGCCGCTTTTATCTGATTCCAACATTGGCCTTGAAACTCGAATCCATTTTTCAAGTGCTTCTCGAGCGGGTTGGCCAAAAGGAACCATTCTCTCCTTTGCGCCTTTTCCCATGACCCGCATAATGTTTCTGCTGTAATCAATACTTTCCAAATCTAGGCCAACCAGCTCGCTGACACGAGCCCCGCTTGCATAAAGAAGTTCTACCACAACCAAGTCACGAACCCCCTGCGGATTATCGTTAGTTGCCATTGACTCGAGTTTTTCAAATACAATCGCCAAACTCTCGCGCGAAACTACTTTAGGAAGGGTGCGGCTGGCCTTTGGAGACTTAAGCCTCAACCCAGGATCTGTATCAAGCAAATTATTCTTGAATGCCCAAGCAGTAAACGACCTTACTGCTGCGCTTTTTCTTGCAATTGTTGCCTTGGTGAGACCTTGCTGGGTTGATTGCCATAGCCAGTCTCTCAGGTGTTCGAGTTGCAATTGATCTAAATTTTCAATCTGTTTTTTCTCTAGAAACCCAGCAATATCTGAAACATCTGCTACGTAGGCCTTGACAGTATTAGAAGAGTAGCCGCGTCCGGCATCAAGGTAGCCCCTGAAGCCTAGAATCGCGTTTTTGATACTTGTACTCACACATCAAAGCGTAGTTTGAGTTTTCATCCAGGCGCTTCCGCGCCTCAAAATTAAACCATCTAGTTGAAGACTGGAAAGTCCCAACCTTGCTTCATCTCGCGTAAGTCCCGCAGACGAGCAGATTTCGGATACTTCTAATAAGTCATAGCCAAGTGCGTCAAGAACCCTTGTTTCAAAGGCGCCAAGGCCTGGTAGCTCTTTGGCAACGTAACTTATTGGTATCTTTCCAAGATGCTGCAGAAAGTCGGTGTCATCAACCACCAGCTCAGCTCTGCGATCAGCAATCAATTTATTTGTTCCAGCAGATTTTGGGGAATCAATAGGGCCTGGTACCGCATACACAGTACGCGCAAGTCTTTCTGCATGCCCTACGGTACTCAGAGCCCCCGAGCGCCAATTGGCTTCAACAACCAACGTTGCTTGCGACAAGGCGGCAATTAACCTGTTGCGTTGTAAGAAACGCCATTTAGTTGGAATAGAGCCTGGCGGCAACTCGCTCAGCACAGAACCGGTTTGGATTATGCGATTCAGCAAATCCTTGTTTCCGGTTGGATAAAGACGGTCCACGCCACCGGCCATCACCGCCACAGTGTTGCCCTTCAAAGCCAGAGCGGTTCTATGTGCAACGGCATCTATTCCATAGGCACCTCCTGAAACAACACTTAGATTTTTTCCAACCAGAGCCGTAGTCATAGTTTCAGTTGCAGAGTCTCCATATTTACTTGAGCCCCTGGAACCAACAACAGCAACTGAATTACTAAGACTTATTAGAGAAGACTCATTACCTCGCACCCACAGGGCCATGGGTGCGTGAAATTTTAAATCGCCTAGTTGCACAGGCCATTGTTGGCTAAGTGGAGTCAAAATGAAACCTTGCAGGTTATGCATCGAGTGGATGGCACGTTGCACAGAAGAAAAAGAGAGTCTTGATCTCCAGCGCTCTCTGCCTATCTGAAAATTGGATTCGAAGGGTCCATATTCATTGATTTCCTCGGATCCTAGACCGGCATCAAGCAACTGTCCCTTCACAACTGAGGGGGATGCGTTTTGCAATTCGTTCTTGAGCGCCTTTGAGGATCCTAAGGTTTGGGATAGCATTCCGGCAAGGCCATCCCCAGGTTCACACAGAATGCTCCAAGTGATATACGAAAAAACATCTTCCAATTCTTCTTCAGCAACCTTTGGAAGTAATTCTCTAAGACGACTTGTTTCTATTTGAAGTTCGTTCATTTTGAATCCGATCTTGGTATTAGCAGGTCTTCTGGGCCGCGAAGCAGAATGGCTTTAGCCACATCTAATTGATTGGGCTGGTTTCGCTCCTCTAAATCGGCATTTGACCATGCCAACCTCAAGCACCTATCGAAACCGCGCATGCTAATGCGCCCTTTATCTAGGGCATCTTCAAGCTTTATAACGCTTCGCGAATCAAGCGGAAGGTGTTTTCTTAAATAGGATCCAGGCACCTGAGCATTAATTTGCCATGGCGTTCCCTGCAGTCTTTTTGATGCCAGCTTCCTTGCCACGGTTACTCGATCTCGCAATTCAGCAGAGCTTACAGAGTGCGAACCTGAAGCTCTTGCCAAAGCAAGTTGAGCTGGACTTGCTGCATTTATGTTAAGGCGAATATCTATTCGGTCCAAGAGTGGCCCAGAGAGCTTTGCCAAATATTTCACTCGTTGCTGGTCGTTACACCGGCAGTTTCTACCGGATCCATAGCCATGTCCACATGGGCAAGGGTTGGCTGCTAATACCAATTGAAATTTTGCGGGAAATCTTGCCGTGCCACCCGAGCGATTAATCATCACTTCACCCGATTCCAAAGGTTGACGAAGCGCCTCAAGCACTGGTTTTTGAAATTCGGGCGCCTCGTCAAGAAAAAGCACACCGTTATTTGCTAAAGATATGACTCCGGGCCGTGGCATACCCATGCCGCCTCCAACAAGCGAAGACACCGATGCACTGTGATGCGGCGCCTCGAACGGCGGTCGCTCAATGAGGTTCTCATTTGCCGAATTGCTTCTGCCAGAAATGGAAAGAACCGCAGTGGTTTCAAGAGCATCCTCTAAATTCAAATTAGGCAAAATGCCAGGTAACCGTTCAGCCATCATGGTCTTACCAGCCCCCGGAGGACCAACCATCAACAAGTGATGGCCACCCGCGGCTGCCACAGTTAAAGCATCAACCGCTTCTTGTTGCCCTAAGACATCTGACATATCTAGGTTAATAAAATTTCTATGGTCAAAGACCTCAGCTTTAGCAGTCTTTACTTGAACATCAATGGGCTGCCAGTGATCACTTGAAGGCAATACTGCACCATGCAACTTAGCGACTTCGCCAAAATGTGAAACTCCAAGCACATGCATGCCTTCCACTAAAGAAGCCTCAGCAAGGTTTGCCGCAGGAACGATTGCGTGCAAAATTCCGGCTAGCTTTGCCGCTATCAGCGATGGAAGAATTCCGTTTATCCTTCGCACTGAACCATCCAGACCAAGTTCGCCCAAGTGCACCCACTTAGAAATTGATGCTGGCTTTAGCGTTCCCGATGCCGCTAAAACGCTGACCGCAATCGCCAAATCAAAACTGGAACCGTGCTTTCGCACCGAAGCGGGCGAAAGATTCACAGTGATTCTGCGATCGGGCATTTTTAGGCCACTATTTTGAATCGCTGCACGTACCCGGTCTTTTGCCTCCGTCAAAGAAGCATCGGGAAGGCCAACCAACACAAAGCCTGGCAGTGAGCTAGATATTTCTGATTCAACCTCAACAATTGTGCCAGCAAGACCAAGAAGGCTAACTGCATAGGCTTTCGCAATCAGAATTTTTCTGATCATCAGAACACTTGCTTCAGGTGCTCGATACCAACTCGCCCACCTCGCACAAGCACAGCGATGGCGTCTAATCGAACTTCAGAACCCAAGGCTCCATTTTGACTGCACCATTGGGAAACTAATTTGCGCATCCTTAGAACTTTTGAGTTTGTTATGGCTTCAAACGGATGACCATAGCCAGTACCATTGCGGGTTTTTACCTCAACAAACACAAGTCTTGATTTGTATTTGGCAATGAGATCTATCTCGCCAATTGAACAGCGCCAGTTTCGGTCGATAATTGAGTAGCCGCGGTCCTGCAAAAATTGCGCAGCAACGTCTTCCCCATATTTTCCGAGTAATTGTTTTTGAGCCATGCACCTAGCATGAGATAGCTAAGTTTGAATATTTATGTCTTGATTAGAACTGTGGATAAGTAGCTATTCGCCAACCGCAAATTCTTTAGGCAGATTGAAAGTTGCCCCAGTCAGTTCTTCAACGTTCACATCTTTAAAAGTTAGAACACGCACACTCTGAACGAATCTATCGGTTCGGTAAATATCCCAAACCCAAACATCTTTCATATTGAGTTCAAAATAAAAGTCTGTTGGTGTGTCAACTCGATGTAGGTCAACTTCGTTGGCCAAATAGAAGCGGCGCTCAGTCTCTATTACGTACTTAAAAGTGCCCACAACATCGCGATATTCGCGATAGAGAGCAAGTTCCGCTTCTCTGTCGTAGTCTTCAAATTCGTTCTCATCCATTGCCAAAAGTCTATTCCTCTAAGGTCGCCAACTTGAACTCGGCTCAGGAAAGTATTTTGCCTAGCCAGCTAACGCGATGTTCTTCGCTTGGCCCAAAATCCCTAACAGCGGCTATGTGACTAGCCGATGCGTAGCCCTTGTGGCCTTCGAGGCCATATTCCGGCAGGGTTTTTGCAAGCTCTACCATCAAGTTATCCCGTGCAACTTTGGCAATCACCGATGCGGCCGCCACCGAAACGCAGTCGCGGTCTGCCTTGGTTCTGACCACCACAGTCATTCCGCTAGCTTTAGGGCCAATCCAATTATGTGAACCGTCAAGAATGATTACGGCACCGTCTTGGATTATCTGCTTACGAAGAACAGCATTTTCCAATAACTGATTCAGAGCCATTGCACCGGCAGCGGCAAGGGCTTCGACGATTCCATAGGAATCAATTTGGGAAGCGGGCACCATACCAACAGCAGAACCAGTTACCCAATTAGTAACCGGATCGACAATTTCATTTCTAACTTTTTCGCTGATTAACTTAGAATCGCACAGCTTTGCAGGCCAGGCGGTTTCAGATTTTGGATCTAATTTATCCAACAGTGCAACCCCAACAG
Organism: Actinomycetota bacterium; assembly: GCA_046046665.1. Classification (GTDB taxonomy): domain Bacteria; phylum Actinomycetota; class Actinomycetes; order Actinomycetales; family Microbacteriaceae; genus Rhodoluna. Next base: position 55,258 of record JBJOJI010000004.1, read on the forward strand.
CCACTGGCCCGGCAATTGCCCCACGGCCCACTTCATCCATGCCTATAACGAATCGTGCCCCTGAAGCCCAAAGTTCGTTTTCAAACTGAAGACTAGGGAATGTTTTTGAAGACATTTGAGTAGTTATCAAGCCAAGAGAAGTTCTTAAACGGCCAGGTCACAACAAACGCCCTACCAACCACAAATTCTTTAGCAACAAAACCTTTGCTTGGAAGATCCGAGTGATAGCGGGAGTCTGCCGAGTTGTCGCGGTTATCGCCCATAACCCAATAAGAACCGTCTGGAACCGTAACATCAAAGGTCATGTCCGAAGGTTTCTTACCTGACTCAAGATAGCTTTCAGTTATGGCGATTCCGTTAATTGTTATTTTTCCGTCAGCGTCACAGCAAATAACTTTGTCACCGCCAACGCCAATCACACGTTTCACAAGGTGTTGACTACTGTCTGGCGCGGTAACGCCAAAAGCGGAAAGCACCCAATCGGTTACTGCGGTTACCGGGTCTAAATCTGGAGTCTGTATTTCGCCTAACCAGCCGCCTGGGTCTTTAAAAACAACCACATCGCCGCGGGAAAGCGGAATCACGTCAGGAACCAATTCATTAACAATGATTCGATCGTCAATCTGAAGAGTTTCAAGCATTGAACCCGATGGAATAAAGAATGATCGGATAAGAAATGTCTTGATTAAAAGAGAAAGCACCAACGCGGTGCCTGCAATCACTAATAGATCGATGAAGAAAGAAACAAATATGTTTTTTCTAAATCGACGCCACTTAGTGTTGCGGCCGCGTGGTGCTTTTCTAGTTGGGCTTTGGAACTGCCCCAGGTCTGTCATGTAAAAAGGCTAGATGCTTAAACTGTATTTTTAACAGATTTAGGCGTTGTCGCGCTTTTCCTGAATCTTTGCCTTCTTACCGCGAAGATCGCGCAGGAAGTAAAGCTTTGCACGGCGCACTGCACCGCGAGTTACAACTTCAATTTTCTCAATCACTGGTGAGTGAACGGGGAATGTACGTTCAACGCCAACCTGGAATGAAATCTTGCGAACGGTGAAGGTTTCGCGAACTGATTCGCCTGAACGACGAATAACGATTCCCTTGAAAACCTGAACACGGCTGCGGTTACCTTCAACGATGTTTACGTGAACGTTTACGGTGTCACCAACGCGGAACTCAGGAATGTCTGAACGAAGAGACGCTGCGTCTACTGAGTCAAGAATATGCATTTTTGTATCGCCTTCTGTTACTGCGCGCAGGTCAACAACGGGTAAGTAGTTTATGGTTTGTTGCCCAATTTGGCTTTTCTCCCCTGCGGCAGAGCTTCGGAGCCAGACAACCTGATAAGTTTACCTGACCAACACCGATGTGGGCAAGCGGGGCCAAGCATTAGACCTTTATTTACGCCTATTCAGACAGCAAATCTGGCCGAACTCGCTTTGTGCGTTCAACCTGCTGTTCGTGACGCCAGGCAGCAATAGCCGCGTGATGGCCGCTGGTTAGAATATCGGGCACATCAAAACCGCGCCAAGAGGCTGGCTTTGTGTAGCTTGGGTACTCCAATAGCCCGTCAGAATGTGATTCCTCAACCAAGCTTTCAGCATTTCCAATTACACCAGGAATTAAACGAGCCACAGCTTCGATCATGGCCAATGCAGCCACTTCGCCACCGTTCAGAACGTAATCACCCAAACTGATCAAACGCACATTCGCCTTAGTTTCGGCATAGTCAACCACTCGTTGATCAATGCCCTCATAGCGCCCACAGGCAAAAACAAGATGATCCAACTCGGCAAGCTCGTGTGCCGTTGCCTGTTTAAATTGCTCTCCGGCCGGAGAGGTAAAAATAATCGTGCAATTACCATCAGCAGGCAAAATTGCATCAAAAGCCTCACCCCACGGCTCTGGCTTCATTAGCATTCCAGCGCCGCCGCCGTATGGGCTATCGTCCACTGTTTTGTGCTTATCGTGGGTGTAATCTCGCAAATCGTGAACATGCAGTTCAATCAGATTCTTTTCACGGGCCTTACCTAACAGCGATAGGTCCAGCGCCTTGAAGTAATCCGGAAAAATTGTGATCGCATCAATACGCATAAAGCGCCTTAATTACTTGAGCTGTCGCTCGAATCTGAGCCTAGAGCGTCAGAATTCAGAGTCTTCTCAAGCAAATCGCGAACAGCGGCGAAGGCAGCCGGTTGCTCTTCTAGAGGCAACGCCGAGACGCGAGCAAGTTCATCTTGAACCTGTTGTGTGAAATCTTGTGACATACCTTAAGCCTATTCGTAAAGTGCTGGTTCTACTTCCAACCCATAGATGGGGGTCTCTGATGCATAAATCACCGCGCAGGCTGCCCTGAGTGCGGCAAGAGATTTTGGGTTACCGTGTGTCACAACAACTTTGTTACCTAACAACTCAACTTCGGCGCCCCTACAGGCAAATCCTCGCTTGGTTTTCTTTGGCAGGTCATACTCCACCAACAACTCGGCCATCGTGCCAACTATGTACTTTGGGCGATCTTCTTTTTTAACACCAAGCACCTCTTTACGGGTGCTGATTCCGGTCATCACCAAAACCGAATCAAGCTCGGCACGGTTGGCGCCTCGAATATCGGTGTCTATTCTGTCTCCGACAAAGATGGCGTTTTTGGCGCCAAAATGGTCAACAGCGGTTTTGTAAATTGCTGGCTCTGGCTTTCCAGCTACAATTGGCAACTGGCCAACGGCAGTATGAACCGCAGACACAAGCGTTCCATTGCCCGGCGCTATGCCCTTCTCTCTTGGAATAGTCCAGTCTTGGTTTGTGGCCACCCACTTGGCCCCATTGGCAATCGAGTACGAAGCCTCGGCTAAATCAGTCCAGGCCACACTGGGGTCAAATCCCTGAATCACGCCCGCTGGTTTTTCATCAGAGCTTTTAACCAGTTCAAAACCCGCTTCAATCACACGCGAACGTAAGCCCTCGCCACCAACTACCAAAACTTTGGCGCCCGCAGGAATCAGCGTCGCCAAAATGTCTACGCCAGTTTTAGCAGAGCCAATTACATTTTCTGGAGCGGTTTGAATTCCAAAACCAGCAAGCTGATTGGCGATGGTTTCGGGTTTTCGCGAGGAATTATTGGTCACATAGCCAACCGGAATACCCGCTTGCATAAAGAAATTTATGGTTTCTGGTGCATCAATAATTGCATCGGTACCCTCATAAATCACGCCGTCCAGGTCACAAAGCACCACGTCGTACTTGCCCCATACTTTGGCGTCTTTTTTACCAAACACCGATACCACCAACGACCGAATTAACGGCCGCGTGCGCTTCCGCCTGGGCGAGAAAGTCCGCCGCCCTTGCCTCGACTGTTTCCGCCACCAATTTTTCCGCCACCAAAGGTTCCGTTGCCGCCAAAGGTGTTGCGAGACTTACGAATTTCTTCTAAGGATGGTCGTTTCTTGTCATCTGCAGAATTAGCATCTGCCGCATTCAGCTCTTCGTTTGGCTTATCGGTCATTTCGTGGTTCTCGCTTCCATGCTTCGCGCTCGATGGGTTTTTCAACAAACTCTGGAATTTCAATTTCTTCAAGCACCGAGAAAATTTCGTCTTCTGGTTCTCGGTAACCTGAGTATGCCTGTTCTGCTCGCTCGGCTAGCTTGCGCCAGCGCTTCGACTCTTCGTCACGACCCAACACCGATAATGTCTCGGCATAAGCGTGAAACAGCGGAGCCGAGTAATCAAAAACCTTTTCCGGGTTCAGCTCAGGAATCTGCAATTCTGCAAGCGCTAAATCGTTTTGACTAAGGTCAAGTCGTGCACCAGACATCACAATCGCTAGGTTGACTCGGACCTCGGGCGAAAGTTTGGTTCGGTCAACCTCTCGACCCAATTCCAATCCACGTTCTGGGCGACCAAGGCCTCGTTCACAGTCAACCATCAACGGAACCTGGTCGTTCGATCCAGAAATCCGGCGGTATGTAAGTAGTTCGCGAAGAGCAAGTGCGAAATCACCAACGCCGTAAGCCGTGACGCCAACGGTTTCACGCACCATCCCAATGCGGCCAGCTCGTTCAGCAGCAGCCAAAGCATGTTGATGAGCTAACTCTGGGTCCTGATCGTGCAAGATGCTAACCATGGCAAGGTGTCGGGCCACTTTTTCAGCATTTTCTGGTGTCAAAGTTTTTAGCTGCACACGAATTCCAAGTTCAAGATCTTTTTCCGTGATCTCATCTGGAATCTGTGGGCTCTTTGGCTTGTCATAATCAATTGGCCTGGCTACGCGTTCCTGCCAAGCAGGTCTAGAACCAGCAGAATTAACTCGAGTACCGCGACCGCTAGGTGCGTCTTGGCGACGATCTCGGCCACCACGGCCGGAACCCTGTCCTGAATCACGTTCTCGCATATTTATCTCCTGTTAGCATTCTACAAATGCCTTGTAGATCATGACCTATAAACCAACAATTGCTCTCATTGAGATTGGCAAAAGAAAGTTAAACCAAAATGGCCACCTCGAAAGGTGGCCATTTTGTTAAATTAAGTCCGGCGGTGTCCTACTCTCCCACAAGGTCACCCTTGCAGTACCAT
>JBJOJI010000033.1:0-11490 GCA_046046665.1 Actinomycetota bacterium
CTCATAGTGTCAGTCTGGTTTCGAAGTCTGGGAGTTGTCTGGACTCTGGCTGGGAGCCCCGTGCCAATCAATGGCACTTGTCAAGCCTAAATATGTTCGTTGCTAGACCCATCTTCGAAACACGGGCGCAATAACCCGGGGCTACCTTATGAACATGGGAGATCTGTTCAAGACCTACCCCGATAAAGCCCCGGGGCTTGCCAGCAACGCCTATGACGAAATGTTTTCGGCCCCCGGCAAGGTCAGACCCCTATATAAGAAGATTCACGAGACTTTGGCCGGCATGTCTCAAGCCGAACTTCGTGGCCGAACTGAAGCCTTGGCAGACTCTTACCTTGCCCAGGGCGTGACCTTTGACTTTGCCGGTGAAGAGCGCCCATTCCCACTGGATGCGGTTCCGCGCGTTATCGAAAAGAACGAATGGAATGTTCTTGAGGCCGGGGTAAAGCAGCGAGTAAAGGTACTTGAGGCTTTCTTGGCCGACATATATGGCCCGCAGAATTGCATTCGCGATGGAGTGGTGCCTGCAGCATTGGTTGCATCTTCGGCTCATTTTCACCGCGCTGCCCACGGCATTGACCCAGCAAATGGGGTTCGCATTCAGGTAAGCGGCATTGATTTGATTCGTGACGAACTTGGAGCGTGGAGAGTACTAGAAGACAACGTTCGAGTTCCATCGGGTGTTAGCTACGTAATTTCGAATCGTCGCGTGATGGCTCAAACCCTGCCAGAGCTTTTTCAGCAGATGCGAATTCAACCGGTGGGTGATTATCCAAATAAGTTACTTGCCGCGCTTCGCGCTGCCGCACCAAGTGGAGTGATTGACCCGGTTGTTGTTGTGCTTACCCCGGGTGTTTATAACAGTGCATATTTTGAACACACGTTGCTTGCTCGTCTAATGGGTCTTGAACTTGTTGAAGGCCGCGATCTTTTTTGTACCGGCGGCAAGGTTTACATGCGAACCACTGCGGGGCCTCGCCGTGTTGATGTTATTTATCGCCGCGTTGATGATGAATTTTTGGATCCACTTGCTTTTCGCGCAGACAGCGTGCTTGGCCCACCCGGATTACTAAACGCAGCAAGACTCGGAAACGTGACTCTAGCCAATGCAGTTGGTAATGGTGTGGCCGATGACAAATTGGTTTATACCTACATGCCTGATCTCACTAAATATTTCTTGAGCGAAGAGCCTGTAATCGAAAACGTAAAAACTTGGAGACTAGAAGAGAAGGCAAGTCTTGAAGAAGTGCTTGATCGTCTTAACGAATTGGTTGTGAAGCCGGTTGATGGCTCTGGCGGTAAAGGTTTGGTTGTAGGCCCACGCGCAGATAAAAAAGAATTAGAAGATTTACGCAAACGACTAATAAAAGATCCGCGTGGTTGGATTGCCCAACCGGTTGTGCAACTTTCAACTATTCCGACACTTGTTGAAGAAGGTCTTCGCCCCCGTCACGCAGACCTAAGACCGTTTGCAGTCAATGATGGTAATGATGTTTGGGTGCTACCCGGCGGGCTAACCCGCGTAGCTCTTCCAGAAGGTGAACTTGTTGTTAATTCATCGCAGGGCGGTGGCTCAAAAGATACCTGGGTAATTGGTGTTGATCGAGATAAAACAAAACCAAAAATCTCCACAAACTCAAATGTTTCTTCTGTAGTTGCCTCGCAGTCATCTGCCGATTCAGGTTACACAAGACAGCAAGAGCAACAACAGCAAACCACTTCAACGCAGGAGGCAACCACAGATGCTTAGCCGAATCGCAGAGTCTCTGTTTTGGATTGGCCGTTATGTAGAACGAGCCGATGGCACCTCGCGCCTATTAGATGTTCACCTGCAGCTTCTTCTTGAAGACCCTTGGGTAGATGAAGACACCGCCTGCCGCTCACTGCTTGAGGTTATTGGTTCAGACCCCCACTACCCGCACCAACTAACCCGCCAAGACCTACTAAACATTTTGTCGGTAGATCGCAACGAGCCAAGCTCTATTGCCAGCTCACTGAATGCAGCCCGTGAAAACGCCCGGCGCGTGCGCGAGATTGTTTCTACTGAGCTTTGGGAATGCCTCAACACCACCAGATCGCGCATGCCGCGCAAAGTATCGATCGAACGAGCCCACGACTTTTTTGGTTGGGTTAGAGAGCGAACCGCTCTTGCCGTTGGAATCGTAGAGAGTTCAACCTCACGCGATGAAGCGTGGACCTTCTTCACTTTAGGGCGCTCCTTGGAGCGGGTTGACATGACTGCACGACTGCTTGCCACCTCAGAGTTGACTGAGGCAAGCGGACCATCGTGGACAACAATCTTGCGCAGCTGCGGTGCCTATGAGGCATACCTGCGCACATATCGTGGCGTTCCTAGCGCTACCAATGCGGCGGAGTTTCTCTTGCTTGACCGCATATTCCCGCGTTCGGTTACATTTGCGCTTAGTCGCGCCGAACGCTGCTTGAGTGATCTGGCGCCGAGCACCGATCGAGTTGGAACTAGTGACTTGGGGTTACGGCAGTTAACACAACTAAGAACGAATTTGGAATATCGTTCGGCGCCAGACATTCTTGCTAACTTGACTCAAGAAATGAATGTGCTTCAAGAAGGCATCAATGAAATTTCTGAAGCTATTCGCGCAAGGTACTTTCCGGTCAATGCTTTGCCACATTGGATTGGCGAGGTTTCATGAGTCGCTACAAAATTGTGCACACCACCGGATTCAAATATCAGGGTGAGGTAGCAGCTTCATATAACGAGGCCAGACTTCTGCCCGTTCGCGATGAAAGCCAAGTGGTTTTTGCAACCAAGCTAGATGTGCAACCACATGGGTCAGTGCATGAATATTTTGACTACTTCAATACTCGAGCCGTGATGTTTGAAGTTTTAGAACCGCACAGTGAACTAACTATCACATCAACTTCTACTGTTGAACTGCGCCCGCACATCACACCAGCACCAGGCCTTGGTTGGTCAGATGTTGCCGCAGAAATAATTAGCTCGCTTGAACTTACCGACGCGGTTGCTCAAACTAAACGAACTCAACCTCCGGCCGAGGTGTCTAAGTTCGCAAAAAAACTTGCCGAGACTCTGACGCCACACGAAACCGCACTGGCGGTTTGTCAAAAAGTTTTTGGGGCCATCTCCTATAAGCACGGCGTTACCGGGGTGAACTCATTGGCCTCTGAAGCGTGGAGCAGCAAGATTGGTGTTTGCCAAGATTTTGCACACGTAACTATCGGTGCTCTTCGTGCAGTTGGTATTCCTGCAAGGTATGTAAGCGGCTACCTTCACCCAGACACCACACCAAAACTTGGTGTCACCGCGGTAGGTGAATCTCACGCCTGGGTTGAGTGGTGGGCGGGTTCTTGGTTTGCATTTGACCCAACCAATGACTGCGATGTAAACGACCGTCACGTGGTTGTTGGCCGCGGCCGCGACTATGACGACGTGCCCCCGCTTCGCGGCGTTTATGCCGGCCCGTTTGCCAGTGAACTTTTTGTAACGGTAGAGATAACTAAAGAGGCCTAGGCCAAACCGGGGCGTAGTCTTTTTATATGACTGCTCTTCCGATTCTGCGAACCTACACCGATGCCCAGGGCATCGACATTACCTTCTACGAATGGCCAGTGGCCCAGCCAAAAGGTTGCGTGCAATTAGTGCACGGCTTGGGCGAGCATGCCCGCCGCTACGACCACCTGGCCGCAGCCCTAAACCGTGCCGGTTACAGCGTCTATGCCGATGATCACCGCGGACATGGCTCAACCGGTTTGCGCATGACCGCCGAGGGCACCACCAAAAAGCAGGGAAATCTTGGCAAGGGCGGCATGGCCGCAGTTTTCGAGGGCGTTCGCCAGCTAAGCCACATAATCGTGGGCGAAAATCCAGAGGAACCCTTGGTGCTAATTGGCCACAGTTGGGGCTCAATGATTGCCCAACGTATTTTCAACAAATACTCCGATGAGTACGACGGCCTGGTGTTATCGGGTTCGTCAATTTTGATTCCTGGGGTTACCCCAAGCTCTGGCTTCAATAAGAAGTGGGCCAAGACCCCAAATTCTTCTGGTTACGAGTGGTTGAGCCGCGACGAAGAGGTTGGCCGAGAGTTTCTGGCCGACCCTAAGAACTTTCCAGAGAATGCAATTCAAGTTTTTGGCATCACCAATGCCGCCAAACTAATGGGCATTCCAAGCAAGCAAATTGATTCGCACGTGCCTATTTTGTTGATGGCTGGTAGCGAAGACCCGCTGGGCGGTGAAAAAGGAAACAAGCGCCTGCTAGACGCCTATCGCAAGGCCGGGGTGCACGATGTGGAACTAGTGGTTTACCACGATGCTCGTCACGAAATCTTCAATGAGACCAACAAAGATGAGGTTATTGAAGACCTAGTTTCTTGGCTAGATGATCGCTTGGCAGTGCACACATCGCAACAGCCTCTTCAATAGGGTTCAGCAGTAGGTCTTGAGTCTCAGGGTGCTTATCCATGTAGCGCACTGTGTAGGAGCAAACCGGCACAACTTTATATTTACCTTGCTCGCGAACATCGTTAAGTGCCCACTTAGTCAAAATTGCGGCCAGGTTTTTGCCCTGATGTTTTGGATCAACCCCGGTGTGGGTGAAATGAATTTCGTTCAGCATCAAGCTGTAGTCAAGATTGCCAACTTTTTCAGCACCGATAAAGATTTCGTAGCTGTTGGCATCGGTGTTGTGAATCACATTAGGTTCCATGCAACTAATTATGCAGCCACTTGATTTTTGAAGCCAGCGTCGTTCGTTTACCAAAACGTTACGAAAAAGCGTAGTCCGCGCGAAATTACCAGAGTAGATTCGTAAATTACTGGGGGAGTATCCCAAAGCAAGTGCAACGACATAACCGGCAGCAATGCCCGGGCACTTGGTCACTAGAAATAGTGGTGGAGAGACTCAGTCTTCGGTCAACACAGGGGTTGACAGGTAAGACTGACACCCCAAACGACCGTCGCGGACTTTCCGCCGGAGAGTCCTCGATCCAATCCATGGAGGACGAAATTGAAGAAATTTACAATCGCAGCAACGGCGCTAGCGATGGTTGTATCAACCATTAGCTTTGCTCCAGCAGCAAACGCAGCAAACGTGGCAGCATCTGCCGCAACTTTCGGCGCTTCATGTGCCAAAGCGGGCGATGTAGCCAAGGGCAAGGGCGCTGACGGCAGCGACCTAACCTGTGCCAAAGAAACCCACGGTTCTTTCAAGGGCAAAACCATCTGGACTTATAAGACCTGGCCAGTACTAGCAGCCGCAGATATAGTTATCCCAAACTCTCTAACCTCAGGTTTTGGTGGATTCGGTAAGGCAGTTGCAGACTCACTAAAGGCCGAAGGCCTTTTGAAGTCAGAGCCAGTTTTGACCCCAAACAAGCAGGCTACCTACGCACTAACTCTTGACAACATGAACGTGACTCTTGCTGGCAAGGCTGGCAAGTTGGGTGTTACCGGTTTCGCTCAAGCAACCGGTGCGCTGACTTCAAAGAGTGCAACCATGGTTTCTTCTGGTGTACCTGCAGCACGAATGATGGCGGAGTACGAGGCCATCGCTGTTAAGGCAGATTCAAAGTACAAGACCATTGAGGCTCTTCTTGCAGATCTAGAAAAGGCTCCAAAGGCTATGGCAATTGTTGGTGGCAACAAGGGCGGCATTGACAACTTCGTAGCTGCAAAGCTTTTCGAAGCTGAGAGCCTTCCGGTTTCTGCAATGAACTACGTGCCTACAAAGACCACCGTTGCAGGTGACCTACTAAGTGATGCTAAGTATGCATTTGGTATCTCAGGTGTTGCAGACTTTACCAAGTACGTTGCATCGGGTGACCTTCGCATTCTTGCTGTGACTTCTACAACCAAGCTTCCTGGAGTTGATGCTCCTACCTTGGTTTCAAAGAAGATCAACGCGGTAGTTCAGAACTGGCGCGGAATTATGCTGCCACCAAAGACTCCTGCTGCGGCTCAAAAGCTTGTGATCCGTGCGCTTGATGTGGCTGCTAAGTCAGCAACCTTCAAGACTTACCTAACTGGTGCCCTAGGTCAGGAAACTTTCCTACCAGGCGCTAAGTGGACTTCATTCTTGAAGTCTCAAGAAGCACAGCTGACCACACTTCTTAAGGGTGCCGGTCTTCTGTGATTCAAAAGAACAAACGTTCCGCAAAGGGGGAGCTGGTTTTCACCAGCTTCCTCTTTGTTGCGGGCGTAGTAACACTTTGGAACGCAAGTACTTTGCCTGAAGTCTTAGGTGCAGATTTTGTTGGGTCAGGAACATTTCCAAGCATCGTTGGCGGGTTGCTAATTGTGCTATCGATCGTTCAACTAATTTCAGTAGCCCGGGGCAATTTGGGTGAACCTGAGGGAATCGAAGGCGGCGAAGCCGACGGCAAAGTTCACCTCAAGCCGCTTTTGCTAATGCTTTCTGGCCTCACAATTTTTGCAGTTGGTCTACCAATTATTGGATTTCCACTTTCGGCAACAATACTTTTTTACTTGGTTGTATCTGCACTAAATAAACAACCAGCCAAGTGGTATCTGACAGTTTTGATTGGCTTGGCATTTGCATCAATCATTTACGTTGCTTTTACCTACGGCCTCCAGATTAAGTTGCCTTTAGGTTTTGACTTTAATTTCGGCGGCGAAGTAGTTGTAGAAGAGGAGTGGTAATGGACTACTCACAATTTATAGCTGGCTTTGCAAACTCACTAACCCTTACAAATCTTGGATTTGGTTTGCTTGGTTCGCTACTTGGAACCCTGGTTGGCGTGCTGCCAGGCATTGGCCCAGCACTAGCAATCTCTCTTTTACTGCCAGTGAGTTTAGGGTTTCCTCCTGAAAGCGCACTAATCATGTTTTGCGCAATTTATTACGGTGCAATGTTTGGTGGTTCAACCACTTCAATTCTTTTGAATGCACCGGGTGAATCTGGTTCAGTAATGACGGCAATTGAGGGCAACAAGATGGCTCGCGCTGGTAAAGCCGGCGCCGCTCTTGCTACCTCGGCTATTGGTTCGTTCGTGGCCGGTGCCATTGGTACCGGAATTCTTGCACTAGCTGCACCTGCAATTGCAGACTTTGGTCTAACCATGACCCCACCAGACTTCTTTGCCATGATGGTGCTTGCCTTCGTAACTGTGAGCTCGCTGATGGGCAAATCGGTGGTGCGCGGAATGCTGGCTTTGGGTGTTGGCCTGATGCTTGGTCTAGTTGGTGCCGACCCTAACTCTGGTGCTCCAAGGTTGACCTTCGGTATCGCAGAGGCGCTTGGGGGTCTTTCAACAGTTGTCATCATCGTGTCTCTCTTTGCTGTTGGAGAAGCCCTTCATATTGCCTTCTCTGGCCATCTTGCGAAGGGCGAACTAAATACTTTTAATGGCAGTTGGCGCATGTCTCGAAGCGACTGGTCTAGATCATGGCGCCCATGGCTTCGTGGAACAGCACTTGGTTTTCCAACCGGAGTGCTACCTGCGGGTGGTTCAGAGCTGCCAACTTTCTTGAGCTACGCGCTTGAAAAGCGTTTAAGTAAGAAGAAAGATGAATTTGGTAAGGGCGCCATTGAGGGCGTTGCCGGGCCAGAAGCTGCCAATAATGCAAACGCAGCCGGTGCTTTGGTGCCGTTGTTGGCACTTGGTATTCCAACTTCAGGAACTGCAGCTGTAATGCTGGCAGCATTTGGTCAGTTCAGAATTGATGCCGGCCCAATGTTGTTCACTGAGCAACCTCTTCTGGTTTGGACTCTGATTGCATCTTTGTTTATTGGCAATGCTTTATTGCTGGTCATTAACCTGCCATTGATCAAAATTTGGGTTCAGGTTCTTCGCATTCCAGCACCATACCTGTTTGCCGGCATCTTGGTGTTTGCAATGGTTGGCGCCTACACAATTAGAAACTCAAAGTTTGACCTAATTGTTTCTGTGGGTATCGGATTGCTTGGAATGCTTATGCGCAGATTTGGCTATCCAATTACTCCGCTGATTCTTGGTGCAATTCTTGGCCCAATGGCCGAAGGTCAGTTTAGAACTTCAATGCAATTGAGTTTGGGTGACCCAGGAATATTTATCAGCACTACTTTCACTTGGGTTCTCTATGGGCTCATGGCAATTGCGTTGCTGTGGCCATTGATTTGGAAGCTGCTAAAGCCAAAAGTTATTAAGCAGTAACCTCAACCAATGAGCAAAATACAAACGAGTGGTAGCCGATGGCTGCCACTCGTTGTATTTAACACTCTTATGATTCAGGGCGGCATCTATGTGGTTCGCCCAATAATTTCCTATAAGTCTCTTGAGCTTGGCGCCGATGCGGCGCTGGTTGGATTGATTGGTGCAACTTTTGCTCTTGCACCACTTATATTTGCAATTCGCATTGGGCAATCGGTAGACAAGGGAAAGTCCGGATACGCAATGCTGTGGGGCTCAATTATTTTGACCCTAACAACAATTGGTTTGCTCTTTGTAGATTCCATCGCGCTGCTAATGGTTGCAATGCCAATGCTTGGAATTGGTCATTTACTTTGTATGGTTGGCGGCCAAACCATGATTGCCAATCGCTCGCAGTCTGTGCAGTACGAGCGCAACTTTGGACTCTTCACTTTTTACGCATCACTTGGACACGCGTTTGGGCCCCTAATTGGTGGCTGGCTTGCCGACTCTGGCGAGGTAAGGGTTGATGCCAATGCTGCCTTCACCTTTGCCATCATATTATTCGTGCTGGCAATAGTAAGTGTGCTTAGCCTTTCAACCAGGAAAGAGAACCAACCGGTCGCAGAAAAGTCGAACTCAAAGGTAAGCGCGCGAGAGGTCTTGGCAGTACCAACTTTCAAGTCGGCAATTTTTGTGGCAAGCGCAACTACATCGGTGGTTGATGTTGTTCTTATTTTCTTGCCATTATTTGGAAGAGACCTTGGCATCAGTGTTGCCGAAATTGGAGTGCTGCTGGCAATTAGATCTGTGGCTTCAATGGGTGTGCGCGTTATTCTTGGCCAGATCACCAAGTGGCTGGGCCTTAGAAACATTTTGATTTGGGGCGCCGTGGTGACTATGGTCTGTATGGTTGCGCTGGCCATGGTTCAGGATTTCTGGTCCATTGCTGTGATCATGCTGGTTTCAGGCTTTGCCATGGGCATTGGCCAGCCGGCAACAATGGCCTGGGTTTCACGCATTTCAAACGCCGACAGCCGCGGCCTTGCAATTGCCATTCGTCTCACCGCCAACCGCTTTGGCCAGGTTGCCATGCCCGCGGTTGCCGGTTTGATTGCCGGTGGCGGGGTGGCAGCGGTTTTCTATCTGTTGGCCGTGGTGCAGGCGGCATCTGTGTTTGCCACCTCCCGCGCGTTAAAACAAACTGATTAACAACTGCGATTAAGATTGGGCTCATGTCTAACCAGCCAAGTGAGCAGCGCGTAAATCACCAGCTGTACTTTGGCGACAACCTAGGCATTCTAAAAACTTTGCCAAGTGAATCTGTGCAATTGATTTACATTGACCCACCATTCAATACGGGCCGCACGCAGTCACGTGGCTCAACAACCACCAAACGCACTACCGCTGGAAATCGCGTTGGCTTTAAAGGGCACCGATACGAGATTGTGCGCGAAACAGTTTTGTCTTATGACGATGAGTTTGAAGATTTTTGGTCTTTTCTGGAACCAAGGCTTGAAGAGGCGTGGCGTCTACTTAATGAAACCGGCACCTTGTACTTGCATCTTGATTACCGCGAGGCACATTACGCAAAAGTTTTGCTAGATGCACTTTTTGGCCGCGATTGTTTTTTGAACGAAATTATTTGGGCCTACGATTACGGCGGCAAAAGTAAAAACAAATGGCCTTCAAAGCACGACACAATTTTGGTTTACGTAAAAAACCCAACAAAATATTTCTTCAACTCAACAGAGGTTGACCGCGAGCCATACATGGCACCAGGGCTTGTCACCCCAGAAAAAGTCGCTAAGGGAAAACTACCTACCGATGTCTGGTGGCACACAATAGTTTCACCAACCGGAAAAGAAAAAACCGGATACCCAACGCAGAAGCCAAAGGGAATTTTGCGTCGCGTAATTCAGGCTTCTTCAAAGCCAGGGGATTTGATTTTAGATTTCTTCGCCGGAAGCGGCACCACTGGGGCGGTTGCAGCCGAACTGGGACGTAAATTCATTTTGATAGATCAGAACCCGGAATCTATCGACGTGATTTCAAAACGCCTCGAACACGACGGCGTGGCTTTTGACTTGATACAGCCAGAACCAAAGTAAAAGTAAGCGCAATTAAGATGGCTGATACTGCCATAGCCATTCCGTAGTTGGTTGAACCTGGTCTTGAAATCAGAGCATACAAAACTGTAGGCAAAGTTGCCTGATCGCCAAATGCCAGCAATGAAGCGGCTCCAAATTCACCAATGCCCGCTATTAAGGCAAACCCAACAGCGGTAAGAATTACATTTCTAATAATTCCTGACTCAATGTGCCACCAGGTTTGTCTTGAATTAGCGCCCGCAAGTGAAGCCGCCTCACGGTGTTCTGTGCCAATAGAAAGCAATGCCGGATAAATAAGGCGAATCACAAGCGGTAACGCCATGAGCGCTTGCACGATTGGCACCACCAGCCAACTTGCCCTGATTGGCAACGGCCCGTCACCGAAAGTTATTAAATAACCAAAGCCAAGTACCACCGAAGAGATTCCAATAGGAATCAGAAACAAGACATCGATGGTGCGGTTAGAGAATCGTGCGCGCCGAGTGCGGTGGGTGCGAGAAAGCAGATACGAAACCAAGGCGCCAAGGCTCACCGCGATGCTGGCCGAGATGGCCACGTTTCGCAGGGTGTTCAAGGTTGCCTGCCAGACGGAAATGTTCAAAAGCTCGCGATCGCCACGACCAGCTAGGTTCAAGAAGTTCTGCAGGCTAAACGAGCCATCAAAGGTAAAGGCCTTGGCGAGCAGAACCAACAAGGGCAAGGCAATCATCGCTACCACCGCAAGGCCGGTCACTGTAATTGCGGGCCAATCCCTGTGGTCAAGCATGGGCTTGCGAGTGCTCTCATCAACCTGTTCAATGCCAATTGGGTGCTTAGCAATGGCCTCTGAGAAGGCAAGGGCGGCGGCCTTGTTTAGGTCTAGATATTGCAAGGCAGCCGCGGCAATTTGGGTTTCCACCGACTGCACCAGGCCGTCACCAAGAATCAATATGATTCCATAACTGCTTGAGCAGAACAAAAACGTAAGCGCAGCTGAAGAAACAATTGCCGGCTTTAGCTGAGGCAGGGTGATTTGTAATGTGGTGCGCAGACGGCCGGCACCTGCCAGTGCCGCCGCCTCTTCTGTTTCGTTATCCATGGTTGACCACACGCCGCCGATAGTTCTAACCACTAGCGAGTAGTTCACAAAAACGTGCGCGATAAGAATCAAAGGTATGGCTGGTATCCATCGAAAGTTTGAAAACACAATGGCAACAACAATGGTCGGCAATACTAGCGGCACGGTAATTAGCGCACGCATCCAGCGTTGA
>JBJOJI010000079.1:0-3539 GCA_046046665.1 Actinomycetota bacterium
CTGGTGGGCCTAGGAGGACTTGAACCTCCGACCTCTTCATTATCAGTGAAGCGCTCTAACCACCTGAGCTATAGGCCCGTAGAACCTTTCCGACTTTACCTGAATTTAGGTAATTTCACAAACTATAAGTAATTCGCACAAGATTCACCTAGCCTGTCTCAGCACAGCTTCGCCATGCTCGAGGTTCGCTAGTTGTTGGTGAACCCAATAGAGATTCCACCGGTTAGGCGGCCAATCACGTTGAAGATCAACGCTGAGATGCCAACCAGAGCGGTTCCAAGAACAATGTTGAACAGGGTAACGGTAAATGCGAATGACATTACGCGAGGCAAGCTCAGGGTTTGAGCTACATCTACGCCCTCGGTGGTTGATGCTCCACCCACAACACTGTTTACCAGGGTTGAAAGGCTGCCGAATAGGCCTGTCTGGCTAACCAATAGCCAAACCAAGAAGAAACCAACGATTGTTGCAATTCCGGTTGCCACGGTAACTAGAAGGCCTGCCTTAACTGCCGACCAAAAATCAATGTGAACCAGCTTTAGCTTCACTTGCTTTACTGGCGGAATATTGCGCTTAGCTTTAGCTAGAAAGCTCATTCTGCTGCTCCTTCAGTTGGGGCTACCTCAGCCACCATCTCATCGTTTGATTCATCTACAGTAGCGTCTTGAGCTTCTGTAGCAGATTCTAGGTTTCTCTCAGTGTTCTTGGCTAGTCCCAGTACGCTGTCATCTTCGTCAAAACGAGCAAAAACAACACCCATTGTGTCGCGGCCCTTAGCAGGAACCCCGCTAACACTAGATCTAACTACCTTGCCGCTGGCTAGAACTACAAGAACTTCGTCGTCATCGGCCACAATCAATGCGCCAACTACGTCGCCACGCTTTTCTTCTAGCTTGGCTTGGCAACCTTGATACCCAAACCACCGCGGTTCTGCGGACGGTACTGAGATACCTCGGTGCGCTTTGCATAGCCGCCCTCAGTAACTACAAACACGAATGAGTCTTCGACGTCGTTTATCACGCTGGCTGACAGTAGGTAGTCATCTTTTCGGAAATTCATACCAATGTTTCCAGATGTGTCACGGCCCATTGGGCGCAGTGACTCATCTGAGTTCGAGAATCGAATAGACATGCCCTTGTGTGAAACCAGAAGCAGGTCATCTGACTCGGATGCAAGCACCGCAGAAATTACTTCATCACCCTCGCGAAGTTTGATCGCGATGATTCCACCGGTGCGTGCAGTGTCGTAGGCATCAAGTGCGGTCTTTTTAACCAAACCGCTCTTGGTTGCAAGCACTAGATAAGGCGCGGCCTTGTAGTCACTGATGTCTAGAACAGCAGCAACCTTTTCGTCAGGTTGCATCGCTAGCAAGTTAGCAACGTGCTGACCCTTTGCATCGCGACCGGCTTCTTGCACTTCATAGGCCTTGGTGCGATAAACGCGACCCTTATCGGTGAAGAACAACAGGTAGTGGTGAGTGGTGGTTACAAAGAAGTGTTCAACCACGTCGTCGGCACGAAGGTTTGCACCCTTCACGCCCTTACCGCCGCGGTGCTGTGAACGATAGTTGTCACTCTTAGTGCGCTTGATGTAGCCACCGCGAGTAAGTGAGATAACCATCTCTTCTTCTGGAATCAAATCTTCTGTTTGAACATCGCCATCGCCACCGGCAACAATTTGTGAACGGCGGTCGTCACCGTGCTTCTCAGCAACTTCGGCAAGTTCTTCACTGATGATTGCGCGCTGGCGAACTGGGTCGGCGATGATTGCCTTGAAGTCAATGATCTGTGCTTCAAGTTCCGCAGCCTCATCAATTATCTTTTGGCGTTCAAGTGCTGCAAGCTGACGCAACTGCATGTTCAAGATTGCGCGAGCCTGTAGCTCATCAATCTTTAGCAAGTCAATTAGTCCATCGCGGGCATCGTCAACGGTTGGGCTCTTACGAATCAACGCGATAACTGCGTCAAGTGCGTCGAGTGCCTTTAGGTAACCGCGCAAAATGTGTGCACGCTCTTCTGCCTTGCGCAAGCGGTACTGAGTACGGCGAACAATAACTTCAACTTGGTGTTCAACCCAATACTTAACAAAACCGTTTAGAGCAAGTGTGCGTGGCACACCATCAACCAGAGCCAACATGTTGGCGCTGAAGTTTTCTTGCAGCGGGGTCAACTTGTAGAGGTTGTTCAAAACAACGCGAGCAACTGCGTCTTTCTTCAAAACGATGATCAAACGCTGACCGGTACGACCAGAAGTTTCATCACGAATATCTGCGATGCCCTGAAGCTTGCCCTCTTTAACTAGGCCAGCAATTTTCTCGGCAAGGTTGTCTGGGTTCACCTGATAAGGCAGTTCGGTAACTACCAAGCAGGTGCGGTTGTTGAGTTCTTCAACGTTAACGATTGCGCGCATGGTGATTGACCCGCGACCGGTACGGTACGCCTCTTCGATTCCCTTGCGTCCAAGAATGTGTGCACCGGTTGGAAAGTCTGGCCCCTTGATGCGTTCCATCAACGCGGCAAGAAGTTCTTCGTCAGTTGCTTCTGGGTTCTTTAGGTACCACTCGGCACCGGCGGCAACCTCACGAAGGTTATGCGGTGGAATGTTGGTAGCCATACCAACGGCAATACCAATTGATCCGTTGATAAGAAGGTTTGGAATACGTGAAGGCAGCACGGTTGGTTCTTGGGTGCGGCCGTCATAGTTGTCTTGGAAGTCAACGGTTTCTTCGTCGATATCGCGAACCATCTCCATGGCCAAAGGTGCCATGCGGCATTCGGTGTATCGGGGTGCAGCTGCAGGGTCGTTACCAGGTGAACCAAAGTTTCCCTGGCCGCTAATTAGCGGGTAGCGCAGGTTCCAGTCTTGGGTAAGGCGAACCATGGTGTCGTAAATGGCACTGTCACCGTGCGGGTGGAACTGACCCATAACGTCACCAACAACGCGCGAGCACTTTGAGAACTGCTTGTCTGGGCGGTAGCCGCCGTCAAACATTGCGTAGATCACGCGGCGGTGAACCGGCTTTAGGCCGTCACGTACATCTGGAAGTGCGCGACCAACAATAACGCTCATCGCGTAGTCAAGGTAGCTGCGCTGCATTTCGACCTGAAGGTCTACTTGCTCAATTCTGTCAACCAAGCCTGAAGGATTTGAAGTTTGCTCTGTCATAGTTTTTTGTCGTCTCTAGATGTCGAAATTCGGATTGCTCGCAATCGGAATTAAATGTCGAGGAAGCGCACATCCTTTGCATTCTTCTGGATGAACGAACGACGTGCTTCCACGTCTTCACCCATCAGGGTTGAGAAAACCTCGTCTGCAAGCGCAGCGTCTTCAAGAGTTACCTGTAGCAGGGTGCGAGTGTTTGGGTCCATTGTGGTTTCCCAAAGCTCGTCGTAGTCCATCTCACCAAGACCCTTGTAGCGCTGAATTGAATTCTCTTTTGGAATCTTGCGGCCAGATGCTGCGCCTTCGGCAAGAGCCTTGTCGCGTTCGTCATCTGAGTACACATATTGGTGCGGACCGTTCGACCACTTGATTTTGAA
>JBJOJI010000080.1:0-4024 GCA_046046665.1 Actinomycetota bacterium
AATTCCGATGAAGGGATCAGGTCTAAAGACCTGGTCCCTTTGTCATCGGTGTAAATCTAACTAGGCTAAAAGCCGACAACCGAAAGGCGGGATATTGCCTCAGCACGCATTTGGCGCAGCCACACTACTTGATACGAAAGACCCAATGGGTTTGCGAACCAGCGCACCCCTGCTAGACGCGTGGATCCGCGACATGGAGACAGACAGATCTCCTTTTCAGATTCCTGGACACAAGGGCCGCACCGACCTCACCGGTGCCATCGTGGATGGTGACATTCCAGTTTTACCTGGAAACCACACCCACCGAATTTCGCCCTCACTAATTCTTGAAGCAGAAGCAATTGCTGCCAAACTTTGGGGCGCCGAACTTTGCCGTTTCGGCGTAAATGGATCATCGGGCTCTAATCACGCAGCGGTGATGGCAGTTGCCTCACCTGGCGACAAAGTGATTGTTTCGCGCACGCTGCACAAATCAGTTTTGGTTGGCATGGTTTATGCCGGAGTTGTTCCGGTTTGGATTCGCCCAGAGATTAACCCAGCCACCGGTTTGCCTGAATACCTACCTTCGACTCGCTTGGCTGAGACCATTGCTGCGCACCCCGATGCAAAAGCAGTATTAATTGGTGAGCCTTCTTACGTTGGCACTATGTCAAACATTCCAAGACTTTCAAAGGTTTGTCATGATGCGGGCATTCCGCTAATTGTTGATGCAGCCTGGGCGGCACACTACGGATTCCACCCAGAGCTACCAAACCACCCAATTGCCGAAGGTGCCGACATTGTGGTTACCTCGGCGCACAAGACTCTTCCTTCTTATTCGCAAGCTTCATTTGTTTTGGTGCGAGATGAGTATGTAGACCTAGCGCGTTTCAACAAAATGTTTGATTCAACGCAGACAACATCCATGTCTGGCCGAATTCTTGCCTCGATTGATGCAGCGCGTGCACTGCTTGAGCGCCACGGCGAAGAACTGATTGGCCCGGTGATTGAGGCCACTGAGCGCGGCCGCGCGGCCCTTGTTGCCGCAGGAATTGACGTAATTGATGGCGAATACATTGACCCACTGAAGCTAGTTATTTTGTTGAGCAGTTGCGGTGCCGATGGAAACAAGATTGAGGCAGATCTTCTAGCTGCCAACATCGATGTCGAGATGGCTAACCGAGACCTAATTATTCCGATGATTACATTTGCTGATACACCAGACAGAATCAATGACTTAGTGAAGAAGATCATTGCTTCTGTTGAGGCACACAGGGGGGAACCGCGCCCAATTGAAATCTTGCCGGCTTTCTCTATTGAGCCTGAGGTAGTGGTTACTCCGCGAGAGGCATTCTTTAGCGACTACGAAGTGGTTGAAGCCAAAGATGCGGTTGGCCGCGTTTCTGCTGAAATGATTTGCCCTTACCCGCCTGGTGTTCCAGTGCTGTCACCGGGGGAGCGCATTACCGAGGCAGCGCTAAGTGCACTATTCAAGGCACGCGACATGGGGGTTCGAATTGCCTTCGTTGCTGACCCTAGTTTGCAAACCCTAAAAGTCCTGCCAAACGACTAACTGCCTTTACGTCTTCTACGTTATTGAATCGGGTGCGAATTAGCGCCGGGCTGTAAACGAGGTAGCTGTTAGTTTTGGCCCGCGATAACGCAACGTTTAGGCGATTGCGATCAAGTAGGAACTCCAAACCGCGGGGTGCGTCTTCGGCGGTTGATGCAGCTAGTGAAACAATCACAATCTGCGCTTCACGGCCTTGAAATTTATCAACCGTGCCAACCTGAACGTCTTTGCATTCGGCTGTATCAAGCGCAACCCTAATTGCATCTACCTGAGCGTTGTAAGGGGCAACAATCAGCACCTCTGATTGTTGAACTGACTTAAGGTGCTGCTTGGTTAGTTCTAACACTGCAGTAACTTCTTCAGGTGATTGCGAGGCATTGCCATTGTGCTCAACGGGCACTAGTTGAAACCCGGGCTCTAGACCTTCAACTTGCTGTTTGCCTGCTTCTGGGTGTGAGTGCAAACGGTTTTGGTAAGAGAGCCAAGAAACCGGGGCATTGACCGCCGGGTGCATACGCCGGGTAACCTCAACAAAGTATCCGTGTTCTGAGTCAAGAATTTGCTGATCACCCATGTAGTGACCAAGGGCAGAGTTATCTACACCACCTGGGTGCACGGCTTGCACCACCTGGGTTAGCTGCATTGGGTCGCCAAGTAAAACCATGTTGGTTGAACCGCCACCAACGGCAATTGCGTCAACCAGCGAAAACTGTGCGGCCTCGTCAATAAAGATGTAGTCAAACTCTTCTTGTAATACGTAGGTGCTGCAGAATGTCCAGGCGGTGCCGCCAATTACATAACCACCATTTTGCTTGGCACGCCAATTCTTTAAAACCGAATAACCAGATGGCGTGACCCAGGCGCGTGGTGTGCGATCTTCCTTCTTTGGTTGTTTGGCTATCGCGGCTGCATTTACCCCCGCATCGATGCAACCACTAAGCAGATTTTCGACCGCGGAATGCGAGTTGGCGACCACTGCAATTTTCTTTCCCTGATTCACCAGGTGGGCGATAGTTCGTGAACCCAAATAAGTTTTGCCTGAACCTGGAGGCCCTTGGATTGCTAGTACAGATTTGTGCAGCCTAGAAACCGCATCTATTACAGCAGGTAGGTAGTCGTCACCTTCAACCGGCAACAGCGGGGCATCGTCAATTAGTGCAGGCGCATTGCGCATAAGTAGACGCTGGCTAAGCCAAGCGCGTTGTCGCGAACAGCTTCTTGTTTTCCGCCCGAGCGAATGTAGAGGTCTTCAAAAATAGCGTTGGGTTCAAAGTTGGCATTTTGAATTGTGGTTTGACGGGTGAAGAAAATTTTGTTGCCTTCAATGGAAACCAAAGTGCCTTTATCTAGTTCATTTTGGTTGGCGCCGTAACTGAACCGCACATAAATAGCAGAGCCTGGTTTAAGCAGCAGGGTCTGGCCCGGCTCAAGGGTGTAGCTGTAATCAAGGGAAATTTTCACCGATGGATTGAGGTGCATGCCATCGAACCCGCTGGCCAGCCTAGAACAACCAGAAACCACTAGCGCCTTGCGGTCTGCGTGCAGAGTTTCATCTACAGCTTCGCGGCGTAGATGACGCTCACGAAAAGTAATAACTTCTTCGCGCTTGTAATAAAGAACGGAGTGCATCAGGGCCTGCCAGATTTTGGCGCGGTAATCACCCTCGTCGGTTTCGCCCCAACGCCAGTCGGCAACTGCTTGTGCCATGTGATTGGTTGCGCGCTGAAGCTCAGCTAGTTCGCGCTCGGCCCTGTTGGTTGCGCTGTCTTGGTCTTCTGGGTCAGCGGCCCATTCGGCTTTTTTTCTATCAACCGCCTCACGGTGCTGTTGAAACTTTAGGTGCGCACCTGGCATGCCCGATAGCCACTCATAGAGCGCGAGGGTTGATACGCAATCATCTTCGTTGTAATCGGCAATGGTCTGCAGAACTCGCTGCGCTTCGGCTGGATCTAATTCTTGAAGTTGGCGGTAGTAGTTGTATTCCTCGATGCTTGAACCGGCATCTACCACGGTGCTCTTGCG
This sequence comes from Actinomycetota bacterium, assembly GCA_046046665.1. Taxonomy (GTDB): domain Bacteria; phylum Actinomycetota; class Actinomycetes; order Actinomycetales; family Microbacteriaceae; genus Rhodoluna. The sequence goes on from JBJOJI010000080.1 coordinate 3,575, forward strand.
ACCAAACTTATAAAAAGCCTCAAGTTTTTTGATTGAGTAGCTTGGTTGGCTCACCATGATGGAACCCTTGACCACTTTATATAGGTCAATCATTTTTCCCTGAGTGATCAACCAGTCAACCTCGGCCTCCATTACGCCGTGACGAGTGGCCAACTTATTTAACGCAGTTACCTCGTAAGGTGCATAGTGATAAATGTGTGCGGTTGGATCTGCCTGCATTTTGTTGTAGGCGAACGTCACGAAATCAGTGAACGCAGTTTTTTCTTGTTCGCGGTCATGAGCCCAAAACTCGTGGAACACATTTTTCTTTGAATTTACGTTTCGCGTGATTGCGCCAAACAAATACTCAAGCCCACCTTTTTCTTCGAAGTATGGAAATCCCTCCATGTCAAAGAAGATGTCGTTCTCTGAGGCAGGAGGCAGCACACCAATTTCAGGGTCATCCATCAC
>JBJOJI010000034.1:0-10850 GCA_046046665.1 Actinomycetota bacterium
AATCGCAGGACCAACAGCCGTAGGTAAAGGAACTGTGGTCAGGCACATAATCGAGAACTTTCCGAACATTCATCTTTCAGTGTCGGCTACCACAAGAGCACCAAGACCAGGTGAGATCGAGGGGGTTCACTACTTTTTTCTGAATCAGGAACAATTTGATGCGATGATCGCAGCTGGCGATATGCTCGAATTTGCCGAAGTGCACGGTAAAAATAAATACGGCACCCCCCGAAAGCCCGTAGAGGCAGCACTAGGTAGGGGAGAGCTTGTGATTCTTGAGATTGACATTCAGGGCGCGAGACAGGTGAAGCATTCCATGCCAAGCGCCAGGACCATCTTTGTGGCCCCGCCATCGTGGGATGAACTAGTTCGAAGACTGACCAGCAGAGCAACCGAGACCCCAGAAGAGCAAGCAAAACGCCTAGAAACAGCCAAGGTAGAGCTAGCCGCTCAAAAAGAGTTTGATTTCACCGTGATAAACGATGATGTAGCCAGATGTGCTTCTGAAGTCGTAGACTTGATAAAGGCGTAGCGGCTTTTGCCCGCCAACAAATTCAAAACAAAAGAAGGTCGAATCATGTCTGAAAAGCTAGAAGGAATCGTTTCTCCAGCGATTGACAACCTAATCAGCAAGGTTGATTCAAAGTACGAGCTAGTGATCTTTGCATCAAAGCGTGCGCGTCAGATCAACGACTATTACTCTGCCTTGCACGAGGGCAGCCTGTTCAACAACGTAGGCCCACTAGTTGATGCAACCGTCGATGAGAAGCCGCTTACAATCGCCATGCATGAGATTGACCAGAACAAACTGCAGAAGCACGCCACAGAATAGGCCAGTTGAAGCTTTGACTTCAATTTAGGCAGAGGCAATATAAATGCGTGTCTTATTGGGCATAACAGGTGGAATAGCTGCCTATAAGGCAACGGGCATAATTCGACTTCTAACCGAAGCCGGCCATAGCGTAAAAGTTCTGCCAACTCAAAACGCCCTTAGATTTATCGGTGCCACAACTCTTGAGGCCCTGTCACATAACGCCGTAGACCCGGATCTCTACACCGATGTATCCGATGTAAAACACATTGCATTGGCTCAAGAGGCAGATTTGATTATTGTTGCTCCAGCTTCGGCATCTTTTCTAGCTAGGTATGCCTCGGGATTGGCCGACGATCTCCTTGGAAATGTCCTGCTTGCAGCAAAGTCACCAGTGGTGGTTGCACCCGCGATGCATACAGAAATGCTGCAGCACGAAGCCACTCAAGCTAACATTTCAACCCTTGAATCCCGAGGTGTGAAAATTGTTCAACCTGCCACGGGCCGACTAACGGGATCTGACAGTGGACCTGGAAGACTTCCAGAGCCTCAAGAAATCGTCGATGCGGCACTGGCCACACTAACTAAGCAAGATTTACGTGGAAAAAGAATTTTAATCACCGCCGGCGGAACACAAGAAAACATTGACCCGGTTCGTTTTATAGGTAATCGCTCATCTGGTAAGCAAGGAATCGCCTTAGCGCAGGAGGCGCAGGCAAGAGGCGCTGAGGTTAAAGTTATAGCCGCAAATCTCAATGATTTGCCTGCTTCCTTAGACAATACTGAACACATTCATACCGCACGTCAACTTAGTGACGCTGTACTTAGCCAAGTCATGAATTGGGACTGCCTCATCATGGCGGCAGCCGTTTCTGACTATCGGGTTTCAAATGAATCTAAAATCAAACTTAAGAAATCCGATCTTGGCCTTAGCCTTTCGCTTGATTTGATAGCTAACCCAGACATTCTTGCTGAAAGCGTAAAGCAACTCTCGGCTTCAAATTCTGCGACGATCACCGTTGGCTTTGCGGCCGAAACCGTACTGGATTATTCCGATGCCAAGTCGCTTGAAGCTCTAGCTCAACAAAAACTTGCATCAAAAGGTTGCACACTAATTGTTGCCAACAATGTGGCCAACGGACAAGTCTTCGGTTCGGACACCAACTCTGTACTTATTCTCACTCATAAAGGCGGGGCTTTCTCTGCCAGCGGAACAAAGAGGCTGGTGGCAAACCAGATTCTTGACGTTATCTCAGATATGCTTGCTTGATTATGAGCAAACTTCGCCTGTTCACGTCTGAATCTGTCACCGAGGGTCATCCAGATAAAATCTGTGACCAAATTAGCGACACAATTCTTGACGCCATGCTAGAGCAAGATCCGTCTTCTAGGGTAGCCGTGGAGACCATGGTCACCACCGGACTCGTCCATGTAGCAGGTGAAGTCACCACATCTGGTTATGTCGAGATTCCAAAATTAGTTCGCGAAAAAATACGCGAGATTGGGTACACCAGTTCAGACATCGGTTTCGACGGTGACAGTTGTGGTGTATCTATCTCTATTGGCCAACAGTCGCCTGACATTGCTCAGGGAGTTGACACAGGTTTCGAGAAACGTGAAGGGTCATCGGATGACCGTTTTGACTCCCAGGGTGCCGGCGATCAGGGAATCATGTTTGGCTATGCAACAGATGAGACTCCAACGCTAATACCTACAGCAATTCACTTAGCGCATCGCCTAAGCGAAAAGCTGGCTTCAGTTCGAAAGCTAGGCACTGTTGATTTTCTAAGACCTGATGGAAAAACTCAAGTCACAATCGGGTTTGACGGTTCTGTACCTAAAACAGTGGAGGCAGTAGTTCTGTCAACACAGCACAGTCCGGGAGTCACACATTCCCAAATAGTTGAAGCCATGCGATCAGAAGTTATTCAGCCTGTATTAGAGCTTTCGGGGCTCGACTTTGGCGCAACTCAGTTTTTCATTAACCCAACCGGAAAATTTGAAATTGGCGGACCAATGGGAGATGCCGGACTGACCGGTAGGAAAATTATTGTTGATACTTACGGAGGTGCCTCTAGGCACGGCGGCGGAGCGTTTTCTGGAAAGGACCCCTCAAAGGTAGACCGTTCAGCAGCTTACGCATTGCGTTGGGTTGCCAAAAACGTTGTTGCGGCAGGGTTGGCTTCAAGAGTTGAAGTTCAAGTTGCTTATGCAATTGGAGTAGCAAGGCCGGTTGGTCTATACGTAGAAACTTTTGGCACTGGAAACGTCTCTGACGATTCAATTGTTGATGCAATAAACAGTGTTTTCGATTTACGCCCTAAGGCAATCATCGAGTCACTTGACTTGCTTCGTCCAATTTACTCAAAGACTGCCACTTACGGCCACTTTGGTCGCGAACTTTCAGAATTCACTTGGGAGGCAACGAATCGAATCGACGAACTGCGCTCTGCAGTTAACCTTTAAGTAAACTGGAGTCTTGACGTGGGGGAATCCGATCTTAGGGTTGCGAAAGTTGCATTGCTTTCGCCTTTGCCCCAATTAGATCGCCTATTTGATTACTCGATTCCTGAACATCTAAGTTCTGAAGTGACTGAAGGCATCCGAGTTCGAGTGCGATTCGGGCGCTCAAAGGCCCTGGTAGACGGCTTCGTTATCTCAATTTCAAGTGCTTCCGATTTTGAAGGTTCACTGAGTGAAATTGTTGAGGTTATTTCAGCTGCCCGGATCCTTAATGGCGACATTTTTACATTGGCATCTGCTGTTGCGGCAAGGCAGGCAGCTACGGTCTCAGATGTTCTAAAACTTGCAGTACCTGATAGAAGTGTTGCCGTTGAGAAAAAATGGCTGGAGGAGTTCAATCCAGTAATCAGAACCAAGCGAGGGTCCTCAGAGCGCACGTCACAAATTGCACGCCCGGTGACAAATGACGAGGGCCCTGAATGGGCGCTAATAATTTCTAAAATGGTGATTGAAATACTTTCAACCGGGGGCTCAACCATTATTGTGCTTCCCGATTTCAGGGACCACAGCGCCCTAATCGAACAACTTTTGGCGTCCGCCGCGAGTAAGCACGTTATTGATTATTCAACCAGTTTGCCTAAATCAAAACGCTACTCGTCATTTCTAAAATGTATTAGTCAGCCGCAGAGCGTAGTGGTTGGTGCACGTTCTGCGATATACGCACCAGTTAACAATCTCACCAAGATAATCATTTGGGACGACGGCGACACCAGCCATCAAGACCAGTCCTCTCCTTACAGTCACACTCGTGAAATAGCCATGATGAGACAGGCCGTTGAGCAATGTGACATTCACGTACTTAGTCACAGTCGCTCAACAGAGATGGCTCGCTTGCTCGCCATCAAGTACTTCACTGATTCCACTGAGCCATTTGCTATTCCAAAAGTCGCGAATTCGGAGTCGGAGATTCGAGTTGACTCGCTGGCTTGGACAACAATCAGAAATGCCCTGAAGACAGGGTCTGTTTTGGTGCAGGTAGGGTCAAAAGGTTCTTCAAGCTCAGCATTTTGTTCCAGTTGCAATCGGCGCGCAATGTGCAAGAGCTGTAACGGGCCAATTTGGATAGATTCTAGGAACATGGCACGATGCCGCTGGTGCAATAGCGTTAATTTGGATCACCGATGTCAAGACTGTGGTTCGATAAAAATGAGACTAGGAGTAGCAGGCGCCGCCCGCACTGCAGCCGAGTTCGGCAAAGCGTTTCCGGGTTCAAGAATTATTGAGTCCACAGGGGAATCGCCAATTCTGCATGCACCACCGAACTCGCTTGTTATAGCCACGCCAGGCGCAGAACCAATAACCAGAGGTGGGTACTCGGCGGTAGTCATACTTGATGCGCAGAAAGCCCTAGCTAAAGATTCACTTAGAGCGACAGAAGATGCAATCCGAACTTGGTGCAATGCTATTGCGCTTATGAATAGTGCTGGAAGCGCCGTACTGGTTGGGCTGTCTGGAACCCTAGCGACAAAAGTTTCTCTTTGGGCTGTCGATGAAATATCTACTCACGAATTGGAAAGTCGAATAGAACTAAGGTTTCCACCCGCAATCAGACTCGCGTCCATTGGTGCTGAACGAAACCTAATACAAGACGTGATTCAAGACTTGGGCAACATCGACGGTGTCGAAATTCTTGGTCCCATATCCATAACAGACAAAGGAAGCGAGATTGAATCCAGAGTCCTTCTCAAGTACGAGTACTCAATTGGAGCTAAATTGGCAGAAACGCTAAAAACCAAATCGTTGAAATTGTCAGCCGGGCATCAAAGATTTAGCGCCAAATCTGGTCGAGCCATGCGCCCAATTCGCATCAAGATGGATGACCACGAAGTAATCTAGACACAGGCCACTCTAGACAGGTTTATTTTGAGAATACTTTTTGCTGGTACCCCGCCGAACGCGGCCCAGACTTTAGAAGCTCTCCTTACGGCCGGTCTAGATGTTGTTGGAGTGTTAACCCGAGAAGATGCTCAGGTTGGACGAAAGAGAACCGTCATGCAATCCGCAGTTGCTGATGTTGCAGAAAAACACGGCATTAGAACTTTTAAGCACAACCAAGTTGATGAGTACGCGGTAAAAGAAATTGAGACCGTATCACCAGATATAGGCTTCGTGGTTGCCTATGGAGCGCTTCTTAATTCGTCGGCACTATCGGCTCTGCCACATGGCTGGATTAACCTTCATTACAGTCTGCTACCGCAATTACGAGGAGCGGCGCCAGTACAGCACGCTATTCTTCAGGGCCTTAAGACAACCGGAATCACAATTTTTCAACTCGATGAGGGCATGGATACCGGTGACATTCTTCTGCAGGTTCCCACAGAGATTCATCCGGCAGAGAATTCTGCAAATTTGCTTGCTAGATTGACCCAACTTGGAATTAGCGCCCTCTTGGAATTAGCGCCTCAACTGGCAGCGGGTTTCGAATCAAGAAAAAAACAAGACAACGAAAATGCATCTTTCGCGCCTAAGCTGAATCGCGCAATTGCAAGGATTGACTGGCGTGACTCTGCACACAGTATTGAAAACCTAGTAAATGCTATGAACCCTGAGCCCATGTCATGGACAACACACCTAGCCGAACCCGTGCGAATTTTGAGCGGTAGACAGTTTGCTCTCAACGCCTCAATCCCTTCAGATACAACCCTTCAAGCAGGACAATGTTTCATGCACGAAGGTCGTGTGTTAACTAGGTGCGGTGTAAATACTCACCTAGAGTTACTTGAGCTTCAACCAAGCGGAAAGCAACCAATGGCCGCTACAGCTTGGTTCAGGGGCAAGCAATCAAAAGGTCAGGTAATTTTTGAATAAGCCAATGCGCGAGTCAGCAAGAACCATTGCGCTAGACCTTCTTTTTTCAGTTGAACTCCAAGACGCTTATGCAAATCTTTTATTACCGAAGCTGTTGTCTGGCTCAAAGCTCGATGAACGAGACACTGGCTTGGCTCAAGAACTTTCGTTTGGAACGCTGAGGTGGCAACTTTTTTACGATCGAGTAATAGAGGAATGTGCTCAGCGCTACTCTGATGAAATTGACATCAAAGCACTTATTGTTCTAAGGCTGGGTGCCCATCAAATTCTAGGTATGAGAATTCCAGCTCATGCGGCACTTGATGAAACTGTTGAGCTAGCAAAACAATTCGTAAGTCGAGGCGCAGCAGGTTTCGTAAACGGTGTACTTAGGAGAGTCTCTGAGAGAACCAGAGATCAATGGCTTGAAATTGTGCTGAATGGCCTAGAGAGCAATCATGAGAGGTTAGCTGTTGAGTTCTCGCATCCTATTTGGGTTGTCAAGGCTTTAGAGCAATCTCTCCGGTTGGACGGACGCGAAAATGAACTTCGTGATCTACTGCTGGCAGATAACATTGCTCCGCTAGTTAGCCTGGTTGGCCTTCCAGGCTTGGCTGGAAAATCAGACTTCGAAGATTTGCCTATTGGCCCGGCCAGCCCAATTGGGGCTCAGTTGGATGGAGGTGACCCAAACCTATTGAAGGCATTCCGCGAAGGTCGAATAAGGGTTCAAGACCAAGGTTCGCAACTGGCCGCACTTGCGCTAATTGAAGCCACACCAATTCTTAAGAACGAATCTTGGTTAGATCTCTGTGCTGGCCCAGGTGGAAAAGCTTCCTTGCTTGCGGCCCAGGCAAAACTCTCTGGCGCCATGATCACTTTAAATGAAGTATCTGAACACAGAGCCAAGTTAGTGAAACAGTCCCTGATTGCAATTGAATCAAAGCCCACCCTGACTATTGAAGACGGACGAAATTTTCACCGGAAGCACAGCTCTGAGTTTGATCGAATTCTTTTGGATGCACCCTGTACTGGACTTGGGGCACTCCGCAGGAGACCTGAGGCTAGATGGCGTAAGCAGCAAAGTGACGTTGCAGAATTAAGTTCTTTACAGGAGCAACTATTTACCAGTGCTTGGCAATGCCTAAAGCCCGGTGGCATCCTCGCGTACGTGACATGTTCCCCTCACCTTGCAGAGACAAATGCAATAGTTGATTGGGCTTTGAAAAGGCTATCTGGCGCCGAATTGCTGAACTCGAATACAGTTCTCAAGAGAATCAACGTAAATCTTCAACTGAATGAGACACGCCGCACAACGCAGTTGTGGCCACATCTTCACCAAACAGATGCCATGTTTATAGCTCTTTTCACTAAATCGGTAGGCTGAAGGCATGTCAGCGAGAATTAACCCCAGCATTCTTTCGGCCGATTTTGTGAACTTTGAAAGCGAGTTCACGACCATCGCAAACGCAGATCTGATCCACATTGATGTGATGGATAATCATTTTGTTCCAAATCTCACCTTTGGCCTACCAATGGTTAGTCGTATGCAAGAGATAACCCATAAACCGCTTGATGTTCACCTCATGATTTCAAATGCCGATCAGTGGGCATTGGGCTACGCTGAGGCGGGTTGCTTTTCTGTCACCTTTCACGCAGAAGCAACAGATAACCCAGTAGCTCTAGCTAGAAAAATCAGGGCTGCCGGAGCCAGGGCAGGCGTAGCGATCAAACCTGGAACAAGTGTTGATAGCTTCCTAGAAGATTTAGCGGAATTTGACCAACTCCTAGTAATGACAGTTGAGCCTGGGTTTGGTGGGCAATCTCTTATGGAGAGCACCCTTGAGAAGGTTTCCAAAGCAAGAAGACGCATAGATTCTGAGATGTTGGACATTTGGCTTCAGGTAGACGGCGGGATAGACGAAACAAACATTGAGAGAGTTGCCGAATACGGTGCAGATACGTTCGTGGCCGGAAGTGCTGTGTTCAAGGCACAGGATCGTGCCAAGCAAATCGATAAACTTCGAAATCTAGCTAATCTGGGCATTTCCCACCGCCATTAGTCTGGCTCATGGGGGTTGCAGAGGGTAACCTTAAGCCTATGAAGTCGTTCGAAGAGCTGTTTGCTGAAATAGGCGAGAAAGCAGCCACACGTCCTGTTGGTTCTGAAACCGTTAAGTGGCTTGAAGCAGGCACCCACACAATTGGAAAAAAGATTGTTGAAGAAGCAGCCGAAGTTTGGATGGCTGCAGAATACGAAGGAAAAGAGAGAACAGCCGAGGAAATCTCGCAGCTGATCTACCATCTTCAGGTCCTAATGGCCAACCTAGGTCTTACCCTCGAAGACCTTGAGAAGAATTTCTAAACCTTTAAAGACTTTGAAAAGAGTAAACCATTGCTAAGAGTTGCCGTTCCAAATAAGGGAATACTTTCCGACTCAGCCATACTCATGCTTAAAGAGGCTGGCTACACGGTTCGTCGAGACCCAAAAGACTTGCACGTGGTTGACGCTGCACATGATATTGAGTTTTTCTATCTAAGGCCCCGAGATATAGCCACCTATGTTGGAGCTGGATCGCTTGATGTTGGATTCACTGGCTTGGACCTGCTGCTTGACAGCCGTTCGAAGGCAGTTTCAGTGGCAGACCTAGGCTTCGGAGGTTCCACCTTCAGGTTTGCCGGTCCAGTAGCAAGGTTCAAAAAGCTCAGCGATCTTGCCGGCAAAAGAGTAGCAACTGCCTACCCGCACCTAGTTGAGGATTTTCTAAAAGAGCAGAAAATCTCAGTAGACCTTGTGCAACTGGACGGGGCAGTTGAAGTTGCTGTGCAGTTGGGAGTTGCCGACGCAGTCGCCGACGTTGTTTCAACTGGAAATACCCTTCGTCAAGCTGGATTAGAAATTTTTGGTCCGGTGATTTTGCAGAGTTCAGCGCAACTGATCGTTGCCCCAAATTCAAAGGATGCCCACGAACAACTTCTGCGCCGAATGCAAGGCGTACTTGTTGCTCGCGAGTACGTAATTTTTGATTACGATTGCCCAACAGACTTGGTAGACAAAGCGTCAGCAATTACTCCTGGTATTGAATCACCAACAATCTCACCACTGAGAGACTCAGATTGGGTAGCCGTTCGCGCCTTGGTTCGGGCATCAGACATCAACGCAAAGATGGACGAACTGTACGCAATCGGTGCGCGTGCCATCTTAGTAAGTGCAATCCACGCCGCGAGAATCTAGTGACCCTGTCAACTAGAGTTATCCCTTGCCTGGACGTTGCAGATGGCCGCGTTGTAAAAGGTGTAAATTTTCAAAATCTTCGGGACGCCGGTGATCCAATTGAACTTGCGGCAAAATACTACGCAGATGGTGCCGACGAACTTACGTTCTTGGATGTGAATGCAACTGTAGACAACAGGTCCACAATGTACGAACTTGTAACTGCTTGCGCAGAACAGGTTTTTATTCCTTTGACTGTTGGCGGCGGCATTCGTGAAGTTGAAGATGTAGCAAAGTTGCTGGCCGCGGGCGCAGACAAGGTAAGCGTTGGTTCAGCCGGTATAACTAATCCGGATTTGTTGAATTCAATTGCCAACCGTTTTGGCAACCAGGTCCTAGTTATTTCTTTAGACCTAAAAAGATCAGCCAAGACCGAGTCTGGCTTTATTGTGACCACTCACGGTGGTAGAAACGAAACCCAATTGGATGCAATTCAATGGGTTAAAGAGGTAATCGAACGAGGCGCGGGGGAACTACTAGTCAACAGCATTGACGCAGATGGCACTCGCGAGGGGTTTGACTCAGAGATGATTTCTGCAATTAGGGAGGTTTCTCAAATTCCTCTCATTGCGTCGGGGGGAGCAGGAAAAGCCGAAGACTTTGCTTTGGCAGCTGCTTCAGGTGCAGATGCAATTCTTGCAGCCTCAATTTTTCACGAAGCATCTGTTTCAATAGCCCAAGCGAAAGCTCAGCTAAAATTGGCAGGATACGAAACGAGATAGTATGGCCGGCCAGTCAATAGAGAAACTAGTATTCAACGATGCAGGTTTGATTCCTGCCATCGTGCAAAGCGAGTCAACTAAGCGAGTGCTGATGATGGCTTGGATGAGCAAGGAATCATTGCAATTAACGCTCGAAATTGGTGAGACTGTTTTTTTCTCAAGATCAAGAAATGAAATTTGGCACAAGGGCAAGACCTCTGGAAATGTACAGAGGGTGCACACTATTGAATTCGACTGTGATTCTGACGTTCTTTTGATTTCGGTTTTCGAGGCCGGACCTGCTTGCCACACGGGCTCGAATTCCTGTTTTGACAACGGCCAGCTAACAATTGGAGCACCAAATGGCTAAAGCTCAATTGACGCTAGATCAAGTAATTGAATTAGCGAATACTCATAGGGTAATTCCAATAATCGAGACGCTTTTTTCTGGCACAGAGACTCCACTTTCAATTTTTGAAAAACTTGCAGCCAACAAGGCAGGAAGTTTTCTCTTGGAATCTGCTCAGCAGGGAGTGTGGGCCCGCTACAGCTTTATAGGCGTGAACAATCGAGGAATGCTGTTGCAAAAAACAGGTGAATCGGCCAAGTGGTTTAGTGCAACAAACAGCCCACCTTTTGCAAATGGCTCACAGAACCTGCCATCTGCATCACTCGACGCCGTTGCTGAGATTCAAAAATCATGGAACTCTGCACCAGTTGGCGACCTGCCACCGCTCACGAGTGGACTAGTAGG
>JBJOJI010000035.1:0-10602 GCA_046046665.1 Actinomycetota bacterium
ACGCGCAGCGTTTGACAGGCGTGTGTAGTTCTTAATGAGCTTGTCTGCGTTGTCAGTTGCCGACTTCATGGCCTTCTGACGAGCTGCGTGCTCAGAAGCCGCAGATTGCAACATTGCGTTGTAGATACGGCTTTCGATATAAACAGGTAGCAATGCGTCAAGCACCTTGTTTACATCTGGTTCAAATTCGTAAAGCGGAAAAACCTGAGAATCAGAAGGCGATTCAACACCCTCAACGATCTCAAGCGGAAGCAAGCGAACTACCTCAGGAACCTGAGCAATCATCGAGATGAATCGGTTTGAAACCAAATGAATCTCGTCAACTCCACCGTCTTTGTAATCGGTGTTGAACGCAGCAACAACTGCATCAGCGATTTCTTTTGCGGTGCCGAACTGAGGAAGGTCTGAACCACCAATCCAGCTCTGGGTGAAGGCAAGACGACGGAAACCAAAGTAAGCAACAGCCTTGCGGCCAACTAGGTAGTAAACAACTTCTTTGCCCTGCTCTTTTAGCAAGTTGGTTAGTTGCTCTGCTTCTTTTAGAACGTTTGATGAAAACGCACCGGCTAGACCGCGGTCAGAGGTAAAAATTACAACCGCTGCACGATCAATGCGAGCTGGCTCGGTGGTTAGCGGGTGATCAACGTTAGAGAAGGTTGCCACTGCCGAAACCGCACGAGTCACTGCACGCGAGTAAGGGGTTGATGCTGCTACGCGCTGCTGTGCCTTGTTAATGCGCGAAGCGGAGATCAGCTCCATGGCGCGAGTAATCTTCTTGGTGGTCTGTGCAGACTTAATTTTCTGTCTGTAGACGCGAAGTTGTGCTCCCATGTTCTCTCCTCGCTCTCTGTATCTCGGTGGTTGTCAATGAAGGTAGGAAGAATTACTTCTTCTTGCCCTTAACGATTTTTTCCTGGTTTACGTCTTCTTCTTCAAGAGCAACTGAACCAGCTGAAGGAAGCGGGGTTCCGCCTTTGGTTGCAAAGCTCTTCTTGAACTTTGTGACTTCTTTCTCAAGCTCTGCTGTTGTGTCTTTCTCAAGCTTGCTGGTCTCACGAATTGTGGTCAGAATCTTGGTGTTGCGACGCAGGTGCTCAAGTAGCTCAGCCTCAAAACGTAGAACGTCTTCAACTGGAACCTCGTCTAGCTTGCCGGTAGTACCAGCCCAGATAGATACGGTCTGCTCTTCAACAGGGAACGGTGAGTACTGAGGCTGCTTTAGAAGCTCCATCAGACGCGCACCACGAGCAAGTTGCTGACGTGACGCTGCATCAAGGTCTGATGCAAACATAGCGAATGCCTCAAGCGCACGGTACTGAGCAAGTTCAAGCTTTAGGGTTCCTGATACACCCTTAATGCCCTTAACCTGAGCCGCACCACCAACACGTGAAACCGAGATACCTACGTCAATCGCAGGGCGCTGGTTTGAGTTGAACAAGTCTGACTGCAAGAAGATCTGACCATCGGTGATCGAAATCACGTTGGTTGGAATGTATGCAGAAACGTCGTTTGCCTTGGTCTCAATGATTGGAAGACCAGTCATCGAACCGCCACCAAGCTCGTCGTTCAACTTTGCACAACGCTCTAGTAGGCGTGAGTGTAGGTAGAACACGTCACCTGGGTAAGCCTCGCGGCCTGGCGGGCGGCGAAGTAGAAGCGAAACGGCGCGGTATGCCTCGGCCTGCTTTGAAAGGTCATCAAAAATGATTAGAACGTGCTTGCCACCGTACATCCAGTGCTGACCAATTGCAGAACCGGTGTATGGAGCTAGGTACTTGAAACCTGCTGGGTCTGATGCAGGAGAAGCCACGATTGTGGTGTACTCCATTGCGCCGGCCTCTTCTAGAGCACCCTTAACACCTGCAATGGTTGAACCCTTTTGACCAATAGCAACATAGATGCAACGAACCTGCTTGTTGACATCGCCTGATTCCCAGTTTGCCTTCTGGTTGATGATGGTGTCGATCGCGATTGCGGTCTTACCGGTCTGGCGGTCACCAATGATTAGCTGACGCTGGCCGCGACCAACAGGAATCATGGCGTCGATTGCCTTGATACCGGTCTGTAGTGGCTCGTGCACTGACTTACGCGCCATAACGCCAGGAGCCTGAAGCTCAAGTGCGCGGCGAGTCTCTGACTTTATGTCACCCTGACCATCGATTGGGTTACCCAGCGGGTCAACAACTCGACCCAAGAATGCGTCACCAACCGGAACAGAAAGAACTTCACCAGTGCGGTGAACTTCCATACCTTCAACGATGCCTTCGAAGTTACCGAGAACAACGGTACCGATCTCGCGCTCGTCGAGGTTCAAGGCTAGGCCTAGAGTGCCATCGGCAAACTTCAGTAGCTCGTTAGCCATCGCACTTGGTAGCCCTTCAACGTGAGCAATACCGTCACCGGCATCGATTACGTGACCTACCTCTGAGCGAGAAGCCTTAGCTGGCTCATAAGACTTAACGAAGTCCTTTAGAGCGTCGCGAATCTCGTTCGGGCTGATTTTCAGATCTGCCATCTTGGGTTCCTTCTTCTTGTTGGGAAACGCTGGCTTACGCCAGCTGAAGCTTTGCTGCTGTTAGACGTGAAGACAGGCTTCCGTCTAGAATCTCTCCAGCTACCTGGACTTTGATGCCACCGAGGATTGCTGGATCTACCTCGACGTTTAGCTTTAGGCTCTGCCCGTATGACTTAGCCAAAACACCCTCTAGGCGATCCAACTGAGCGGCGCTCATTGGAGTTGCCACGGTTACAGTTGCAACCAGGCGCTCAGCGTAAGCCGATACCTGCTTACCGAACTGCTCAAGAACTAGGGCAACACGACGACGACGAGCGCCGGTGATGGCTCTGCGAATAAGCACTGCTGCCTCTTCGCTAATTTTGCCCTTGGTTAGTGCCTGAACTAGCGCAATCTTGGCTTCGTCTGTAGCTAGGCGGTCACCAAGTGCAAACTGAAGATCCTGATCTGAATCGACTGCCTGTTTGAAAGCAAATAGTTCACTTTCAACAGCTGCAAGATTCTTGTTGTCAGCGGCAATCGCAGCAACAGCAAAAACCGCAACCTGCTCGAAAGCAGACACTAGGTCTTGGCCAGTTGACCAACGCAAGCCAACCAGTGTGGTCACAAAATCAAGTGCAGTTGCAGAAACACTCTTGCCGAACACGGCGGTGAGTGCACCTGATTTTGCCTTAGCCTCGGCGGAAGGGTCCGAGAGGATGCTGCGCAATTGAGTAGATGAAGCAACGGCTGCGCCGATGCTAAAAATCTCTTCTGCGAACTTGATATCTGCTTTAGCAAGAAGCGGCTGAAGAGCTGCCTTTGCTGCAGTTAGTGACTGTCTGGTTGCGCTTGCCATTAGTTCTTCTTGCCTGACTTGTCGCTAGCTTCTAGGTCAGCCAAGAATTGGTCAACCACTGAGCTTGCAACTTTGTCGTTCTGCAGACTTGCACCAACAACGCTTGACGCAAGGTCGATGGCCAGTGTGCCAACTTCTGCGCGAAGAGAAATAAGTGCTGCCTGACGCTCGGCCTCGATCTGTGCCTTTGCAGTTGCTGTCAGGCGAGCCGCTTCAGCAGAGGCTTGCTCTTTAAGTTCAGCCAAAATGACTGCACCTTCAGCGCGAGCTGCTTCACGAATCTCTGACGCCTCTGCGCGAGCAGCTGCCTGCTCGGCCTCGATGTTTGCAGTTTTCGCTGCAGCCTCAGCCTGTGCTTTTTCAGCTGCCTCGAGACGACCTTCGATCGCTTCGGTGCGAGCATCCAAAGTCTTCTTGAAGTTAGGTAGAACCTTGAACCAGAAGAAAGCAAGCAGGATTACAAAGACAACCGAAGACCAAAGGAGATCGTAGCTAGCCGGCAACAGTGGGTTCGGCGCTGCCTCACCCTCCGCTGCGTTAGCGAGAATCCTTGAAATCATGGCTTAAGTTCCTGACTGACTAAGCGAAGATGAATGGGGTTGCAAGACCAATAAGCGCTAGGGCTTCGGTAAATGCAATACCTAGCCACATGGTTACCTGTAGCTTCGCTGCGAGCTCTGGCTGACGTGCGATTGACTCGATGGTCTTTGACACAACTAGACCTACACCAATACCAGGACCCACTGCTGCAAGGCCGTAGCCAACTACTGCTAGGTTGCCGCTTAGTGCGGCGATGTTTGTAACGTCCACTTTGTATTTCCCTTCCGTGGTTTAGAACTGACGGTCGTCAGCCCTTAGTGCTCGTCTGCCAATGCCAACTGAATGTAGACAGTTGTCAGAAGAGTAAAAACGTATGCCTGTAAGAATGCCACCAAGATCTCAAAAAGAGTGAAGGCAAAACCAAAGACAAAAGTGCCGGCGCCGAAAAGCTTGAATGCGCCTTCTGCGTTGAACAAGAAAAACTGAGTTGCTGAGAAACACAGGACCAAAAGCAAGTGACCAGCAATCATGTTCATGGTCAAACGAAGGGCCAGAGTAACCGGGCGAAGAATGAAAGTTGAAAGCAACTCAATTGGAGTTACCAAAATGTAGAAGGCCTTTGGCACACCTGCTGGGAACAGAGCCGAGGTAAAGAAGTGGCCGCCGTGCTTTTTGACACCTGCATAAATGAAAGTCACATAAGCAGCTGCCGCCATAACAATTGGCAAACCAATTACAGATGTTCCCGCAATGTTTAGTCCCGGAATGATTCCGGTTATGTTCATGCCAAGAGTCACGAAGAAGATTGTGGTTAGCAGCGGCAGGAATCGGTCGCCGTCTTTTTCACCAAGTTGGTCGTGGGCAATGCTCTTGCGCACAAAATTTAGTGAGATCTCACCCATCAATTGGAACTTGCCAGGCACGAAGTTATTGGCTTTATTTGCTTGCTGGAACTTGCGAGTCCACAGCGCAAATAACACAACTAGAAGAGTTAGAACCAAAAGGCGAATCAACATGATTCGGTTCAACGCAAAAGGAGTTCCCTCGAAGGCCACAATCTCTGGGTAAAACTCCATGATTGAAGGGGCGTGGAATCCACCACCTGACTCTTCGGTGCTAGCTGCTACGAATAGCAAACTCTGTGCGTAATTGAACAGCGTGGACTCCTGTTTCGGGGCAAGATTGAGGACAGCCTTGCGGCGATTTACAACGGGATAAGAACCAGAGTTTTACTAAGTTCTTGCGTCAATCCTAACAGGAACTTTTAGTCGCCAATTACGGGAATGCGCGCCTTAAGTGCTGCTACAGAGTCAACCGCGAGGCTTCCCAAGATAGCCGCTACCAAGGTAAAAAACAGTACAGGTCCATTTATAAAATCAGCATCTTTTAGAGCCGCAATCACAAATGCGAACCCGATAATTTTCAGCAACCAGCCACCTAGAACCAGCCCGAAGAAACCACCCAGCGGAAGCTTGCCACCGAACCAAACGCTTAAGGCAGTCAAGCTAACAAACACTAGGGCCAAACCGGCCCCTATCAAAGCGCTGGTTAGGCCATCGGTGCCGGCTACAAAATAGCCAACTACCCCGCCAATTACCGCGATAGCGGCGGTCAGAGCCGAACCCAAAATTAAAACGCGACGAAACAAGCTGTTTGAGGCCTTAGACATGTGCAGATTCCTTTGTTTTACTGCTCAATCGGCGCTGAATTAGCGGCCAAAGGGTGAAAGTTAGCGAGCCAACTAGACCAACCAGGAAGAAGATAAACACGGCCCAGGACTCCATGAAGAAAAACAGTAGGCAGCTAAGCGAAATAAGGGCCGTCCAGACGTAAAACACCAGAACTGAGCCCAGGTGGCTGTGGCCAAAGTCTTGAAGTCGGTGGTGCAGGTGTTGCCGATCAGCCGCAAAAGGCGATTTTCCCGCCCGCAGGCGGCGAATTACAGCCAGAGAAAAGTCCAACAGCGGCAAGATCAGTATGGCTAAGGGCAAAATAAGCGGGATAAAGGCCGGAATCATCTCGCCTCGGCTAACCGAGTGAGGGTCAATTTGGCCGGTCACAGTAAGCGCCGAGGTGGCCATTAATAGCCCCAGCAACATCGCACCCGAGTCTCCCATGAAGATTTTTGCCCGGTGCCAGTTATAGGGAAGGAATCCCAAACACATGCCGATCACAATGGCCGAGATAAGTGACGACAGGTTGAAATAGTTAGTCGGCGAGGTCTGCTTGGCCAGCAGGTAACTATAGGCAAAGAATACCCCGGTACCAATTAAGACAACCCCGGCCACCAAACCGTCTAGTCCATCGATAAAGTTCACCGCGTTCATCACCAACACTGCCAGGAAGACCGTGGCTAGAAACGAAATTCCAAAACTTCCGATGGTCAAGCCAGCTATGGGCAACGAAACAATTTGAACCCCTTGCCAGGCCAAAATTCCGGCGACAACAAATTGACCAGCTAACTTTAGGCTCCAGTCGAGATCGTATAAGTCGTCTAGAAACCCAATTAAGGTGATCACAAAAGCCGCCGAGACAATTGCCACGATGTGGATTGGGTCTGCATAAACGCTCTTGAACCAACCAAGCAAGCCGGCAATTACTGCGGTTACAAGAAAGCCGGCAAACATGGCAATACCGCCCAACCTTGGCGTTGGTTTGGTGTGCACATCGCGTGAGCGAATTTGTGGATAGATCTTGTATTTATGGGCAATTTTCAAAACACCGAATGTTCCGAAAAATGTAACCACCGCTGCGATTAGCGTCATCAAAAGATATGCGCGCACTGGCTAAATTCCTTCCAACAAAAGGTCGCCAGCAATTGATCTGATCTTGTCGGCACTGAGTGCGCCATTTCTTACAATTTTGATTTTGCCTGTGGTGGTCAAATTACCATCGGCATCGTAAGAGTCTTGCAACTGCGTCATATCCAGAATTGTGGATGCTTCACCCTTTGGACTGTTTCCGCCATCCAGATAAACAGCAACGCTGTCACCCAGGTAGCTTTCTGCCTGCTGGCAGGTGGTTGCCGCTGGTTGCCCAGTTAGATTTGCACTTGAAACGGCCAGCGGCCCGGTTTCTTGAAGCAAAGCCAATGCAATCTTGTGGTCTGGCATTCGAAGGGCCACGGTGCCCTTGGTTTCACCAAGATCCCAGGTGAGCGAAGATTGCGCCTTGAAAATCATGGTTAGGGCGCCAGGCCAAAATGTTTGGGCCAACTTATTGGCGATGTCTGGAACCACTTCGGCAAGCGCATGCATTGTTTGCAGGGTTCCGATTAGAACCGGCGGTGGCGACTGTGGGCCACGGCCCTTGGCGGCAAGCAGTGACCTAACTCCCTCAGGCGAGAACGCATCGGCGGCAACGCCGTAGACGGTATCAGTAGGAATTACTGCAAGCTCGTTGCGACCAAGCGAAACCTTGGCAAGACGCATGCCGGTTAGTAGATCTGTGTCAAGGGAGCAGTCGTAAATGCGATTAGTCATTTGACCTGCCCCTCTCTTTGAAAACTTTACTTTGTTGCGGTTACCGCGCGGTCACGGCCGGTTAGATCTTTGTGCGAGAGCACGTTGTTCCACCCATCTGCCAATAGTAGTTCACACACCTGATTGCTTTGAGAGTCTGCGTGCTCAACTACAAGACTTCCGCCTGGCAGCAACAATCGCTTTGCGCTTTGCGATACCAAGCGCATCACCTGCATTCCATCGGCCCCGCCGTAAAGGGCAATTTGGGGGTCATGCAATTTGACTTCGATATCGCGTGGCACAGCGTCTAGCGGAATATAGGGCGGGTTTGATGCAACCACAGAAACCGTTCCATCAAATTCTTGAAACGCATCAGCCAAGTCACCCAGCACTAGAGTTGCCGAGGCAGCTGAATACTTCTGAAAGTTTTGCTGGGTAAAAGGAAAAGCTTCATTTGATTTTTCCACCGCAAAGACTCGTGAGTGATTTACCTCGGTAGCCATAGCCAAAGCGATGGCACCCGAACCGGTGCCCAAATCAATTGCTATTGGGGATTCAGACGTGGCGGCATTCAGTGCATTAATTGCAAGTTGAGCCACAAATTCTGTCTCAGGCCTTGGGGTGAATACTCCCCTACCCACTGCAAGTTCTAAGTTTCTAAAATAGGCAACGCCGGTGATGTGCTGAAGCGGTTCGCGAAGCAGCCGTCGGCCAAACATTTCTGTAAGTTTTTCTGCTTGCGCTTCACTTAGTTCTGCGCCGCGAATCATTTCACTTTGAACTTCACCACGCGAAAGACTTAAGAGGTGACCTGCCAGCAGCTGGGCGTCAACCTCAGCCGAGTCAATTCCCGATTCTTTGAATCGTTCTGTAGCGTGCACAACCAGTTCGCGCAGCAACATTGACTTATTTCTTTTCGTCGCCGAGCGCTGCTAGACGAGATTCCTCATCCATCTGAATTGCCGAT
Source organism: Actinomycetota bacterium (assembly GCA_046046665.1). GTDB lineage: Bacteria > Actinomycetota > Actinomycetes > Actinomycetales > Microbacteriaceae > Rhodoluna. The sequence continues at coordinate 8,322 of JBJOJI010000035.1, forward strand.
TGCACTACAGGCTCTAGAGCCCCGTCCATCACCGCGTCAAGGTTATAGGCCTTGTATCCGGTGCGGTGATCGGCAATTCGGTTTTCTGGGTAGTTGTAGGTTCGAATGCGTTCGGAACGGTCCACAGACTTCACCTGAGACTTTCTAGCCGCAGACTGCTCTGCCTCAATTGCTTCTTGTTGAGCAGCAAGAATTCGCGCACGTAGAACACGCATTGCTGCTTCACGGTTTTGCAACTGGGATTTTTCATTTTGCATGGCCACGGTGATACCGGTTGGCAAGTGCGTGATGCGAACAGCAGAGTCCGTGGTGTTAACAGACTGCCCACCCGGTCCAGAAGAACGATAAACATCAATTCGCAAATCGTTCTGGCTGATCTCTACTTCTTCGGGTTCATCTACTTCTGGGAACACAAGAACACCGGCAGCTGAGGTGTGAATTCGACCTTGAGTCTCAGTTGCCGGAACGCGCTGAACACGGTGAACGCCGCCTTCATACTTGAGGTGTGCATGCACGCCTTGAGCAGGATCAGAAGAGTTTCCCTTGATGGCCAGCTGAATGTCTTTAATTCCGCCAAGATCGGATTCGTTCTTGTCTAGAACTTCAGTTTTCCAGCCTTTTGAGTTGGCGTACTGGATGTACATGCGAAGTAGGTCGGCTGCGAATAGCGCAGATTCTGCACCACCTTCACCGGCCTTGATTTCCATAATGACATCACGGCCATCGTCTGGATCGCGAGGAATCAGCAGACGGCGAAGTTTTTCTTGTGCAGCAATCAGTCGCTCTTCGTTAAGAGTTGCTTCTTCGGCGAACATCTCATCTTCTTTTGCCAGCTCTTTTGCAGCCTTCAGGTCTTCGGTCAGCGACAACACCTGGTTGTACGCTGCGACGATTGCACTCAACTCGGCGTAGCGACGATTGAGTTTTTTGGCTAAAGCAGGATTACCGTGCAACGCTGGGTCAGACAACTTGGTCTGAAGCTCAGTGTGCTCCGCTAATAAAGGTTGGACCGATGAGAGCAATTAATTACTCCGAGTCAGAACCGGTTGGAACTGGCATTGATTTTTGAACCTGCATTAGGAACTCAACGTTTGATGAGGTCTCTTTTAGGCGGCTAAGCACAAGCTCAAGAGCCTGCTGCTGCTCAAGACCTGCAAGAGCACGGCGAAGCTTCCAAACAATCTTGGTTTCATCGGGGCTCATCAACATTTCTTCACGGCGGGTACCCGAAGCGTTTACATCAACCGCAGGGAAGATGCGCTTGTCTGCAAGTGAGCGAGACAAACGAAGCTCCATGTTTCCGGTTCCCTTGAACTCTTCGAAGATAACCTCATCCATCTTTGAACCGGTCTCAACAAGTGCTGTAGCAAGAATCGTTAGCGATCCGCCATCTTCAATGTTTCGGGCTGCACCAAAGAAACGTTTTGGTGGGTAAAGAGCTGATGAGTCAACACCACCAGAAAGAATTCGGCCTGATGCAGGTGCACTCAAGTTGTACGCGCGACCCAAACGAGTAATTGAGTCAAGCAAAACTACAACGTCGTGGCCAAGTTCAACCAAACGCTTAGCGCGCTCGATTGCAAGCTCGGCAACTGTGGTGTGGTCCTCTGCAGGGCGGTCAAAAGTTGATGCAATAACTTCGCCCTTAACGGTGCGCTGCATGTCTGTGACTTCTTCAGGGCGCTCGTCAACCAAGACAACCATTAGGTGAACTTCAGGGTTGTTTACAGCGATTGAGTTAGCTATAGCTTGAAGCACCAAAGTCTTACCAGCCTTAGGTGGCGAAACGATAAGACCGCGCTGGCCCTTACCGATTGGTGAAACAAGGTCAATGATTCGAGTGCTCAGCTTGTTTGGCTCAGTCTCAAGACGCAAACGAGTCTGCGGGTAAAGCGGAGTTAGCTTGCCGAACTCAACGCGAGTTGCAGCCTGCTCAACGGTAAGACCGTTAATTGATTCAATGCGCACGATGGCGTTGAACTTTGAACGACCCTGGCCTTCGCCTTCGCGAGGTTGACGAATTGAACCAACAACTGCATCACCCTTGCGCAAGTTGTACTTCTTAACCTGACCAAGTGAAACGTAAACATCGTTTGGACCAGGCAGGTAACCGCTGGTGCGCACGAACGCGTAGTTATCTAGAACATCCAAGATTCCTGCAACAGGAACTAGCACCTCATCTGGAGAGATTTCCGGTTCAATCTCATCTTGTTGACCTCCGTTGCCGCCGCGACGACCGCGGTTATCGCGGTCGCGGTAGCGATCGCGGTTTCGGTTGCGG
>JBJOJI010000081.1:0-2586 GCA_046046665.1 Actinomycetota bacterium
GTTGGCTACACCGGGTATTCAGCGCACGACGAAGCACAGTTCATTGCAGATGAAATAACCAAGCTGCACAGCAAGTCAGAAGGTGATGACGCACTTGCCTTTAGAGACATTGCAGTTTTCTATCGCACTAACTCGCAGACTCGCGCACTTGAAGACATTTTCATTCGCTCAGGCATTCCGTATCGCGTCGTTGGCGGCACTAAGTTCTACGAGCGTCAAGAAATTAAAGATGCTATGGCCTACCTGGTTGCTATTGCCAACACCCGAGACGATCTTGCCACTCGCCGAATTCTGAACGTGCCAAAGCGCGGTATTGGTGATGCTTCTGAAACGCAAATAGCAAGCTATGCCCAAAAGAACGGCTTATCGGTGCGTCAAGTTTTGTCACACGTTAGCGACCTTGGTTTTGGCCCAAAGATAACCGGGGCAGTAAATCAGCTTGCCGAACTAATGGACAACCTTGAAGCCATGATTCCAAACGAGCAGGTTGATGTAATTCTTCGAGCAGTGCTTGACAGAACAGGGCTGCTGGAATCGCTGCGCAACAGCAAAGACCCGCAAGATGAAGCGCGCGTTGAAAACCTAGAAGAACTTGTTTCTGTGGCTCGTGAGTTTCAGCGCAATAACCCAGAGGGCCGCTTACCAGATTTCTTGAACGAAGTTGCCTTGGTTGCCGCCGCCGACGAGCTTGATGATGAGTCCGGAACGGTTTCACTGATGACCCTGCACACGGCCAAGGGTCTTGAGTACGAAGCGGTTTTTCTTACCGGTATTGAAGAGGGCCTGCTTCCGCACCGCATGAGTTTTATCACCCCTGGCGGCATGGCCGAAGAGCGCCGGCTGTTCTATGTGGGTATTACCCGTGCTCGCAAAAAATTGCACATTTCTCTTGCCATGACCAGAACCACCTTTGGTGAATCTGAGTCGGCCACCCCGTCTCGCTACCTGCAAGAGATCCCTGGAGATCTCATCGACTGGCGTGAATCTGGTTCTGGCCGTGGGCTACCAAGCACCCGATACCGCTCATCGATAGCAGAGACCCAAGGCTACGGCTCGGCCGAGTCTTCGGCCGGCAGCTCAGCTGGATACGCAGGAACGCCTTCAACCAAAGAGAAGAAGGTCTGGAACGGGGCAATTTCATCGGTGCGCAACAACGGCGACCTGCAACTAGAGGTTGGCGACATGATTGAGCACGCAGATTTTGGCCGAGGCAAGGTTGTGGCCACAGCGGGCGAAGGAGCCCGCCAGACCGCCGAAATACACTTCGGTAGCGTGGGAGTCAAGCGATTACTGGTGAAAGTGGCCCCTATCCAGAAGGTTTAGAATTGGACGGTTGTCCGATAACTGAATGGAATCAAAGTGGATTTATTTGAGTACCAGGCCCGAGACATGTTCGAGGCCTACGGTGTACCAGTACTGCAGGGAATCACTGCAGACACCCCAGAAGAGGTTGAGGCAGCAGCTGCCAAGATCGGTGGAGTTGTAGTTGTAAAGGCTCAGGTTAAAGCCGGTGGCCGTGGAAAAGCTGGTGGCGTAAAGGTTGCCAAATCTCCAGAAGAAGCAAAAGAACTTTCAAAGAACATCTTTGGCTTAGACATCAAGGGCCACATCGTGAAGCGCGTAATGGTTGCTCAGGGTGCGTCAATTGAAAAAGAGTTCTACTTCTCAGTTTTACTTGACAGATCAAACCGCACTTTCCTTTCGCTTTGCAGCGTTGAGGGTGGAATGGAAATTGAGCAGCTTGCAGAAGAGCGCCCAGAGGCATTGGCAAAGGTGCCAGTAGATGCAACCAAGGGTATTGATTTTGCAACTGCATTGAGCATTGCTAAGCAGGGTGGTTTCGATGATGAAATTGCTGCCAAAGTTGCACCGGTGTTTGTAAAGCTTTACGAAGTGTTCGTAAAAGAAGACGCAACCCTGGTTGAAGTTAACCCGCTAATTCTTAGCTCTGCCGGTGATGTCATTGCCCTTGATGGCAAGGTCTCACTAGATGACAACGCAGAGTTCCGTCACGAACGCGAAGCGATGGAGCGCGACGAACTAGACCCACTTGAGGCCAAGGCAAAAGCAATGGACTTGAACTACGTGAAGCTTGATGGCGAAGTAGGCATCATCGGAAACGGTGCTGGTCTAGTGATGTCAACTCTTGACGTTGTGGCTTACGCCGGTGAGAAGCACGGCAAGGTACGCCCAGCAAACTTCCTTGACATTGGTGGTGGTGCTTCAGCTGAAGTTATGGCTGCTGGTCTTGACGTTATCTTGAACGACCCACAGGTAAAGAGCGTTTTCGTAAACGTATTCGGTGGAATCACCGCCTGTGACGCCGTTGCAAATGGAATCGTTGGTGCGCTAAAGACCCTTGGTGACAAGGCAACCAAGCCACTAGTTGTTCGCCTAGATGGAAACAACGTTCTTGAGGGTCGTCGCATTCTTGCCGACGCCGCTCACCCACTAGTAACCGTCGTTGAGACCATGGATGAAGCTGCCGACAAGGCTGCTGAATTCGCGAACCGCTAAGCGCGAGAAGGAATAAAGAAATGGCTATTTTTCTAAACGAAAACTCGCGAATCATCGTTCAGGGTATGA
>JBJOJI010000036.1:0-10616 GCA_046046665.1 Actinomycetota bacterium
AAAATAAGAACTTGGATTTACGAAAGAGGTCTCCATGCCAACCGGCAAAGTCAAGTTCTTCGACGAAGACAAGGGTTTTGGTTTCATCGCATCTGACGAAGGTGCCGAGGTATTCCTACACATCAGTGCCCTGCCAGCTGGCACCACTTCAATTAAGCCAGGTAGCCGCGTTGAGTTCAGCGTGGTTGATGGCAAGCGGGGTGCTCAGGCTATGTCTTTGCGTGTTCTAGATGCCCCAGTTAGTCTTGCTGCGCGAGGTCGGAAGCCCGCAGACGAGATGGCCATCATTGTTGAAGACCTTATTCGCCTTCTAGACCACCTAGGTGGTGGCCTAAAGCATGGCAAGTATCCAGAGTCTTCTAACGGCAAGAAGATCGCAAGCTTGCTTCGCAAGTTGGCCGATGAGCTAGATGCCTAAGTCACCTGCACTAGAGCAAAAAGATTTCGCACGCACCTCGCTGATCGAGGCTGCCGGTCGCAACAAAGTCGGCAACTTTATCGAAGTTTTTGAAGAAGAGGGTGGCGTGGCCACTTTTATTTTCGAGAATAATCAAAAAGGGTACGTTGGTTGGCGCTGGTCAGTAACCGTTTATCAGGGAAATAAGTCGGATGCCGCAACTATTTCTGAGATCGTTCTTTTGCCCGGACCAGACTCATTGGTGGCTCCAGATTGGGTTCCGTGGTCTGAGCGTTTGGCCGATTACAAGGCGTTACAGATTGAGCTAGAGAAGCAGGCTGCGCTTGATGCCGAGGAGGCTGAAGATAGCGAAGATTCAGATGATGATCTAGATGAAGATTCTGCTGATGAATCCGATTCAGACGGCACCAATCTTGAAGACTCTGCTGAAGATGATGTTCAGTTAGCGGTTGCGAACCTTGAAGAAGGCGAAGATGCCAAGGACGATTCCGAAGACACAGGTCGCAAGCCACCAAGATTTTTGCGCCGACGCAAGGGCCTCAAGATTAAGAAGACACGCGGCAAAGGCAAGAACCCACAAGACTAGCCCCACCAAGATGGCAACCCTAGCGCTGGCTTTTACCGGCGCCGGGTCTGGCTTTCGCTCAGCATCTTTTACGTAGAACCTCATTTGGCTCAGCCTACGCGAGCTCTCCAACAACAAAGTCAATTGCCTTGGTGAGTTTCTTCACGTCTTCAATGTCTGTTGCGGTGAATGTGGCAACACGAAGTTGGTTTCGGCCCAGCTTGCGATAAGAATCGACATCAACAATTCCATTTTCGCGAAGAACCTTTGAAATTTCAGTTGCCTGGATGGCTTCATCAAAATCAATTGTTACAACTACTTGCGAGCGGTGCTCTGGGTTTGTCACAAAAGGTGTGGCAAATGCTGATGCGTCTGCCCACGAGTAAAGGTGATCAGAGGCAGCCTTGGTCTGCTGGTCAGCCCAAGCTAGCCCGCCGTTTGCGTTCATCCAGTCAATTTGTTCTGCCAAGAAGAACAAAGTTGCAATTGCCGGAGTGTTAAGCGTTTGATTCAATCGAGAATTATCGATAGCGGTTTTTACACTCAGAAACTCTGGGATGTAGCGGTCTGTTTTTGATATGCGTTCGGTGCGCTCGATGGCCTCAGGAGACATTAAGGCAAACCAAAGGCCACCGTCAGATGCAAAGTTTTTCTGTGGAGCAAAGTAATAGACGTCTGTTTCAGTTGCGTCAAAATCAATTCCACCAGCGGCTGATGTTGCGTCGGTGAACATCAAAGCGCCGGCATCTGCCCCAGCAACACGCTTGACTGGGGTAACCACACCGGTTGAAGTCTCGTTTTGGGCGTAAGCATAAGAATCAACCCCGGCCTCAGCCTTAAGTTCTAGCCTTGAACCGGGCTCTCCGTTAATTACTGTTGGTTTTTCCAGCCATGGGTTAGTTAGTGCGCTGGCAAACTTGCCGCCGAACTCGCCGTGAACCAGGTTTTGAGCTTTCTTCTCGACCATCGAAAAAGCAGCTGCATCCCAAAATGCGGTCGAGCCACCGTTGCCCAGCACAATCTCATAGCCAGCGGGGTTATGAAATAGCTCCATTAGGCCTTCCTGCACACGCTTGACCAGGTTCTTCACCGGAGCTTGGCGGTGCGAGGTGCCCATTAATTTGGCGCCTTCAGCGATAAATGCGGTCAGTTGAGCAGGGCGAACCTTTGATGGTCCGCAGCCAAAACGACCGTCTACAGGCAGGAATTCGGCAGGAATGTTGATTTCAGGCATACCCACAGTCTACTTAGGCTTTTCTAGGCGTTTACTGGGCGCCAGACCCTAATTTGGAAGTTTTCTGAGTATTTCCCGCCTACTTTACTTACAACCTGACCCTCACGAGCTCCTGGGGTAAACTCAAATCTGTTGCCAACCGAAAACCGGAGGTTCTAGTTTTGGCAGAAAAAGCTAAAGGCAGGTATCGCGCTGACGTTCAAGTGAACGTTCTCGAGTCCTTCGAATTGCGCAGCCGCCGATCAATTCGCGAAGCCGAGAAGGCACGTCTTTCTCGCGCCGAGCGTCGTCATGCCAAGAAGTTGGCAAAGCGCGACGCCGAGTTCTTTGCTACCCAAAAACAAGAAACCGCGAGTGGCTCTTCATATGTAGTTCGCGCAGCCAAAAAAGTTCCTTTTTATTCGCGCCGACCATTCAGAAACACTGTCACCATGTCAATCGCATCGGGTCTCTTTGCAACATTCGCCTTACCGGCCTATGCATACAATCCAGATGTTGCAGCCATGTCTAGATTCACCACCACCGATGCCCAAGCTTTGGCCGCATCGGAAGGCACCCAGAACCTAACCGTTGCTGCCGTTAATACGGTCAAGTTTTCGCGTGGCCAATACAAATCTGCAGATGCCGATGAAATTGCCCGCCAAGAAACCTTGAATAACTACCGCACCTACAGCGGCCCAACCGCTGCCGACTATGTGCAGAACCCTCCTTATAGCCAGCTTGATGGGGCCACAATTCTTAAGGTGGCGGCAAAATACGTTGGCACCCCTTATGTGTTCGGTGGTTCAACACCCGGCGGTTTCGACTGTTCTGGATATGTGGCTTTCGTGTTCTCTCAATTTGGAATTGCCTTGCCACACAGTGTTTACGCGCAGAAGCGTCTAGGAATCATCATCAAACCCGAGGACGCGCTTCCGGGTGACATCGTGATGTGGAATGACAGTAGCCACAACGGAATTTATGCCGGTAATGGCAATTTCTACCATGCACCAAGACCTGGTGACAGGGTAAAACTTGCACCTATTTTCTCAAGCAATGTCTACTTCATGCGTTTGGGCACTTAGTATTCAAACCTGCCTAGTTTCCTCAATAAGGTAACCAAATCTTCATCAAAACACACCCTCTTAATCTGGTCTTGGCTTCGACTCAGGCGTAATCTGACAACAGGTTCCATCTACTGATTGTTAAGGATTCTGAAATGACATTGATTTGTGTGCCAACCAAGCACGTGAGTCAGAGCCGTCGTGCAGAAATCTGTTGTCAACAACTGCAACAATCGCTCTCTTAAAGCGCTGTCATTTTTGACGGCGCTTTTTTATTGCCCTGTTTAGGTAGGTAGTTGGTTCCAAAACGAAGGCCCACAATCCGTGTGGGCGGTTTCGAAAGGGGATTTATGCGAACGCTAGTTTTGAACGCAGGCTATGAACCATTGGCCGTTGTTTCATTTAAACGAGCTCTAATTTTGGTGTTGAACCAAAAAGCCACCGTGTTAGCCGGGTCAAATGAGCTTAAGGTTCACAGCGCAAATGGTGAATATCAGTTGCCATCTGTCATTCTGCTTTCCCGTTATGTACGTATTCCAGGCAGCCGTCTCATTCCCGTTTCCAGAAGAGGAGTCTTGCGACGCGACTCACATCGATGCGCCTATTGCAGGGCATCGGCTAACACCATTGATCACGTTCAACCAAAATCTAGGGGAGGAAAAGATACCTGGGAGAACCTTGTTGCCTGTTGTTTGAAATGCAACAACAAAAAAGGAGACAAGACTCTTCATGAAATGGGTTGGACTTTGAGTTTTGCACCAAGGATGCCGGCAGGAACCATTTGGATGGTCAGAGGAGCCGAACGTTTTGAGCCAGAATGGGATCCATATCTGGCACTCGCTCAAGCCGCGTAATCCGGCACGGTATATTTGCAGGGCACGCCTTCGTAGCTCAGTGGATAGAGCAGTGGTTTCCTAAACCATGTGCGGAAGTTCGATTCTTCTCGGGGGCACCATTGCGCCTAGGTGGCAACCCGGTAAGCCAGTGCGCCTAAGTCTGTAATTGAATTACAAAAGTTAGGCTGTTTCCCATGGTGGCTAAGGAACAGTGGACTAAGTGGCAGCAAGAAATTCGCGCCATTGGCGTAACCAACCCACTCACTAACTTTGAAACCAATTCCTTTGGGCAAATAGACCTTGAGCGCAGTCACCCGGGCGGATTCTCACAATTCATTACCGGCAGGCAAACACTTTTATCCAATATTGTTCGTGACCCACTGGCTTTTTCTAGAGCACTGTCATCGGCCCGCCGCATTAAGACCAAAGCTGATCGCATAAGCAGCCAATTTGGTATTTCAACACTTCACCTAGTTGGTGGCGTAGCCAATTTTGAGGCCGATGGTTTTGATTTAAATATCCCGATATTGCTTTGGCCAATTTCTTTAGTAAAAAAAGCCGACGATTACGAAATTGCCTTGGATGGCGAGCCTCAGGTTAACCCGGCCCTGGTTGCGGCGCTGGACGCTTGCTATGGAATCAAACTTCAAGAATCTGAATTGCTGGCCAGGCAGAACGAAAGCTCTGACCTGATTCCTGTAACCGTCTTGAACTACCTGGCTAACCTTTGTGGTGACACCGCAAACTTAGATATAAAGCGCATCCTGATTATTTCAAACTTCACCACGGTGGTTTCAGAATTACTTGCCGACATTGATGGCCAAAGTAACCCACTCATCGATGCATTGCTCGGTGAACCTAGCCAAGGCTTAGCAGACCTTGATATTCCTGAACTCAACCTTGTGGTAGACGCCGACGCAACCCAAATGCGAATTGTTAGCCGCGCACTTGCCTCGCAGAGCTTTGCAGTTGAAACCCTGCCTGGTTGTGGATACATACAAACAGTCGTAAACGTAGTGTCTGGCTTGGTTCACAACGGCAAGCGGGTCTTAGTAGTTGCACCACGAGAGCAAACTTTGGCTGAGCTTGCCGACCGGTTTACGGCTGTAGGTCTAAACGGATTGGGTATCAGAGCTGAGTCCACCTGGGTTGATGTTGTTTCTGCCATTTCTCGCAATGAGAAAGCTTTGCCTGATTCAGTTGAGTTGGTTAGGGCCGAGCGTATAGCTGCCGAGCTGGAATTAGATAAGTACTTTGATTCACTAAATGCCACTGATTCCACCTTGGGTGTATCGGTAGCCAGAGTTCTACGTGAATTGTCAAACCTCAGCGCTATGACTAAGCCGGCCTTGACCAGCGCCAGAATTCCTGAGGATAAATTACTGGCAACAGTAGATAAATCATCCGCTCTGCAGTTATTGCACGAGGCCTACGACCTTGGTGAATTTAAGTTTGGCCCTCAAGACAGCGCCTGGTATCAAGCCAGGTTTGAGTCACCAGCCCAAGTTGAATTGACCATTGGAACCGCAAAAAAATTGCACATTGAGACCTTTCCAAAACTTGCCGAGCAACTAAACGAATTCACTACCAAGGTAAATTTCAAGGCCGCTGAAACTGTAGAAGATTGGGGCGCCTATCTTCGACTTTTCGTTGGCATTCGCGAGACTCTAGATAAATTCGTTTCCGATGTATTCGATCGCCCGCTGACAGAACTAATTGCCGCCACTGCTCCGCGTAAGGGTGGGGAACGCAATCAAATGTCAGGTGGAAATCGTCGCAGGCTTAAGAAACTTGCCAAAGAGTATCTACGTGCTGGCATGCACGTAAGCGACATGCACGCTTCGCTAAGCGCAATTGCTGAGCAGCGGGAACTTTGGCAAAAGTACTGTTCTATTTCAACCTCGCCTCAAGTTCCGCTTGGGATCAACGACGCCCTAGTTGCCTACCAAGGCTTTGTTGCAGATTTAGAAAAACTGCAATTTCACCTCGATGAGGAATATAACCCAACTTCACTTTTGGGACTTTCGCTTCGTGAACTGAAACTAAAACTGCAATCTTTAGCCGAAGATACCGATGCACTTGCCAACTTGGGAGATAGGTCATTGGTAATGACTAAACTTCGTGCAGCTGGATTGGCCCCTCTTGCAAGAGACCTTGGTAAGTTACACACCACCAAAGAACAAATCGCATTGGAGCTAGAGCAGGCTTGGTGGCAATCGGCACTTGAGAGCCTGGTTTCTCGTGATTCATCTGTTTTGAACTACACGCCAAAACAAATTGAATCAAATGAACTTAGATTTAGGGCGGCTTACGAGGCGCAAATTGCGATGGGTGCAAAAACCGTTGCCCACGAAGCGGCTCTTCGTTGGAAAACTGCTTTAACTGAAAACCCGGCACAGGCTTCAGCGCTGAAAGATCTGCTAAGAGCTAGAACTGCCAGCCTGCAGGCGCTGGCCCAGGTTGCTCCTAGTATTTGGCCAGTGATTGCCCCTGTAGTTCTGGTTTCGCCGTTCCAAGTAGCATCGCAACTTTCCCCAAAAGCAGAATACGACTGCCTCTTGGTGCTAGACGCTGCCGGCACGAGCGTGGCAGAGAACCTTTCGGCGTTGAAGCGCTCAGCTCAAGTTATAGCCTTTGGTGACGATGCCGTTGCCGCACCCGTTGGCTTCGAAATTGAATCTCGGCCAACCCCTTTGGGGCGTGAATTTGAAGTGCCATCAATTTTTGACGAGGTTCGCCGTGCGTTTGGAGTGGAAACACTGCGTCGAAGCTACCGCGCCACCAGCCCTGCCCTGGGCGAGTTGATCAATCGTGAGTTCTACCAGAACAGAATTCAATTTGTGCCAACTGCCTCAGAGTACCAGGGCGAAAAGTCATTCAATCTTGAACTTGTGCTTGAAGAAAATCGTGCAAAAACCACCATTGAAGGTGCCACCGAGAGTCTTGATGCGGAACTAAATCACGTGGTTGAGTTAATCTTTAATCACGCTCTCTGGCACCCGCAGCAATCACTCTTGGTTGCCAGCGCATCGGTTATGCATGCTGAGCGAATTCGTTCGGCTGTAAAAGCTGGAATCCAACTTAGGCCAAATTTGGCAGAGTTTTTTGAAACTCATGGTCGCGAAAAATTTGAGGTCACGCCGCTGGCTGACCTGACGCATCGAATCGCTGATCGGGTTATTTTTTCACTTGGTTTTGGGCGTACCTCGCACGGGGCTGTACTTTCAAGCTTTGGCCAGTTGAGCCAGGAGCATGGCCGCCGGTACCTAGCCAATCTGCTGGTGAGTGCTCGGCACCAGATAACGGTAGTGAGCTGTTTTGGCAGCGAAGACGTGCCAACTGACAGACTCACCAACGGCGCAACTCTACTTAAGGATTTACTTGCTGCAACGGCTACAAACTCTCAGCCGGCAAACAAGGCAAATGATCCAATGCTCGCCGACCTAAGCCTCAGATTAAAAAAGCTGGGTGCAAGAGTTGATGAGACTTATTCAAACGAACTGCCACTTGTGGTGTCTTTCGCCAAGAATTCTGCAGTCATCGAACCAGACTGGTCTATTCCTGGTCAGAACCGTACTGAGAAATTCCGAATTCGACCAGGGCTATTAACGGCCATGGGGTGGAAATACATCAGGGTTTACAGTTTTGAACTGTTCTCCGATCCTCAGGCGGTGGCAATTCGAATTGCCGAACAGCTTGGTATGCAGGTAGCAAAGCGCCCGCTTCCGCTATTTGATGAGAACGACAAGGCGTTTGAAGATTCAGATCAAGCCTGGGGTGACCGCGGCGATTCAAACGATATGAGACTTCGCCAAGACAAGCCGCCTCATTGGGGATAGCCCTAAAAGCTAATCGCTTTTTTTGGAACCAGCACCAGAATCGTTGCGGTAAAAACCGCTGCCTTTGAAAGTTACGCCCACTTGGCCGAATACTTTGCGAAGTTCGCCGCCACACTCGGGGCACACGGTAAGAGAAGCTTCGCTTAGCGCTTGCTGAATATCAAAGCTGTGCTCGCACTGTTTGCAAGCGTATGAGTAGGTAGGCACACTTCTATTTTAACCGGTTTGAGAACTTTGTAATGCCGGCGGGGGTTACCGCGGCATCCACAGGGTAATCGTGAAGTTCGGCAGGTATAAGGTCAAGCAACTCTTCTTCAAAAATTACGGCAACTACCGAAGGGGCTGGAGCAAACTTTGGCAAGGCTCTGTCGTAGAAACCTTTACCTTTACCAAGACGGATTCCAGATTTGCTAATTGCCAGTGCGGGAATGATTGCCATATCTACGTTGGCGGTAGTACCGGTTGGCCCAGCGGCCTCTAGGAAACCAAGCTCACCTTTTTTAGTGGACCCGTCAAAGACGACCCAATCAAGATCGCCATCGGTTCGCACCACCGGCATCAAGACCTCGATCTCATTCTCCAGAGCCCAATCCACAAACAGTTCAACGTCAGGCTCGCTGCCATATGGCAGATAGCAGGCAACTCTTCTGACGCCGTTCAATAGACACAGCTCGGCTAAGTGAACATTAAATGCGGTTGCAAATTCTGGATTGTATGAACGCGAGGTTCTGGCTGCAGCGATTGCTGACCTAAGCGCCTTTTTCTCGCCTGCGACATCTTTGTTGTTCATGGCACTAATCTTGCCATCGTGGCTTCTACTTTTGCTCTCACTCACGAAGAACTTGTGGTTCGCGTTGTTAAATTACGCGATGCAAAAAAATTGGAGCAATTGGTGCTTGGAAACAGACCGTGGTTAAAGCCCTGGGAGGCAACAAATCCCCAGGGTCCAAATTCGTTCGATTTCAAAGGTCAGATTCGCGGTCTGCTGAAGCAAATGAAACATCAACAGGGCTTACCTTTGGTGATTGAGTATCGCGGTCAAGTTGTTGGTCAACTAAATGTTTCCAATATTCTTTTTGGTTCCGTAGGCAGCTGCATTCTTGGCTATTGGATTTCCCCTGAAGTGGCCGGCAAGTCAATCATGCCTAAAGCTGTGGCATTGGTTTCTGATTATCTATTGAATATCGTTGGGTTGCATCGAATTGAGATTGCCATTCGCCCAGAAAACACCGCTTCGCTTCGAGTAGTAGAAAAGCTAGGTTTCAGGTACGAAGGACTAAAGGAACGCTTCATTCACATTAACGGTGACTGGCGAGATCACTACATATTTGCCTTAACTTTTGAAGAGGTTCCGCGTGGAATACTCAACAGATTTATCAACGGCAAAGTGCCTCGCATTAGCTATCCATTTAAAAGCTGAAAAAGTAACTCCAAAACACACCTCTTTAAATGGCCGAACAGTAGCAATTCAACTCATAGCGTTTAACTTATGAATTTCAACGGCTCGGGTGGACTGATGCTTCTCATCATCGCCGGGCTTTGGGTGGGGGTATTTGTACCCTCATGGTTCAAGCGCAGTGAAGACCGCCAAGTTGAGCGAAGCACCGCTAAAGTTGTGCGCGGTGAAATTCGAGACATCAAAAAAACGTCTTCGGTCAACAAGATTTCATCCATCGCAGAGCAAAATTATCGACTCACCCTCACCCGAAGAATTTTCACAACTATCGCGTTTTTTGCATTGGCGGCAACAATTGCGTCAATTTATGGGGCTGTGTCGCAAATTTTTTATTGGATTGTTACGTTTATTTTTTCCACGATTTTTGTAGTTTCAATCATCATTTCGCGGGCGGCAAAGCGTAAGAGCAAACAACTTCTTTCGAGTGCAGTAAAAACTCGTTCTTCGAACTTTGCCACCAACTATTTGAATGGCCTTAAGTCAGAAGTTGGTGCGGTGAATGCCGGAATCCCAGTAGATACAAGGGCATGGCAGCCTAATCCGTTGCCGGCACCTAAACAAAGAATTGGCGAACTGGAGTCGCCGACTCTCGCCGAGGTAGTTGAAATAGATCTGCAGGTTAAAACTCCATCGTGGCATATCTTCATAAAAATCATAGAGATACGGGTTCTGGTCCACATCCTCAAATTGTGGTATCCAGCGATAATGCTTACTCAGCATTTCTGTTAAGGTTGTCTTGCCCGCACCGATATTACCGGCAATGGCTACATGTTTTGGTTTTCTTGCTTTGGACATACTATTTTATTCAGATATGGTTAACCGGGGCGAACAAAGTACTGATTCATTTTGAATATACCAAACCCATTGCCTCTCTTACCAATTCCATGGTAGCAACAGCACTCGTTCTGGCCTTTTCAGCTCCCATAAACATGACCTCATTCAGGTACTTTTTATCATTCCGGATGTTTTCAGCTTTTTCGCGGATCGGACTGATAAAAGTAACCAAAATACTTTTTATCATTCCGGATATTCTCTGCTTTTTCACGAATCGGACTGATAAAAGTAACCATGTCTTCTGCCAGCTGCTTTTTCAGGTCACCATACCTGATCGTACACTGCTGATACGCTTCCTCAAAAAACTGAATGGCGTCAGCATTACTCACCAGCCGCATCAGCTGAAAAATGTTTTCAATATAATCCGGCTTGGGGGTATCGGGTGCAGCAG